>LFWW01000002.1 GCA_001273385.1 miscellaneous Crenarchaeota group-6 archaeon AD8-1 | reverse complement strand
CAGAAATAGCTTTTGAACCCACTTTAAAAATTCTAACAATAACATTATCAGTTTGAGCGTTTCCCACCTGTCCAACAATAACAGAGGACATTTTAGGGGATATTGGATTTTTGGTTAAGGGATAAACAGAAACCTTCTTGCTGATCAAGTCTATTAAAGCACGTCCAATAATTTTTGAAAATATTATCCCATCTTCAACAAAAGTTCCATAATCCGGTATGAATTCTTCGATAACACCTAAACGTTCCCCTGGTACTACCAATTTTCCACTTTTATGTTCTTGTTTTTTTAAACTCATTTAGTTTCACTTGTTTAAGCATAAATTAAAGAGCATATCCTTAGTTTATTCGCTTATCAATAAACCTTTTGATTGATCATCTAATACATTAACAGACAAAATAGCGGATAAACAATAAAAAATTAATCAAGTTTTTTTATCCAATATAAATCAATAATAAAGGAATATTTCCTTTTTTTATGAAAATTAAACATCCTTGGAATTGTCATTAGCATTGAATAAACACCACATATTTTTCCATTATACTCTTCAATGTATTTTTTAAGAAAGGAAGAGGGGGGCCTCCGGATTAAAATTTCTGAATTTTTTCGAAGAATTTTAATTAATTTTTTGTCGAATGAAGGGTGACTATGGATAGAATAAACATTTTTTCCTACTTCTAATGCTTTTTTCAAGAATTTACGATCTGCATGTCTTTTTTGTATTCCAAAAGGAGGATTTTGAATAACTGTATCAAAATGACCTCTAATCGCAGAAATATCACCTATAATCCAATCTATATTATTTTCCAAATTCAAACGTTTAGAGGTTTCTTGAGCCGTCTTAATAGCAGTTTTATCCAGATCTATACCGACAACTTGTTGAGCTCCTAAATAATAAGAGCCAATAGCAAATCTTCCTGTACCACAACCTAAATCTAAAACAGTTTTTCCATGGATATCAATATTTGAATTTTCTATCATAAACAAAATATTTGCCACAATTGACACTGGTGTGGTATATTGTTCTAAATCAGCTTTGGGATTTGGATGTTCTATAATTTTCTTTAAGAATTTCTGCAGATCTATTTTTGGAATAATCCTCTTTTGATCATATCTTCCCATGTGTATTCGCCAGATAAAACTTTAAATTCATTAACAGTTAACACTGGTCTTAAAAATTTTGAAGGAGCATCAAAAGAAATTCGCGGACATGCAGTATTTATGTACGCATCAATAGATGTGAAGTCCATCAAGACACCTGGTTTTATTTCATTAATAAACATAATTATGGAAGTTTTACCTTTTTTCTCTATTATTTTTTTAATCCTTAATGCGGTATTGAAATTTTCTTGTCCAAGTTTTAAGCCAACAATAATTCCAAAAGTTTTTGCTTTTTTCGCTTTTTGAATAAGAGTCCAATGTTGTTTAAGCAGTCTATTTGCTTGCTCTTCAAGTAAACGGATTTCTTGATTAAAAGGATTTGCTAGAATAGTAGGTTTAGAAGTATTAACAGCTACTCCTAAAGCATGAAAGAACCCGCCACCAATAAAAAGAAATGATTCTACATCTGTGGCAATTGACTTAACATTATCATAATTACAGCCCGTAACTTGTCCGGAATGCAACATTTTATTTGATTTACCTATATGAACTTCCTTTCCCGCATAAACAAGAAGATCCTTAGCAGATTCTAAAGTTTGAATATGTTGAATAGTAGTAGTCAAACCAATTTTTAGATATTTTTTTAAAAAAGGAAGAGAGGCTTTTACAACTTTATCTATTTTAATTTTGGATTTAACATCCAAATAAATTATTGGAATTTTATTACTCTTTATCATTTCAGAATGCCCGAAGTGAAAGACTAAATCAATTCCAAATCGTTTCGTATTAAAGTCAATTATATCACAAGAACCATAACAAGGATCAGCAGATACTATTGGAAGAACACCAATTTTTTCAATTGTTTTAGCTAATCGAGTACTCTCAGATTTTAATCCCTGCGGCATCTGAATCAAAACACGCTTAGCATCATATTTAATAATTTCAGACAGAATTCGTTCTTCTTCAAAATCGAAGTTCTTCATGACCTACACGATTTTAGAATTAAACTAAAAAAAATAGGAACTAATTTAAAATTTCAAAACATCATTTGATTTAGATTTTTCAGAATTTGAGAGATTAAGAACTTTAGATTGTTCAGCTAAATGTTCAAGAATTATTTTTTGTTCTATACTTGCTACATGATTTTTTGTATCAACCAAAGCATCATTATTTACCGATATACTATCAATACCCAACCGAACTAAAAATTCTGCAAAATCGGGTAAATTTGATGGTCCTTCACCACATATTGAAACTGTACAGCCATTTTCGTGTGCCACTCGAATTAAGTGTGCAATTATTCTTTTCACAGCAGGATCTCTCTCATCAAAATAGCCCATTTGACCCAATCTTTCAGAGTCACGATCAATCATCAGAATACCCTGAGTCATATCATTGGATCCTATTGAAAAACCATCAACAAGTTTTGAGAATTCATCAGCCATAATTGCTATTGATGGGGTTTCAGCCATGAACCATATTTTGAAATCAAGAGATCTTTCCAATCCTTCTTCTTTCATTATTTCAAGTACTTTCTTGGCTTCCCAAAGAGTACGCACCATGGGAAGCATTACCCATACATTTTTTAGACGCCAGTCTGATCGACATTTCTTGATAGCTTTGCATTCAAGACGAAAAGCTTCCTTATACCATTTGCTGATATACCTACTACAACCTCTCCAACCGAGCATTGGATTCTCTTCAACAATCTCATACTTATCGCCACCCTTGAGTTCTCTGTATTCATTTGTTTTAAAATCGCTTAATCGGACCACAACAGGACGAGGTTGAATAGCTCTAGCAACCATTGAAATTCCTTTTGCCATTTTGTCAACAAATTCTTGACTTTTTCCAGTTTCAACAAAATTCAATGGATGCTCGCCAATCGAACTTGCCAAAAGAAATTCAGTTCTCATTAAACCAATGCCTTGGAAAGGCAGATTCTTATAATCATTAATCTTTTCAGGAACACCTAAATTCATGTATATTTTTGTAGCGGTGACAGGAACCGCATGTGAAATTGAAATTGTCGCTTGTGATTCTTTAGATTCTTTAGCTTCCTTTAGAATACCGGCATAAATTATCCCATTTCTTGAGTCAACAGTATATTCTTTACCGGTTTTGATTACTTGAGTACCATTCTCTGTACCTACAACGCAAGGAATAGCAAGTTCACGACTAACAATAGCTGCATGAGAAGTTATTCCACCCTTGTCAGTTACAATAGCAGATGCCATTTTCATAAAAGGAACAAAATCTGGGTTAGTCATATCTGTCACAAGAATATCCCCTTTCTTCATAGTTCCTGATGCTTCTTCTGGACTCATGACAACCTTTGCCATTCCTATACCATAGCCTCTTTTCCCTGCAGCTAACCCTCTTGCAACTATATTTAGCTCTTTTTCTGGGCTTTTTTCTATAAATTGTGATTGGTTTTCCATTTCTTTGGTACTCCAAACAGTTTCTGGGCGAGCCTGAACCACAAATATATTATTTGGAAAAGATAAGTCTTTATCGATCGCCCATTCAATATCCATGGGTTTTTGATAATGGTTTTCAATTATTTGAGCTAAATTGCTTAGCTTGTAAAGTTCTTCATCAGATACACAAGGAGTTCTTTGATATTCTTCAGGCACATCCAGATGAACGGTTTTACCAGTTGACGGATCACGCAAATATTGAATTGTTTTTCTTGCAATTCTTCTTTCTTTTATTCTCAGATTTTCCTTATCAATTATAAAATCATCAGGATTAACCGCGCCTGAAACCACAGTTTCACCTAATCCAAAATTACCTTCAATTATAATTTCATTTCTATTACCGGTAACAGGATTAATTGAAAACATAACACCAGCAGATTTAGAATTAACCATTCTCTGCACCCCAACACTAATAAAAACTTTATCATGTTCAAACCCTTTCTCGTTGCGATAGAAGATAGCTCTAGGGGTAAACAAACTTGACCAACACTTTACAACTTTATCAAGAAGATCAGCTGAACCTTTCACATTCAAATAAGTCTCTTGTTGTCCTGCAAAAGAAGCATCGGGCAAATCTTCTGCTGTAGCACTTGATCTCACAGCTACAAATGAATTCTTAACTTTGGTTTTTTTATTGAGTTTTTCATAAGCTGCCTTTACAGCAGAGAAGATTTCTTTTGGAACTGGGGTTTTTTCAATTAATTTTCGAATTTCTTTTGATGCAACGTCATATTGTTTTGGATTATTATGATCTTTAATCGTTTGATTTATTATAGAGTAGATTTTCTTGTTAATTTTTGTTTTTTTTATAAACATTTCATAAGCATATGCAGTAATAGCAAAACCTGGAGGAACTGGCATTCCAGCATGTATCATTTCTCCTAAGCTTGCGTTTTTGCCTCCAACTATGGGAACGTCAGTATTTCGTAATTCATCAAACCATAAAATCAATTTATTATTAGGTTTGATCAAATTCATTATAGCTCCGGTTGTTGTTTATCTGGATCTTTTTTTGGCAAAATTTCTTTAACTGTAATATTACATGGAATTGGAAGTTTTGAACTGCCTCTCTTAAGAGACTTTTTAGCTGTTTCTATTCCATTTTCATTTACTTTTACTGTAATAAGTATTTGAGAAGGTTTTACTCTTGCTGCAGTACCTATCGCACTTCCAAAAGATCTTCGCATCCCTTGTTGAAGCCTATCAGCATGTGCACCAAAAATCATTTTATTTTCTCTGAGAATTATGTGAGGATAAGGACGAATTCTCATAAAATATTCACTAATTAATTCATCATTGAGAATACGATTTGTAGCAATTCTAGCTGCTTCAAGCGCTGAATGACGAATTTGAGCCTGTTTCAAAGCAATTAGGTTTACTTCATATTCAAAGGTTGCCTGGGCATCACCCATTGTGAATTTCACAATTTTAGGTGGAGGAAAACCTTTGGCAAACTTTTTGCGGGTATAAGCTTGTCCTCTAACAGGCCGATAATTTCTTGCATGCATAGAACATCCCTTTTTAGCATACCTTAGTAGAAATATTTAAACAGTATGCAACCCTTTTCAAGGATTATTTGAACATTCACTAACATTTTTTCTTAATTATATAGGTAGATAGTTAATCTATTAGGAACTAAAGAAGAAATGTAAGAGGTTAGAAGAGAAAGATAAATGTATTCAATCATTGTCATTCCGGGAAAAAATTGGAAGCTGTCATTAGCAGAATTAATAGCATTTTTAGAAATAAAAAATCATAAATTTTATGTTAATTATTTTTCAAAAGAGTTTTTTGTGATTCAACTTGAAAAAAAGATTAATCCATCAGTTATTAATGCTTTAGGTGGAGCCATAAAAATAGGAGAAATTGAAACTTCTTTTAGAACAGCTTACTTAAAAGAGGCCATTCTTAACAAAGATAAAATTTCAAAAAAAAAGATAAGAAACATAATCTTAGAAAAAACCAAAATAATTGATAATTTAGTCAGTTCGGAAAAAAAAACCTTTTTTGGAGTAAGCATTTATTGCTCAGAAAAAAAATTGGGAAAAATATCTACAAGAATACAAAGATTCTTTGGAAAAGTAATAAAGGAAGAATTAGCTGAACAAGGAAAAAAATCTAGATTTATGGGGTTTTCGAAAAATAGAAAAAACCCGCAACTTAGTCATGTAGAAGTTATAAAAAAAAGATTAATTGATAATAATGGAGAATTGATTATAAGTACTAATGAAAACCAAACTTGGTTATCCACTACCAAAGCTGTACATAATCCTTTTGAATTCCAGAAAAGAGATATAGAAAAACCTATTCAACGTAAAATTTTTGCAATGCCTCCTAGAATAGCAAGAATTTTAATAAATTTGGCTTTGTGTGATAGAAAAAACATTCTTCTTGATCCTTTTTGTGGAGTAGGATCGATTCTTCTAGAAGGAGCTTTAAATGGATCAAAAGTAATTGGAATTGATATAAATCCATGGTGCATTAGAGCAAGTGAAAAAAATTTAGAATGGTTAATTAATAATTATCAAATCCAAGAACACGATTTTAGAGTAATGCTAGGAGATGTCCGAAATCTTTCAGGAAAAATTAGATATAAAGAAATTGATTGTATAGTAACAGAACCAGATTTAGGACCTGCATTGCAACAGGTTCCTACTAATGCTTATGCTCAAAAAATAATTAATAAACTTGATGTAATTTATAGTGCGTTTTTAATAGAATCATATAAAATATTAAAGAAAAATGGACGATGTGTTTTTGTTTCGCCTTATTTAAGAACACGATCGGGAAATTTCCTAAAAATGAATATTGAAGAGAAAGCTGGAAAAGCCGGATTTAAAAGAGTTTTTCCATTTAACAAAGACTTTTTTAGAAAATCGGCTATAAAAACCGTGAAAATATGGGAAAATAAATCTTTAGTAGATATTTCTAAAAGACATAAGACTGGCAGAGAAATTCACATATTCCAGAAATAGAGAACTAGAAAAATTTTTTTATTATGTTATTACCTAAAAAGCAAGTTAATAGTTTATAATAAAGCCGAAGAAAATCAATTTAATTTTGCTTCAATAAGTACTAATTTTTCAAAAAAAGGAAGTTTCTTTTCAGCTATTATTTTGACTGTTAGTTGTTCTTCATTTAAACGAAGAAGGGTTGTATTTATATTGGATAGCGTAGATTGTATAAGAAAAAATCGTCCTTTCTTTGAAAGATGATCACCAACTCTTAAAAGAAAAGAATCTATTACTTTTCTGCCATTCAATCCACCTGCCCAAGACCGTTCTATCCAAGAAATAGAAGATTGTTCCTTTTCGGGCAAATAAGGAGCGTTAAATAGAATTAAGTCGAAATACTCTTTTTCTTTAAAAGGGGCAAATAAATCACCTTGAATGAATGAAATATTATGTACTACGTTGTTCAATTTAGCATTTTTTTTGGCACAACGTATAGCATATGGATTAATATCAACTGCAACTACATTTTTAGATGTTTTAGCAGATAAAATACTAAGCAATCCACAACCTGTACCCATATCTAATACTCTCTCATCTTTTTTCACATCGAGTTTTTCTGCCAAAAGAAAAGAGTCCTCAGCAGGAAGATACACATTTTCATTTACGATAAATTTGAAATCATGAAAAATAAATTCTCTATTTCGGGATTGCATCGAATAATTCACCAAAATTTTTAACCATTAATTGTCTAACACGTTTTTCTCGGAAAGAAAAAGATAACAAGAATTTTTGGGTTTCTATTTTTGAAAAGTTATATTTGGTTTTCAGAAAAGAATGAACAGGATTAATCAATTTCTTATTTCTATTAACAAATAGATGTTTTATAAAAAGATTAAACAAGTGTAGCTGGTCATCTTTTAAAAATTTTGAGTCCAAAGGAGTTATTCGGACAATTCTAGAAGCTATATCTGGTTTAGGATAAAATTTTTCTGGAAGAATAATATCCAATAAATCTACTTTACCGTAATATTGGGTAAAGACTGTTAGCCAACTATAATCATCTGAATTTGGACTAGCAGATAGACGTTTTGCAAAAGCGTCCTGCATTATCATTACTGCACAATTAAATTTTTGTCTAAATAGCCATTGTATTAAATCTGAAGATAAATAATAGGGAGGTATTGAAATTATTTTATTAAATTTCGGTAAATCGACTGTTAGAAGATCACCTTTAATTATGGATACGTTATTAAAAGATTTTAATTGTTTTTTTAAAATTTTTATCAGATTGTAATCTTTTTCAACTGCCAAAACACTTTTGCATCTCTTTGCCAAAAATTTTGTTAGAAAACCTAATCCAGCTCCACAGTCTAACACAGTATCAATATTTAATAGTGAAGCATATTCACTGAGTTTTTGAAATATCGAGAAATCAACCATGAAATTTTGTCCCATTTTTTTATTTGGAACAATTCCAAAATCTTTGAGAAGTGATTGTGTTTTGAAAAATACCAAAACTCATGCCTTATTTTTTAATGAACTCGAGTAAATAATCGATACTTAGTGTCTCCTTCAAGCTCTTCCAAAACTCTTTTTACTACAAGCTTAACAGGATTAGGCAATTCAGTTCTTTGGTGTAAATCTTCAAAACTTGAAAAAGGACGGCGTTCACGTTCATTGATAACTTGCCACATATACTTTTTGCCAATCCCAGGCACTAATTCTAGAGCATGCATCCTTGGAGTAATTGCTCTTGCTGTGTTAAAGAAAGTTACAAACCACTTTTCCCTATTTTGAACTATATTAGCAATAACTCCAGGAAGTTCAGCTTTAGCCGAAGCAGTCAATTCATCAAAACCGATCCTTCCTATTATATAAGTAACTTCATCACGTGAAGCTTTGCCCACATAAACCCGATCACTAGGTTTGAACAATAGATCTTCCTTAACTAAGGCTTCTAGTAAAGTAAAAAAGTATTCACCAACACATTGAATTAGAGCGCCAGCTCTATAAGTTGTTCTTCCGCTCGACCTAAATCCCGGCCTTCCATGAACCAAGAAATCTAACACATAAGCATATTCCTCGTACCGCTTTTCCATAGCGATCTCTATCCGTATCCTTATTGATTAATACTGCTTAAAAATACTTTAGTTAAAATAAAATTATTGAGTTATTCGATTTTCATTCAACAGTGCAATAATTGATTCTAATTTTGCAATTTCAATTATTTTTCTACCCCCAGATAGAAAAACACGCAACTCGTCAATATTCTGGGGCATACAATTTATAACTTGAACAGCTTCAGAAGGCTCAAGATCAAAATCTTTTACTAGTTTTTTTCTAAGTTTTTTAGAGTCAGCTAGCTTAATTTTTGTAAATTTATTTACATAGTCCAAAGTGCGTCGTTGAAACTGATCTAAATTTTCCTCGCCAATAGAATTTAATAATTTCTTTACTTGGGGCAAAGTAAGATTTTTTTCTTTTAGTTCTCTTGTATTCATTTTTAATTATCCTCTATAGGGTTCCAAATGCTCGGATCTAACGATTATGTGACTAAAAGACTCCCCTTTAGGCACTTTCACAACGTATCCTCTTCCACGTTTTTCAAGAACAATACCAATTTTTCCATGAAACCGTTTATGAGGTAAACTCTTCTGAACACTTGAATCCATCTTGATAATAACTCGAGATCCAATCTCATAATTGGCAAGCAACTTGCTAATATTTAGCTTGCCTTTCTCTCGGGTTGGCTTCTTCAATAATCCACGAGCTCCCGTAAAATATCCTTTTGAACCAGTCATTTGATTTTCACTTTATTTTTTATCATTTGTAATAACATTTAAAACATCAAGTTCCAGGGTCTTCGCTTGGTTTTCCAATAAACTTGAAATACTCGGCATTGTTCTTCCTCCATCTCCTGAAACCAATTCCTTAATATAGAGTCCCCCTTGGCAGAGAATTTTGATCTCGACTCTTTTAGGCGACACTCTTTTTACATTAAGGTTATATATGTATCTTTCTCGCGTTAAATCCGCTCGTCTATGTAAAACTCTTTTTGGAGTTTGTTGCTTTATGGATATTTTTGCAAGTTTGTCTTCTAATATTGCCATAGAAGCTTGGGAAATTTCATTTTCAAATTCAACTAAGGCACGATATTCTTTTTTTGCTGATTCGCCTTTTTTTAATTGTCTTACAAAATTTTTATTTACATATTGTAAATTTGAAACCTCAACTTTTTTTTCTGCTATTTTATTAATTTTTTTCATCAACAAGTCCAGATTTAGAAATCTCTTCTTAGGTTTAGAAATCTCAATAACAAAAGGCCGCCCAGCGCCAAGCATCAGAGCGTCTATATCTTCTCGACCTGACGCATGGAAAATAGTTTTTTCGCAGTCTGTGATTTCTAATAGCGGTTCTGAAACCAGTTCTTCAACTGATTCTGAATACAGCTTGCCTGTTCCATTACATTTACTACAACCATTCCCGCGACATTTAACACAATACCATTTTGATTGAGGAAGCGTTCTAACAAATTTCTTATAACGTCCAGCAATAAACAAAGGATTTACTTGAAGACGGATTTTCATTGTAAACGGATTTACTATTATTTGAATGTCAGGATTCGCATATTCAGGAATTTTATTAGTCAGGCCAGCAATTTTTTTCCCTATTAATCGAGCAAATTCATGACGAAGGCTCTCTCCATAAACAACGTTAAATAAGGCTTTGAATTCATCATTTCTTTCTTCAATTTCAACAGGTAATTCGATACCCACTAGGAAAGTTTCAAAATCATAACCTGTAATAGATTCAAGAATTATTAGAATTATATTTTCTAGTGATTGAAATTTATTGTCACACAAAAAACAATTTTGAATTTTGCTTACATCAATGACATTTTTTTCTAAATATTCAAGTGTATCTTTTGCTACTTGAGATAAACCATTGACCATTAACATATTGAGAATATCATAGCCTTGTTGATTCCTTTCAGAATAGAATTGGTTTGATTGTAGAACTAGAGCAAGTTTAAGTGCCTTGCCGCGTTCATTATTTTCTATATTATAACCCAAAAGAGCAAATTGTCTTCCTAGACAATGATCGCATAAAGGATATTTATTTAGCATTTCCAATGCATTTATTAAGAGTTCCATAACCTGAAGCCTACTTGAAACCAGCCGGAAAACCTTTACTAAGAAAGGGCAATTTCTTTTTCCTTTTGAACATTTTCAACATTTTTCGCATCATTACGTATTGCTTTAGAAGGTCTTTAACTTCTTTTTCTGTTGTACCTGAACCTCTAGCAATTCTCCTAACTCTAGAAGAATTTAGAAGTTTAGGATTCTCTTTTTCTTCAACTCTCATAGATTGGATAATAACTCGCCACTTTTCTAATCTGTCTTCAGCAGTACTCATCATTTCCTCAGGAATTTCATAGGACATACCAGGTAACATTTTAAAAATTTTACTAAAAGGACCCATACCTTTTACAGCTTCAAACTGTTCATACATATCTGTAAGGGTAAATTTTCCACTAAGAATCGCTTTTGCTTTTTTCTTAGGAACTTTAATTTCAGCTTCTCGAACCTTTTCTAAAAGAGTTTCTAAATCACCCATTCCTAGTAAACGACCTACAAATCTAGATGGAACAAATTGTTCAAGATCAGCTATTTTTTCACCTGTACCGATAAATTTTATTGGAGCACCTGTCGCAGCTACAGCTGATAGAGCGCCACCTCCTCGCGCAGAACCATCTAATTTTGTTACTATGATAGAGCCAATAGGGGTATTTTCATGAAAGTTCTTGGCTTGAAGAAGAGCTTGTTGACCAATTGTACCATCAATTACCATTATTACTTCATCAGGCTTAATTTTTTTCTCAAGAAGGTTCATTTCTTTAATAAGTTCACGTTCTTCTTTGTGTCGTCCTGCAGTATCTATAATTATAAGATCTTTGTCAGTAAAGAGGTTAATTCCTTTAAAAACCACTTTTAGAGGATCTTTCGCTTTCAAGTCGCCATAAATAGGAATGTTTATTCGTTTTGCTAATTGTTGTAATTGAGCAAAAGCTCCAGGCCTATAGGTATCAGCACAAATTAAGGCTGGTTTCAATCCCTTTTTTTGGTAATAACGAGCAAGTTTTGAGGAGACTGTGGTTTTTCCTGACCCTTGTATTCCAACTAGCATTAAAATTTTTCTTTTTCCAGGTTCTAATTTAATTGGAACAGTCTTATCACCGACAAAACGTGTTAATTCTTCATAAACTACCTTTATTAAATGCTCTCTTCTAGCTATTCCCGGAGGAACTCGTTCTTTTAATGCTCTTTCCTCTATTCTTTTAGAAATATCAAGTACAAGATTAACATTAACATCTGATTGTAGAAGGGCTCTTTGGATATCTCTAACGAGTTCTTTCACTAAAGCTTCATCCACAACTGATGCTTTGAAAACTTTTTTTAATGCTCCATAAAGAGAAGACCCTAATCGATCTAAAACCATAATTTCATTCCGATCTTTTACCAACTAAATCCTATTTAAATAGATATTGCAAAAAATTATAACGGTAAATTAATTTTCTGTTTAAGATTTTTAGAGCTTATAAATTTTGAGAATCATCGAGTTTTCAACCTACATAAAAAATCATAAAATTGGATATGCAAATATAATATTAATTTCATTATAAGTTTAAATAAAAAAGAGTTATTTCTACAAAAAATTATTACTTAGCTCTAACGATTTTTATTCGTCCCAATATTTTCCAATATTCTATCTCAGTTCCTACCTCCAATTTATCTTTTATAGATTCATCATCTGGATAAGTAGCGTCTAAATACTCATATGTTTCAAGATCCATTATTTGCACACTGTTTGGATTAAGAGTAAAAACTTGTCCAACTCTTTTATCTACCAATGGAACATCTGTATTTGCATCAACAGGTTTAACGATGCTTCTTTTAACTCCGTCAAATGTGCCTATAGCAACTATTCTTGCTTTAGCAGCACCATGTTTTCCAGGCTTTGATTTGGTTATACTTACAATTTTACAAGGTTGGTCATCGATTACCATATAGCCTCCAACTTTTAAACTACCAACTTCAACTGGTTTACTCATTTTCCCACCAATTTGCGATCTAAATAAAGTTTTAAATAACATCCATATATAGATTTAGGATCGAGTTTTCGGTACCTTTATTACTTTTTCAATTTCATGCTCCTTTTTTCTTGCGGACAAAAACTCTAAACAAAAGGTCAAAATCAATCAAAAAAGGGAGTTTGGCGCGCGCCAACCGAGTGGAAATTACAAAGGATAAAGGCTTCAAATCGATCCAATGACAGAAAGAGGAGGCTTCTATCATGGTGAATAGACGCACAATCCACCGAAATTTTACTTGCCATTTTTTGAGTGTTATTAAATCACTAAATCATACAAAGAATTGTTTAAACAGATTTTCTATATTCTACTTTACCAGTTAATCAGACAGTAGGAAAACACGAGTACGCATATTTTCGCGTAAAAAAAAGGGGAATATACCCATAATTGATGCTAAAAAATACAAGAAAATAGACATTCTCTAAAAAATAGAAAAAAATCCAGTGGAAAAATATTACATACAAATAGTAAGATACCCCCCAATATCAGGAGATTCAAATCTAATGGAAAGAGTATACGAAAAATATGCATGGATTATTTTCTTAGGTCTAGGGGTGTTGTGGGTGGTAGTAGGGTTTATGCAATTATTCTTTCCAGACGGATTGGCTGAGACCGACTCTCAAGTTATCACAGGCATGTCCTGGAATGAACTCAAAACTTTGAACCCTGAAGCCACTGACATGGTTCGGTGGCTATACGGAGCATTGGGTTTGCTCAAAATGAGCTGGCCCTTTCTCGTTATAGCGATTACCATAACAGGCTACCAGAAGGGAGAAAAATGGGCTTGGTACACCATGTGGCTCGTACCTATCCTCTTATTGAGCAGGGCACTCTATAACGCTAGCTATGTTGGTGACGCCTATTTGATGTTGGAGTCGATCCCAATTATGATCATAACGCTGATTGGACTTCTCCTTCCCTATAGAAAGTTCTTCCCAAAAAAGCCACAATCGGAGAACGTGTAAATAAGATGGTCAAACTAAAAATAATATTAAGCCTAATATTATCAATCATAGGTTATCTTTTAGGTATTATAGCTGAAGCGACTCATGGAACTGACTCAGCAATTAATATGGCTTCCTGTTTTCTCAAAATATTGTGTTATGTAATTACCGTTCCACTTGCATAATCTGCTGGCAAGAATATTAGAAAAGATTTGAACATTATTGGGATTCCGGGTTTAAGACTTGTAAGTTGGATTATGTTTGGTGTAGCAATAATTCATTTTATGACTTTTTTCATTTGGACAGCCGATGGTAGCCGACTCCCAGATGGACAGATAACTATAAACTCTGCGATTTTTTTCATTGCATCGATGTTTATGATTGCAGAAGCGTGGAACTCATATAAAAGTAAAGATTAAACATCTATCAAATTTGTTGCGCATGTCTACTCTTGATAGGGTAGAGCTTGGTTTGGTTTGCTTAATCCTTCTTGTATTTTTGTTACTCGTGAATCTGTTCGGAAAACATACACTGGTGAATCAGAAGACGATTACAGAATCAATGTAATATATTATTACGACATAATCGAAAGTAAATCCAAAATACCAAAATTGACATTGATAAAAATAAAAGAATCAATATCACAGATAATTTTATTTTCTTACATACAAACTAGATAAACATGTCAAAGATCGGAACAATAAAAATTATCGTTGACTTTTTTAAGGCTTTTTTCCGGTCTCTATAGCTTCTTGAAGAATTTTTTGTACTTTATAAGGTTCTCTCAAGGCTGCCAGACTAGGACGCATGCCACCAGATCCATACCCAGATCGCCCTCTATAGCCAAAAAGGTTTGAACCTGCAGTTAAAACATAAACACTTCCTGTTCCAAAAAGCTTATCGGAAAAACCGATTTTTACATAGACTTCTTGAATCTTGTCGAAATCAACAAATCTTGTGTCCAAGCCAATAGCTCCAGTTTGAGTTATTACACGCTGATTAGTAATCGCGTATTCTGTATTGCGATACCTCAAGAGTTGCCATATCGAAGGACCAAAAGTCAATCCAATCCCAATAAGAACAAAAGGTAACCCAAACAAAGTAAAAAACCCTGGCGCTCCTGCAGAATATGCTGAAAACACCCAAAAAAGAGAGAATATCAAAAAAACCAATCCAAATGGAATAGGCACCAGGCCAGTGGCTATAAAAGCGTTTTTTACAGGTTTACCACTCCACAACACTCTTTCATTTGACTTCAAAAGACTATTCATGTTAGACAAATAAATCGCCTTAACCAAAAATATACTTTTTATAATAAAAAACTTGCCATTGTTTTAAATTTAAATCAATTTATATTTTAAAATAAAAAAAAGTTAACTTTTTTTCCATCTAGAAAGGTTTGGAGAAACCCTCCATGTCGTAGATCGGAACAATAAAAATTATCGTTGACATCTACCTAAAAATAAAGAAGCTGTAAGGCGTTACTCAACGCTAACTGGCCCCTACATTTTTAGAAAGAATGTCTGTTTGCCAAACAAACCGATATTTTGATTTTTTTTTAGTAAAATCAGATAAGGAAAAATAAATTTAACGAGGAACAGTTGAAGAAATCTCCTAAAAGATAAATATAAAAGAATAGAAAGAAAACCCTTAGAAACACACAAAGAGGATATTATAAAAAACACTAGAAGAATAATGGTCATAGAATAACCAACCTAGGAAAGTGAGAAATGAAAAAATTGTTTAAAAAAGTAGGAATTGTTGCTAGGTATGACAAAACTCAAGCAATAATTCTGGCTAATAAAATATCAGAATATCTAGAAGAGAAAGGATTAGAAGTTTTCATAGAGGATAGTCTCTCTAAAAAAATGAATAAATCCCGAAGATTTGCTCCCCTTGCAAAAATGAAAACGGATTTTATTATTACCATAGGGGGTGATGGAACAATTCTCAGAGCAGGAATTTTAACTCCCAACCCCCAACCTCCAATCCTAGCTATTAACATGGGAGTAAGGGGATTCCTTACAGAAGTTGAACCAAAAGATGCACTCATTGCCATAGAAAAGGTTTTAGATAATAAATACAAAATAGAGAAATCCAAAAAGCTTTCCATATCTGCAGGTAATAAAAAACTTCCAGATGCATTGAATGATATCGTTATTTCTACTGGAGAAACCTCAAAGATTCTTTATGCGCAGATATTTAAGAATGATAAACCAATTTTAAAATGTCAAACAGATGGTGTAATATTTGCTACACAAACTGGTTCAACTGGATATTCTCTTTCAGCAGGAGGTCCTATTTTAGATAAAGAAATTGACGCTTTTGTTCTAACCCCTATTTGTTCTTTAACATTATTTCATTCATTAGTTTTTTCAGCAAAAACCAAGGTTTCAATAAAAGTAATTAGACCTAAAAAAATTTTTATTTTGATTGATGGAAATTATAGACAGATAATAAAATCAGAAATTCCAATTTTTTCAGTCTCTTTTTCTACTAATATTACTCCTTTCATTAGATTTGAAGATGATTTTTATCAAAGAATGAGGAGTCGTTTGCTTTTCAAGGGAATGGGGTAAAAAAAGAAGATAAAAAATCAAGCAATATTCATACGCTTGTTGTTGATACCTCAGCTTTTTTATCAGGATATAATCCTTTTTCCTGGAAAGAAAGAGTTTTCATTGTCCCAAAAGTTAAAGAAGAAATTAAAATTAATTCAACTTTGAATCTGCGTCTTGAATTAGCTATTGAAAGCAAAAAAATTATAGTTAGAACCCCACTAAAAGAATTTAAAATCAAAACAGCAGACATAGCAAAAATGCTAGGAGACTCGCATTTACTATCAGAAGCTGATCTGGAACTTTTGGCATTAGCTCTTGAATTAAAAAAAACAGGATTCAATCCCAAAGTTGTGACAGATGATTATTCTATACAGAATGTTGCTAAACAAATGAAAATTGATTTTATTCCTGTCACAACGATTGGAATTAAACGCATTCTCAAATGGAGTAGATATTGTCCTGCATGTTACAAAAAATATAATTCAAAGTATAAGTTAAATAAATGTTCAATTTGCGGAAATATATTAAAAAGAAAGCCAAAAAAATGAGATTGAAAATTTAATAAAAACTAAAAATAAAACTCACAAAAAAAAAGCTAAAAAGCTGACAAGAATTAGCCCTTCAATTCCAAAGATCGGTATAACCAGTTTTTTAGCCTTTTTAAGAGCCAAATCAACCAAATTTGATAAAGAGTGTAATCTTTCCTCACCAATAACTCGAACTTCTGGTACTTGAATCTTAACGCATTTACATCTACAAGCTTCCAAGGTTAATGCTGCATCTCGGCTTATGTCTAAAATATATTTTATTAGAAGGGTTTTATCCATTGCTTCTCCAACCGGATGATAACCCCTACTACCCAAAACAATAGCACTTACCGCATGTGTATCTGTGGTAAATATTTCAGCCTCGTGAAATCCTTTGGATTTAAGACATGAAATAATTTTTTCCCGTAAGCCGGAAACCATGTTATTTCCATCAATAACAACATAAGCAGTTTTTTGTTCAGCAACATTAACTACAAGTGAGGTTATTCCTCCAGGACCAAGACCGTCCTTTAAAGTGAACTCAGAAGGAAAGACAGTTTTTATTCCTATTTCAAATGGATAATGAGGTAATGATAGAGCTTTCTTTATACTTTTTAAAGCAATAGCTTTTAGTGTTATAAGAGAAAGATCCATTTCTTTTTTATCAGTTATACTGTTATGTGCATTTATAATTATACTACAGTTCATACCAAGTTTTTTGGCTTCTTTTCTAACATAGAAACCTAATTCTTGGGGTAGATCTTCAGTTGTTTCAGGAGCTAAAGTAAAAGAGAGAAGTGCAGTTTTTCCAAAAATTTGACACGAAGCAGTAATATTTTCCATATTTATTTTAACAAAAGGACTGGCTACACTTTCAGTAGTAATAAAATTTGAAGCATCAATAACAGAGTCAATTATTTTTTTATTTTGAGTTTGAGATGCCAAATCAAGTTCATGTCCGAGAATACCTAAAGGAACACAAGCATCACAATTGAATTTTTTTTCAAATTCATATTTTAGTTGCGAAGGTAATAGACTGCTTCCTATATTCTTAAAAGGCCCAGGATGAACAAAAGGCACCAGTATAGCTGCTTTTGTTTTGAATGAATCAAATTTCATAATCATTACTTCTATAAGAGCGTTTTTTCCTAATTTTTCAAGAAATTTTTCAAATGGAGCATTTAATCCAGCTACCCAATTTAGCATGAATGCTCGAAAAAGAGGGATAGCATGTACATCATAATTCTTTTTTCCAATTTGATCAATTAAAAAAAGGAACAGAGCTGCAGAAAAAAAACTAATAATCGAGAAAATAATCAAAAAAGGAAAAAATGTAAAATATATAGAAGTAAACATCGTCTCCCAAAATCCTATCAAAATGAGGATATTTGCTAAAGGCTGAATAAAAGAAGAAACCAAGCGTTGAATAGTTCCTAATGATGAGGTGGAAAGAAAAATTACAAATCTAAATGTTAATACTGCAGCAAAACCTAACAAAGCTATTTTTAGCCAAATTAGAGGGTCGAATATAAGACTAAATATTAGTCCTAAAAGAAGAAAAATAAACCAGATTAACCAACAAAATATTGAAACAGCCAATGTCCTTCTTAGAATATAAATAGGATCTGTTCTCAAAATATAATTGCTTATGAAATAATCTAAAATTAGAGTAGAAGAAAAAAGAGAAAAGCCCAAAAAAAGACTATATATTAATCCTTCAAACGATAGAAATAGAAGAAAATAACAAAAGCCAATAAAGCCTATACAAAAAAGCATCAATAATAATAGAGATTTCTTTAATGAGGGTAAGAAGAACATGGATGAATAATGTTTTATTGCCTTATTCATTGAATGATTTAGAGAGGGAGTATCTACCACGTTCTTCACCTAAAGGATCGTTTAAAAGGAGTCAAAAGGAATTAATAAAAATTAACTAAAAATAAAAAATAAAAAATAAAAGATATTACAAAATAAGTTATAATTAATATAGAAAAAATAGAAAATTTGATATTTAAATATCAAATTGATCAAACATAGAAAGAATATATGATGAAAAAACTCCATGAATTAATAATTCCTCTAAGGAGTAATTGTTTTATCTTAATAATACAGAACATATTGATTCCGCGAAGGCTATGTTGCAAAGTCTATGTCAGACAAAAAAATGCCACCTTCAATAAACTACATGCTTGAAAGAAACATAGGCAAAAAAGTAAGGGTAATTATAGATCCAGCATATGGTTTTGAAGGAATTTTATCTGCTGTAACTCAAAAACCTTCTGGAATATGGATATCAGAAGTTGAAGCAATAATATTAAGAGCAACCATAGCTCAGCCTATTCCACAGGTAGCAAGCAGAGAAGAGAGAGGAGACATATTTTTACATTTAGACTCAATTCAGAGAATCGAAATTTTACAAGATAAAAATCAATAATCAACCTAAACTGCAAAAAATACATTTGCAAGAACGGAACTGACTATTACAATTATTGCGAGTATGACCAAAAATTCAGGCCTAATTTTTATACCTTCAGTTTCTTCTTCAAAGAATCTTAGAAGACCTGCACTAGCAGCCGGCATTGGGCTAGTATCTTTTCGCTTTCTGCTCATATTAATACCCCATTCAAAAACGATTGGGTCAAATATTAAACTTTTGTCATAGAAGTATATTAAAAAATTAGTTGAAAAACATACTAAAAGCAGAAAGTAGCAATATAGTATGATTGATCATAAATTTCAATAAATATCATCTTAAGGAATAAGCTTCTTTTGTCCTATTCCAGTAAGCAACCAGTAGTAGGGTCTTTTTCTTCCCCTCTTCACAATATTTTCCTTTTTTAAAAGATTGAGATGATATAATACAACAGAATAAGATAAAGAAGAAATATTGCTTAAAAAAAGTGCATTGTATGATTCTTTTTCCAAAGCAAAAAGGATTTTAGTCCTAGCTTTAAGACCTGTTTTTACGTTTCTAACTTTTCTCAAATAGGCTTTTGGGTGAAAAACTTCTTTTATTAATAATCACCAAATATAGAAAGTACTTTAAAATAGAAAAGCTTTCTATGTGAATTTCAATAAACTTAATTGTTTTGGCTTATTATTGTCAAATAAAGTAGCAATTTCTTCTTTTATCAAAGCGATTCTCTGGGAATAATAATCTGGTAGAGCATAAGTATCGATTAACTGCTGAGCTGCATCTAAATATTTTTCTATTCCTCCACGATACACAGTAAGGGTCAAAGGACCCTTACAGAAAGAACATTTTCCATGTAATGGTAACCTACGAAAACGTTTGTTGCAAGATTTACATCTAAAAGCTTGAGTTGAAAAAGCACGAAGGTTGCCCGAAATGTCCCTTATAAAATGAGTTGTTAAAACCTTTAGAGCAACGTATTTGACATCAACTGCATCAATTTTTTCCCCTAGATCCAATTGCTTATTCAACTTTTCTAACATTGAAGAAAATTGTTTATAGGAACTAAATGAATTTCCCAGATTTATGTTGGACACAGGCATTGTGTAATTGAAACCTTGAAATTGTGCTTCAGTTCCAAGCCTGTGACCGATAAGATCTATAATTGGGCTCAATACTTTAGAATCTAATTGATCATACGTCTTATTAAAAAATTCAACGGAGTAGTTTTTATCTACATCAAGATCGTGTGCTTGCCTTTGAACCTCTTGAGTGTTAATGAAAGGAGTAAGTAATAAAGGGGCATCCATTATTCCACCTATTTGATTAGGAAGATAAAAACGAGAGAAGTTTAACAAAATATCTAAAGCCAATAAAATTGCATCTTCATCTCCATCACAATCTCGTCTCTTAGCAGAATGCCAAATTGGGTGAGCATAACATACATTTAATTCAGTAAAACCAATTATTCTACCTAAAACGCTAACACAAGTATGGGGAGCTAAACCCATAATAGAATGCCCGATTAAATCTTCAATTCTTTTTACATTATAAAAAGTTCTGAGATCATAAACATTGGCTAGTAATTCATCTATAAAATTTGCTACCTGAAGAAAATACTTAGCTGCAATTTTAGGAATAACAATATCCTGGATTTTTAATTCAATTATTTGATTGGAACTAAATAAAGAATCGCCATTTATATCAAAAGAATATCCAAGGCTTTTTAGGGTATCAATATCAATTCCAATTTCTGAGGGTTTGAAATGAGTTAAAGGAGCGTTTGTAGCATCAAACCTGATGGTTCCATCCTTATAAACAGATAAATTATATTTTGCACGTAAAATGCCTTTTTCTAGAGCTTCAGGCATCTTGTCTTCATTTGTTAGTCCTTTAACTCCTTTAAGGATTTTTGGAGTCTTGGTACCAATCTTTTGGCATGCAGTTTTAATCAGTGAGTTGAAATTAACCGCTTGTCGTTGATATGATACTCCTTTAATTTTACATGTTGGACAATTAAATGATTTTAAATTTGCTCCACAACGGGGACAAATGGTTTCACTAAGAGTTTTAGTGCCACATTTGTTACATATGATTTTGAGTGTAAATGTTTTGCACACAGGGCACTTACGAGTACCAAGATTAATGAAAACAGATCTTTGCTCTGATGCTTTGATTAAATCTCTTCTGGGTCCACCGGCTAAACCAACTGGAAATAGAACATGCACAAGAGGATGCATCTCTCGTCTTTTCGCTTTTTCAGGTCTCCCCATTCGTGCACCAACATAAGTTGGTGCTTTATTCATTATTCTGATTTGTGTTATTGAGTTAAGATATTTAAGTACAGAAGTAGAGGTAATACAATCCTTTTTTCTTGAAGCATAGCCTAAATTTAGGCAAAAAGATTTAGCGGTTTCTCCCTTAATTAGGATTTTATCTTGATAAATAGTGAAAGGTAAAAATATTTTTTGGAGAAGGTCACTTACTCTTTTGTTGAAATAACCTTCGATAAGACTTTTTTTATTTGTTATATTGCAAACTTTAGAGGCAAATAGCCAATCTCTGAGTAATAGAACTTCGTCAATGTTTGTCAGATTTGACCAATAAAAAATAAAAGATGGATGTAATGGAATTTTAAAATAAACCGATAAAGATTTAGCTTCTTCAAAAGTCGGTTTATATTCAAAAGGATAATTAAGGAGATCAGCTAGTCTCTTTGGATCAAAATTAATTTTTGCACTAGCCTTATTGATACTTCCGTTATGTTTTTTAGCAATAGCTAAATTGAGATCTTTAACCCACCATTCTTCAACATATCCAGAAGGGGAAAGGTTTTTTCGGGTATAAAGAAAATCACCATAGCTGATTAAAATATCTCCTAAAAAAAGAATTTTTTTAATTTTGTCTTTTATCCTAATATATTCCTTAGCAAATACTTGAACTACTGATCCGTCTTTTAGTAATACAATTGGAGGTTCTAAATAGTCTACAGGCATAGTTACACCTCCCTTTCCAGGAAGTTGTAAACGCAATTGAGTTCCTCCAGCCAAAAAATTATCAAGAACAAGCATTGTTGAGGGGTGTATACCTACTGCAGCCAATCCAGTATTTCTAGATCTACCATATCTAAGTCTAAATCCACCAATTCTAGACGGAAAAGAAAAGATCGGCCTCCCTGCGATAACATCATCCATGAATCCAGCAGATTTCTTTGTTGATTTTATTTGAAAAGACTTGAGCCAATCCCAACCTTGAAACCCAAGTTTTTCTATTATTGCTAATACTTTAGGAGCTCTACCTACTATGCCATCATTTACAACTCTAAGAGCACCCCCTCTTACATTATTAGTTTCAATTCTTGGTAAATTTCTATATGAAGATACTTCGACCTTATCTGATTCTGTACCGGTAACCTCAACGGGTAATAGAATAAGAGCTCGTTTTAGCTCTTCATCAGGTATATGATATTGGAATCGCCCTACTGCTCTCTCGTATAATCTTAATTCTTCTACAAATCGATTAATTTCATCAGTTGTTGGTTTATATTTATCAAGACCTAATAGCCGTCTAACAAAATCTCCAACTACAAGAGTTAAAGCTTGATCAGTTCCGCCTGCCGATCTAATAGGTCCAGCAAAATAGATTGCTAAATATTCACTCTGATCTGAATTTATTTTTATTTTTACTTGTGATATTCCTTGTATAGGAGCTGCAGTTAGACCTTCGGTAAAAATTGCAAGAGCTGTGCGAATAGCTTGCTCTGCGGAAGATTCAGGGTTTAATTTTCCAAATTTACCTTCAATTATTTCTTCAGCTATTTTAAAAGCAATTTCTTCTCTTTGAAAGATCGCATTTAATTTTCGTATGCTTTTAGCAACACCTTTTGGACCAATAAGACCCTCAACCAAATCCGCTATATCTTTTGCTATAACACATTCAGGGGTTAAAGAAGGATCTAATCCTTTAGATCGGGCAATAATAGCAATATCATATAATTTTTTAATATCAGATTCTAGTGTTTGAATATAATTTTTGTAATAGTTACTCATACTATTGCCCATATAAAAGGACTCCCTTCAAATGTTTTGTTAAGCTGTTTATTTTTATTTGCTGTAAAAAAAATTGAAAAAATCTCTTATAATCAAAGACAGTTAAGCGTATTTAATTCAAAATCATTGTAAAAATTATTTTCCACGAATTTCATTAATAATTTCTGACATCTTCTGAGTAGCATCATTTCTCTCGATAATGTTTCCAGTAACTATAATATCAGCTCCTGCTGAAACAGCAGCGATTGCCTGGTCTTTATTTTTTATTCCCCCTCCCACGATTAGAGGAACCGTTAGAACATTTTTAACTGCTCGAATAATTTTAGAGGGGACAGGCGTTTTAGTACCAGACCCTCCTTCAAGATAAATAAAATGCATACCTAAATATTGACCAGCTAAAGCATGAGCTACAGCAAGTTCAGGTTTAGAATAAGGGATAGGAAGAGCTTTACCAATAATACCAGCAGTTCCACCTTCACCAACAATTATGTAACCTAGTGAAATGGGTTCTAAATCCAGTTTTTTAATTAAAGGAGCACCTAAAATTTGAGCTCCCATTAAAAAATATGGATCAACTGAATTGAGGAGAGACATAAACCAAATAGCATCTGCATTTTGATTTATTCCCGTTATATTATTTGGAAAAAGAATTACAGGAATTTCTACCGTCTCTTTAATAGACCTTACTACTGAATTGAGATGATTTTGTGAAACGAAAGTTGAACCTCCTATCATAATAGCAGCAGTTCCACTCTGACTAGAATTCTGAGCTACAATAGATGCCTGTTTGGAAGATATTTTTTCTGGATCCACAAGGGTAATATGAATAGATTTCTCGTTTCTGATTTTTTCAAGTAAATATTTCTCTACTGTTCCAAGCACAACAAAACCTCTTATTAAATATCTTCTTTCTTATCTTCTCCTATTTTTTTAGAAGAAGAAAAAACCTTATCAGTTAACATACAATAAATGTCAACTTCAGTTTGAGCTATTTTAATTGGAAAGAGTTCAGTTAATCCACAACTACTACAACCTACTGTAGCATTCGCTTGATCTCTTGAAATTTTTACTTCTACT
The DNA here is from genome assembly GCA_001273385.1 of miscellaneous Crenarchaeota group-6 archaeon AD8-1. Lineage (GTDB taxonomy): Archaea > Thermoproteota > Bathyarchaeia > Bathyarchaeales > Bathycorpusculaceae > AD8-1. Next base: position 113,706 of record LFWW01000002.1, on the reverse strand, counting down.
GTTTCTTTACCACATTTAGGACAGGAAAAAAATTTTGGTAAACGCTTTTTTGGAATATGAACAACCCTCTTTCTTTTTCGTCCCACTTTATATCCATCCAAGAGTTCAGATTGGCAGTTTTTTATACTTGATATTTCTCTTAAATACTTACCGACCAAAATAATTTTAGAGGATATTGGTTAAAATATGAAATTAAATTCTACACTATTAGAGATTAAGTGTCCTGAAGTAGAGAAAAAAATTAGATTTTTTATTAAGGGATATATCGAAAAATTTGGTTTTGATGGTATTGTTCTAGGAATTTCGGGAGGGGTTGATAGTAGTGTTGTAGCAGCATTAGCGTGTAGTGCTATAGGAAGCAATAAAGTAATTGGATTATGTCTCCCTGAAGAAGAAACATATAGTCTTAAGCAAAATAAAGATGCTAAAATAATTGCAGATAAATTTAATATAATATTGAAAACACACGATCTCTCAAAAATACTGCAAAATTTCTATAATAATCTGCTTGTTAATAATTTAAATAAAAGGTTAAAAGGTAACATAAAAGCTAGGACTAGAATGATTTTTCTTTATTATTATGCAAATAAGTTAAACAAATTAGTATGTGGAACTTCTGACAAATCAGAGACTATGATAGGTTATTTTACAAAATGGGGAGATGGAGCAGCTGACATTGCACCGATAATGAGCTTATATAAAACTCAAGTTCAAAAATTAGCATTATATTTAGGAATTCCTGAAAAAATTGCCTTTAAACCTCCTTCTCCAAATCTATGGATTAATCAATCTGCAGAATCCGAACTTGGTTTAAATTATGAATTAATTGATCTTATTTTATATGGTTTAGAACATAAAATGTCAATTAATAAAATCTCTAAAGATTTAAAATTAGAATTAGATGACGTTAAAAAAATTAGAGATAAATGGTTTTGGTCTGAACATAAAAGAAAAGGACCAATTACAATCAATGTTTGATTTGTGATTTAAAATGCAAAAAATCAAATCACAGTTAGATCACATAAGCTGTGATATCATGCTTTTTTTAAATCACGCGTGATTTTTTATAATCACAAAAGATAATCATTATCAAATAGCAAAATAAAAAGGAGTAAAAGATCTGAAAGCTTATTCCTGAATTTTCAGAAGAGTATTCAATATTCAATAATAAGATTATTTAAATTGACATTTCGAAAATATTTAAATAAAAATTAAAAATAAAAAAAATAAAGTAATAAAATGAAATAAAAATTTAAAATAAATGCGTATATTTCATTTTTATTTAATTTTATTAGTTTTTTTCCTATTTAGAGCTTGATTTATAGTTATTTTTACTTTTAATAGAATATTATGACGTATTTTGTAATAAGTTTTTGAAAATTATCTAATAAAAGTATTTTAATAGTGTTAGAAATGTGATTAGTATACAAAACCGTATTCATTCTACCTAATCAGGAGGATTTAAGTTTAAATACAAAAGACAAGGTTCAAACCTATTTAAAAAATGCTTTAAACGATCCTATTGTTAAAATACTATTTAAAAATTGTCAATTGACTAAAATACAGCTTGAAACTCTCCTAATTGACGTTTTAGCTGACAATTTGACTGGCAAAATAGTAAAATACGATGAAAAAGCCGATTTTAGATTAATAAAGTCCAAAATAAGCCGCGGGTCTTTTAATAGGACTCTAAAACAGTCTAAAGAAAATGTAATAAAATCAGTATATACGATTTTATTATTAAGTTATTTAGGAATATTTGAAACCGCTAGTCTTAGCCCATACCTTGAAATTGCCAGCAAACTTCAAGACTATATTGAAGCTTATTCTCAATCTTCTTCAAATAAATTGTCTGAAGATAATCTAAAAATAATCGAAATTATAAGAGAAGAGCTTGAAATAAGCCTAAATCGCCTTTCTTCTCCTATAAATAAAATATTGTGACATCACATATCACATTTATGATAATAAAGTTAATTAAACGATAGTTATAAATAAAGCTATAAAAAAGCTTATTTTTACAATTTAAAGCTAAAATAATCAAGAACAAAAATCACATAAAATAAATTCAATAAAGAATTGTTTCTGTGATCTGTGATATCATAATTTTGAAATGTTCATAATTACCATAAAATTTATATCTCATAGAACGAACTGTGATGTGTGATGCAACAACTTTTATCACACAAACATCACAGAAGGAACAAATTTGATTGAAATAGCCCTAATCCTAACATTCGCTGGATTAGCAATAATTGTTACTTCATCAATCAAATATTATAAGCAAATTCGAAAAGCAAGAAATGAATACGATAAGTCCAAGAATATAATAGAAAACATCGTCTTAAGTTTCAATAGGGAATTAAAAAGAGAATCCAAACGAACAGAATTAGTAGCATATAAAGTTGATGGAAGTATATCTAAAATTGAAAATAGCATTAAAAGAGTTGAAAATTTAGAAAAAATAATAAATCCACTAAAAATAAAACTCAACAATGTTGATCAAAGCTCTTTTAATTTTGAATCCAAGGCTTCTTTAATTGAAAGTAAAATACAAAAATTAGATGAAGCAAACAGTTCATTAATAAACAGAATAGATAAAATGGAAGAAAAATTAACTAAATTAACAGAGATTCCAGAAATAAAAAGTGAAACAGTAATTCCAATTAGACGAGAAAGAGCATTGTCTGCAGTAACTGAAACTGAAATAAGAGTTTTAGAATTGCTTTCAAGTGAGGGAGGAAAAACAGCTCCTGAAATAAAAAACAGAATCAATCTAAGTAGAGAGCATACTGCAAGATTAATGAAAAAATTATATGATAATGGCTATTTGGAAAGAGAAACAGGCAAAATTCCTTTTAAATATAAAATAAAAGAAGAAATGGAAAACATACTTAATAGTAAAAAATAGTTTAGTGTTTAATTTATCGAAATTTTTATCATTGATATTTGATTCCAGATTCAATTATGGGTTGAGTCTTTAAAAGTGCAATTTTATATTTTAAATTGTTTGAATTTCCTGATCTTAAAAGAATTCCTCTTTTTGTCATTCTGGCTAAATAAGTCGAAACTGTACTTAGACTGATAGGTTCTTTCAACTCTTGCTCATAAGTTGATTGTATCTCCTTGGAAGAAAACCAAATTAACGGAAATCTTTGCTGAATAATTATTTTAACTTTTTCAAATCTTGAAAAATTATTTTGATCTATTGAGTTAATAGGTTGATTAGTTGAAGTTTCACCAGGCATACCACCTAATAATTCAACAAGATCTAGTAATCTGATAGCTTTATCTCGAGTAATTTGACCTTCAAAGGCTATCGTATATTTATTACCTTCGTTATCAAACAACTCAACTCGCATTTTACGAGCTGGCATTAATATATACACCTGGTTTTACGTTCACAATCTTAACCTTTCACAACCTATAACTGTTATGGTCAATATAAAAATAATTTAATATTCAAATATAGCTTAAAATTAAAAAATGATTTTAAATTATAATTATTATAAAATCACAATATTCGCAATTTTGATTTTAAAAAATTTATAGAATTTCAAAATTTCAGCTTAATTTTCCAATAGAAATAAAGGGGTGGGTCATTCACAAAAAAATGATTAAAAATAGCTCTAATTTTTATAAAATAATCAAATTTACATGTTTTTCACATTTAAAACAGAGGTTACTTCACATAAATGTGAAGCCAAAAACAAAATAAAAAATTTTTTTTAGCAAATTATAAATGTTTACTACAAAACCAAAATTTTATAAAAAAATATTATAAAAATTATATGAAATATACAATCAAAATCATCGATCTTCACAGACACCCCTTGATTTCCTATCGAAAAATACCCCAATAATAGAAAAAAAAGATCAAAGGAAAAAAACTAAATTTTTAATCTAAAAACTTTTACAATAATTATTATAAAATAAATTTAGTTACATACCTTTCAGAGTATATTTCCAATACTAGTAAATTAGGGGTTCACAAACATTATAGTATATTTCCATAAGAAATTCTGGTGTGTGAGTGTATTTTTTCAATATTTTTTTAATTACCATTTTTTTTCCTTTTTTTCTGAATAATTATGGTTATAGACAATTTTTTTGTACTGTATTCTTTATTTACTCCAATAGAAATATCGGTGTTACCTATGTGAGAATAGTGATACAAATGAAACAAAACTTACTCGATGATGTTTTTGATAATTTTGTAAGAACAAAACAACTTTTTAAAGATAGAGAAGTTTTAAGACATGATTATCTGCCTAATACTTTGCCTCATAGAGAAGATCAAATAAAACTTCTTGGGGCAACTGTTGCTCCAGTTTTAAAAAATGCACGATGTTCAAATATTTTTATTTATGGAAAAACTGGAACTGGAAAAACAGCAGTTGCTAAGTATGTTCTTAGTCATTTGGAATCAAAAGCAAAAGAATATGGTGCGTCAGTTAAATTCTGTTACTTAAATTGCAGGATAACAAATTCTGAATATAGAGTTTTCGCAAGTCTTAGTCAAAATATTGGCGTTCTAGTTCCTTTTACAGGACTATCCGTTGGTGAGGTATATGATAGATTTAGGCTTGGATTAGACTCATCAAAAACCCTCTTTATTATAGTATTGGATGAAATAGACTCATTAATAAAAAATCGAGGTGATGGTATATTATATGAATTGACTAGGATAAATGAGACTCTTTCGAAAAGTAAATTATCAATAATTGGAATTTCTAATGATCTTAGATTGAAAGACTTTCTTGATCCACGAGTTTTTAGCTCTTTAAGCGAAGAAGAAATTGTTTTTAGACCTTATAATGCAAATGAATTGCGAAATATTCTTTTTGAACGATCAAAATTATCCTTTAATGAAGGAAGTATTTCTGATTCTGCTATAAGTATTGCTTCTGCTTTAGCTGCTGCAGAGCATGGAGATGCTCGTCGGGCATTAGATTTATTACGGGTAGCAGGTGAAGTTGCTGAGCGTAATGGAGATAAAATAATTATTGATGACCACGTGCGAGAAGCTGAAAAGCGTATAGAACAAAATAGAATAATCGATGCATTAAAAAATTTAACTTTACATTCAAAATTAGTTCTTCTAAGTGTTTATCTACTAAAAAAGAGTAATGCAACAACAGGAGAAATTTATGATCTATATAATGAGCTTTGTAATGAATTAGGAGTTTGTCTTTTAACTCAACGTAGATTTGGCACACTTATTAGCGAACTTGATGCTATGGGTCTCTTAAACGCTAAAGTAGTTAGCATGGGTAGATATGGACGCACCAAAAAAATTAGATCAGACGTCTCGAGGTCTATTATTAAAGATGTTTTTATTATCGATAATAGATTGGGACAACTATTGGATTATAAACCTAAATCAACTTCAAAAGATAAAAAATAACCTTTATTCAAATAAATGAAAGGGTTGTAATTTCCAATGTTTGTAGATTAATTACAGGTACTTTTCCAGGTGTTGGAACTAAGCCTAATTTTTCCATATATTCTGTTTGTTCTTGCCACCCTCCAGAATTAACAATCAGAACTCCCTTATACTTACAAAATCCCATAACGTGAGTGTGACCTGCATGGAAAATATCTGGCGGATGACTTATAACAAGAAAATCTTTTTTTTCTGGTGACAACATTGTTTTGCCTCCATAAGAAGGAGCTAAGTGTCTACTTTGCAATAGCAATTGCATCATCTTTTCTGGTTGATCATGTCTTAATCCTGGAATTGTAGCAACTAGATCATCTAAGCTTCTTCCATGAAACATTAATATTTCAACTCCGTGAAGACTAACTAAACTTGGATTTCCAAGCGAGTGAATTCTTTGTGATTTTTGAATTGATTTTAATAATTCCAAATTTATTTCAGGTTGAGGCAAGGCTTTTCTAGTAGCATCATGGTTTCCAGGTATTATTATAATTTCAATATATTCAGGTATTTTTTTAATTAATTCTGAAGCATATTCATACTGTTTTTTGAAATCTTTAATTATTAATTCTTGTTCTTGCTGGGGATAAATACCTACTCCATCAATCAAATCTCCTGCAATTAGAAGGTATTTGACCTGTCCAGCGATTTTTCTAGCTTTTTGATTTCCATATTTTCCGTTTAACCATAAAACAAACCTTTGAAATGCTTCTTCAGTAAATTTGTTGCTTCCGACATGTATATCGGATGTAAGAACAGCATAGACAGGTTCCGAAGCGACTCTTTGTGGTTTGGAACCAATTTCTGGAAGAATTATTTCTTCAGCTAAAAACAAATTATTTCTTGTTTTTTTACACTCAATACAAATAATTTGGTCCGAAAGCAATAGTTTAGCCATTCTATGAATTCTGTTTGGTGCTTTGCGAGGTATTAGAACAGTAGCATTTGTTTCCAAATCTTCAATTGTTAAAAATATTTGTTGTTTTATTTCTCTTTTTTCATTAATCATTCCAATTATTTTAATTTTTGATTTTAATGGCCTCTTTAATGCTTCCTTTATTGTAGTAGCCGATTTTACATCAATTCTTTGTCTTAATAGCTTTTCAATACGCCTAAATCTGTCTTGAAAATACTGAATATAATCTTCGATTGTACCATTGGAACTTAGGCTTTTAGATGGATTTTCTAAAATTCTTATTTCCGATTTAATATTTTTTGCTGGAGGATTGAATTTTTCGTTAATACTTTCTAAAACTTCAGGTTCTAACGTTTCAAATTTATTATTATCTACATTTGATTTAATAATGACCTTTTTATCTTTACAATTATTTTCTGATTGATCAATTATTTGCTCTAAAATATTTTTATCAATAAATATCGGTTTTTTATCCAAATAGCTTATTTTTTCAAGAACTTTATTAATAATTGTTATAGGATCCTCTTTTAGAGTATTCTTGCTCAAAAATTCAAAAGCTTCCCTATTAAGTTGATATCCAGATTCAATAGATTTGCATATTGCTTTTTGTAGACTCTCTGTATTATTCATTAAATCCCTGAAATCCTCAAATCCTTGATTCTAATATCTTCATGCTCTATTAATTTTTATCTTTGCTTTTCAAGCTAGCTTACTTATCGCTTTAATTCAATATTTTTTAATACACATAAAGATGCTAAACCCTTCTGAGAAGAGATATTTGTCTAGCCGAAAAAATACGAAACGTATCTTCAGAATTAAATCTCCTTTTTGCTAATTAAGAAAATCCTAAACGAGCATCTTTGAAATCAGTCCGATTTCCATTGTTACACTTATGTCTGCAACAACTTCGTTTATGAAATCAAATTAAAATGCTATAGATTTAGCAGACATGATTATTTCCTATTTTATTAATAATCTTAATAAAAACTATTTTAGATAATCATACAAGCTATATAATTAAGCCGGGGTGGCGGAGTGGTTATCGCGCTGGCCTCGAAATCCCAAAAATAGATTAAAAACTTTGTTCATAGACTAGATAGCCAGTGGGCCTATGGCTCGCACGGGTTCGAATCCCTTCCCCGGCGCTTTTAATATTTCTATAATCCAAAAATTGTTTTTTTCTTTTTACTATTCTCTATTTTTTCATCATGATTTTCTTCAGATATATGGTGGGCTACATGAATACCTAATCCTGTTGCCGCTCCTGCTGATGAGCCTAATAAAAATCCTGTTAATTGTGAATAACCTGAAATTAAAGCAAAGATAACTAAAAGATCAAAAACAATTGCTATTGCTAAATAGCCGTAACACCATGTTTTAATACTCGTTCCTCGTGGTTCATTGATCCCAATTCCAATTAGTACTGCAAACATAATTCCAAAACCTATTAATGCGTAAATCAAATCGCTAATCATCTTTTTTCTTTCCACTAATTAATATTGAGCAATTATTCTCTGGATTTACTTATTTGATCTTTATTATTGTTTTTTGTTACTAAGAACCTTCTCTTTTTTAATTCATTTGAAACCGCTACCTTTTTTACTTATCAATTTAGCTTTTATTGAATATTGGTGACTAGAATTAACACATTTTGATCAGAAGCATTGCCACAAATGGTTTATCCTACTAAAAGAAAAGCGGAAAAAACTGAATAACATTAAGTCTCTAGTCAATGAGAATAATTTTAACAAAGGTCTTTGTGGTTTTTATGAAATCCTATATGGTTCTTCAAAACCAAAAAAACCTGACCCTGGTTTAGTTGGCTCACTTTTGTATCATATGGCTATGGTTTCAAAAATGGAAATGGAAACTACTCTTCTATCGAAGGAATTCGGTTTATCTTTTTTTGATTATATTCCTATCATAGAAAATTTTTATAAAGATTTTCTATCTGATGTAATCAGCTTAGCTCGCAATTTAATATCCTTAGATTTTACTAAATTAGTTCCTGTTTTTGACGATTCTCTTGGCTCTTTTGAAAAAATAACTCTTTTTAATACTTTATTAAATAAAGCAAGCAAAATTGAATCTCTTTTTAATAATAAAGATAAGAAATGTTTAGTCAAACTTGAAATATTATTTGAAGAATGGGTTTATCGAATAATTTTAATGAGATTGCGTCAAGAATATGAAACTATAAAAGGATTAATTTTATCAACAGAAATTGCGCAAAAAAATGGTTTTTCTCAACTAGAAAGAACTATGAAAAAAGTTCAAAAACAATTTGGAAAAGAAACGGTTAGTATAGCTTTAGATGTGACTCTAAAAGTTGGTTTACGTAGAGAAAAACTTAGAACAATCATGTTAAGTGATCATTATATTAAATATACAATGAATGTTGATCAACTTGATGGTTGTATGGAATTTTTCAATTGTCCTATTTATGGTAGTCATAAATATATCTCTCATCAGCTTGGTTTAAATGATTCAATATCTGATCTTTTTTGCAAATATTTTTGCTATTCTCATGCTAATTCAATGCTTGAAACTGTTCTTCCTTTTCCTTTTACTCTTTGGCATCCTAGAATGATGTCAACACATGGAAAATGTGCTTATTATTTAAAATTGGCATATTCACCAAAAGCTATACCTAATAAAAAATTTATCCCTCTTGTCATGTCTTGGAATATTACTAGAAAATGCAATCTAAAATGTTCCCATTGCTATATAAATGCAACAAATCAAGAATTAACAGATGAGTTGAATACCTTTGAAGCAAAAAATCTCATCGATCAGATATGTGAAGTAAGTAAACCTCTTCTAATTCTTAGTGGTGGAGAGCCACTATTACGCAATGATGTTTTTGAACTAATTGAATATGGGGTTTCAAAAGGTTTGAAAATGGGTTTAGGTAGTAATGGTAGCTTAATTGACAAAACAATTGCAAAAGATCTGAGAAGAGTAGGAATTTCAACCGTTTCAATAAGCTTGGATTCTTATAAAAGTGAGCGTCATGATCTATTCCGTGGAGTTGTTGGTTCTTGGGAAAAAGCAATCAATGCTATTAAGTATTTACGAGAAAATAATATTCTAGTGCAGGTAAATACCACTGTTACTCAAAATAATTACAGAGAAATAGATGAAATAATGTATCTCACTGAAGATATTGGCGTGGAGAATTTTCATCTCTTTTTCTTAGTGCCGACTGGAAGAGGAGTAAAAATAGAAGATATAACTCCTGCAAAATATGAAGCAATGATTAAAACAACTTTTGCTAAAACGAAAAATCATAGGTTAAATGTAAGACCTTCTTGTGCTCCTCAATTTATGCGTATTGCTTCCACTGCCGGTTTGGATATGAGACAATGGATTCGAGGTTGTCTTGCAGGTTTATACTATTGTAGGGTTTATCCCAATGGAGAAATAACACCTTGCCCTTATTTGCCTATCAAGTTAGGCAATGTCAAAGAAAAAAAATTTAAAGATATTTGGTTTAATTCTGAATTCTTTAACTCTTTAAGAAATTTTGAAACTCTTAAAGGCAAATGTGGTTATTGCGAATATAAAGCAATTTGTGGAGGTTGCAGAGCAAGAGCTTATGGCCTTTCAAGCGATTTTATCGATTATTGTGGTGATTTACATGAACCAAAAGAACTTAAAGGAGATTATTTAACCGAAGATCCTTGGTGTTCCTACATTCCTCCTAAAACAAAAAATAAATAACACTTAAAATCTCTATTTTCTTTCACCTTTTTTATCTTAGAAATATATTTAAGCGAATTAAACAACTTCAGAATAACTATTCAGGAGTGCAAAATGAAGTGGTGCATGGCAGCCCACGAGTGTCAATGAAATAGATGAGGTACTTGTGGATGGCCAAAAATAAGACGTGTCTAGAAGGGGAACCAGTTGATCATAGTTTACCCTATAACTTATCCTCTTTCTCCAGGTTTTTTAGCGCTAGCCTCATTTAAAAAAAACCCTCTTTTTTATTTTTTAGGCAAATTACTATTTTTGGCCTATTATTTGAAAAAATCCAAAGGAGATCCTTGTTTTGTCTTCTGAATTAAGTTCAAAAAATTTTGCAAGTTTGTTTAAGGAAACTTCCCTTGCTTATTTTTTTGGATTGGGTGGACTATTTGCAGGATTCCTGATTGCTTCTTATTTAGGTGTTTTCGAGCTTGCTTCTTGGACAATTGCTCTATACCCAGTTCTTATTAGTGCTAAGGGGATCACTAGCGGTCTTCTTAGCGGTCGTTTAAGTACTGCCTTACATTTGGGTACTGTAAAACCAAGTTTTTTTAGGAATACTAAACTTTTCTATACTTTACTTGAGTCTCTTGTATTTTTAACTCTAGCAACTAGTGCGGTTATTATTGTATTCTCACTTTTTTTTGGTAAATTATTTTGGGGATTAACTCTTAATGATTTTTCAGGAATAGTACTGGTGATTCTTGCAACAATGTCAATGGGATTGCTTTTATCTTTTATAACGATTAATATCGCTTTTTTATCATTCAAAAGAGGATCTGATCCTGATATAGTAGTCTATCCAATATTATCCACGATCTCTGATGTTTTCATTACAGCCTGTTATCTTTTATGCTTAACATTATATTTCTATGGTGCTTTTGGACAAGCGGTCCTAATTATAATCGGCGGATTCGTTGTTATTTTTGGTATTTCTTTAGTCTTTAAGAATCTTCATGAACCAGTTTTTATTAAAACTATTCGAGAATCATTATTTACGATTTTTTTGGTTGCTTTTTTAGTGAATATAGCTGGTACAGCTCTAATTGGCATACGTAATTTCATAGAAAGAAGACCTGAAATTGTTATGGTTTATCCTGCTTTAATTGGGATGATTGGGAATGTTGGATCTGTTGTTGGTTCTACATCAACAACCAAACTTGCTTTAGGTTTGCTTTCTCCTTCTTTTTCATCAATCAAAAAGCATTTAAAAAATATTTTCAGCGCTTGGGGGGCATCACTATTAATGTTTGTTATCTTGGCTTTTTTGTCATTGCTACTTACTGGTACATTTTCTATATCTTCTCTTTTTGATCTTCTTTCTATTCTCTTTTTAACAAATGTTTTTGCTGTTTCGGTAATAGTTTTTTTGACTTATGCTATTTCTATTTTGGCTTTTAAAAGAGGTCTGGATCCAGATAATTTTGTTATTCCGGTCGAAAGTTCCTTTGCAGATGTGATTACATCAATTGCTCTATTGGCATCTCTGATTATATTAGGATAGAATTAAAGACATGTTAAAATACCTGCATAATCAATACTTACAATCGGAGCTCATTTTAAGGTATGCGTCAACTTGAAAAAATAGAATATAAACCTATACCTGTTAGCGAACTTCTATTGGAATTGAAAAATCTTTCTGAATTAATGATAGATCTTGCATATTCTGCAGCCTTGTTTAATGATAAAGAATTGGCTGAAGACGTTCTTGAATTGGAATCTCACATAGACTATATGACTTATCTCTTAGATATTGAAATAATGATTGCTGCTAGAGACGCTAAAGACGCCGAGACTTTGATAGGTGTTTCAACTGTGGCATCTGCAGCTGATAAAATCTCTGACGCTGCAGCTGATATTGCTGCAATAGTAACTCGCAAAATTGGAATCCATCCAATAATTGGCGAAATCTTTGAAAAAGTTGAGGAGCGTCTAATGAAAGCAACAGTTAAAAAAGACTCAATAATTATCGGAAAAGAAATTGTTGAACTTGATCTGGCTGCAAGAATAGGGGTTGATATAATTGCTATTCGAAGAAATAAAGATTGGATTTTGGATCCAAATGAAACAGAAAAAATTTTTCTCGGTGACACTCTAATAACAAGGGGTGCTCCTTTAGGAATAAAAGAATTTAAGAATTTAGCCGAAGCAAAAATAAAAAAATGGAGTACTAAATCTGATGAAAAAAAATCAAGAAGTGTTTGAAGAAATTGTTCAAAGATTCGTTGAATTAAAAAATACTTCTGAATTGATGATAGATTTGGCTTACTCTTCATTAATGCTAAATAGTGCAGAACTAGCAGAAGAAGTCCAACACTTAGAAGAACATATGGATGAATTACATACCGAATTTGAACTTCTTGCATTAACTAGTAATTTCAAAAAGGAGGAGGCATCTGGCTTTTTAGGATTGATAAGGTTAGGCGTAGCAACTGAAAAGATTGCTGATGCTGCAGCTGAAATGGCCGAAGTTGTGCTACGAGGAATTGAACCTCATCCAGTTTTAAAAATAGCTATACGTGAAGCTGAGGAAACAGTAACTCAAGCGTATGTTACTAATAATTCTCCTTTAGTTGATAAGACTCTAAAAGAAGCTCGTGTACACGAAGATACAGGTATGTGGATTTTAGCAATAAGAAGAAACAATAAAAGTTTAAGACCGAAACCTTATACAAAAATACTTCCTGGAGATGTTATTATTGCTTCAGGATATTCAGAAGGGGCGTCTGATCTTAGGAAACTTGCTTCCCCAGAAAAGATGGAATAGGAACACAAGAATTATCTAAAATTTTTTGCTCTGGAATTTTTTATTTGAAATTCAAGCTTTCCATTCTGCTCTTGTTTTCTATAAAAATAAAAACTATAAAATAAAAAAAACTATAGAATAGATGTCTTTTCTATTTTTGCTATTATGCTGATTTTTCTATTCTGAAGTTTTTTCTTCTTCCATTTCACTAGTGATTTCTTCGATTGGTTTTGGAGGCGGTGTAGTTGCCATTGTCCATCCAATCCAAGCACCTATGAATAGAACTGCAATGAAAGCAATAAATACTGGTATAGCAATCAACCAAAATCGAACATCAAAAGTGATTGTTATTCCAAGATATGCGAAAAAATCAACGAACAAATTAGGCCACGCTAATGTTATTGTATATCCTACAGCTATAATTAAACATATTAAGAAGATAACTCCACCAATTGCTTGATCTTTACTCAAATTGATTCACCACTTTATAAGCCAAGTACAACTTTTATCCATTTAAAGTTTACCATAAACTTTGACATATTTGGGTTTAGATTAAACAGTCCCCATTTCCCAGGTTGCTAAATATTTTTTTTGTTCAGCTGTCAGTTTGTCAATTTTTATTCCCATCGATTCGAGTTTTAATTCAGCAATCTTTTCATCAATTTCTTTAGGAACACAATAGACTTTTGGTGGAAAATTTTTTGCTTTTGCTATGTATTCAACACATAAAGCCTGATTCGCAAAAGACATATCCATAACTTCAGAAGGATGCCCTTCTGCAGCAGATAAATTTACCAGCCTTCCTTCTGCAAGAAGATAAATTTTTTTTCCGTTCTTGAGAACATACTCATCCAAATTTTGCCTGATTCTTCTTTTATTTTTTGAAATTTTTTCTAATTCTTTTAAATTAATTTCTACATTGAAATGACCGCTGTTAGCGATTATTGTTCCATCCTTCATTTTTTCGATATGCTCTTTTCTTATAACACTAATATCTCCAGTTGCTGTTACGAAAATGTCTCCTAATGATGCAGCTTCAATTAATGGCATGACCCGAAAACCGTTCATTGATGCCTCTAATGCTTTTAATGGGTTAATTTCTGTGATTATTACCTTAGCCCCTAATCCTAATGCTCGCATAGCTATTCCCCTTGAGCACCACCCATATCCACAAACAACAAAGTTCTTCCCTGCAATTAGAGTATTTGTTGATCTTAGAATTCCATCAATAGTACTTTGCCCTGTTCCATACCTGTTGTCAAAAAGATACTTGGTATAAGCATCGTTCACTGCAATTATTGGGTATTTTAAACTTTCCGCCTTTTCCATTGCTCTTAATCGTATCACTCCAGTAGTAGTTTCTTCAGTTCCTCCTATGACTTTCTTTAATTCTCCTTTTCTTTTACTGTGTAACATGCCTACAAGATCTGCTCCATCATCAAGTGTTATTATTGGTTTATTATCCAAAACTTTGTCAATACACCAGTAATATTCTTCAGTTGTTTGGCCTCTTTGAGCGAATACTTTTACACCCTTTTCTACCAAAGCTGCTGCAACATCGTCTTGAGTTGAGAGGGGATTAGATCCGCAAATTGCTACTTCTGCTCCTCCTGCAATTAACGTTTCTATGAGGACTGCTGTTTCTTTTGTAACATGTAAACAAGCACCCAAAGTTAAACCTTTTAATGGTTCTTCTTTTTTAAACCTCATTTTGATTTGATTTAAAACTGGCATGTGATTGGAACTCCACTCTATTTGAAGAAAGCCTTGGGGTGCTAGTGTTTTATCCTTAATTTTTGATGAATCCACTGTGCATTCCTTCTTTTCAAGAGATAATGGGCTCTCATACTTTAGTTTTGTTTTATATACTTTCCTTTATTAAATAAGATTTGCCTAACTGTTTTTTGCGAGTGAAGTTATCGACTTTTTGTTGTTTGTTTCGAAAATATGATATATTCCGATTTTGGAATCAAAGATTAAATATGTTTCTTAAATAATACTTTTTTAGGTAACAGAACTTGACCATCGAAACTGAATCAGAATTAAAAGAAATACTAAAAACAATAGGTTATTCTAATAAAGCAGTGAATGCGATTCTTTCTTGGTATGTATCTAATGTAGAATCCAATTGACTAATATTTAAAAATCTTATCTTATTTTTTCTTATTCATTCAAGCTTGTTTTTTCTATTTGTTTTCTGGTTTATCTTTTTTGAAGATTACTGCTTTTTTTATTATTTGAGGTGTTACCCATTATTTATTTAATATAATCCAAGACTTTTTTAGCTTGATTTTCAGTTATTTTATTTGTCTTAGCGAGATATGTGATTATTTCAGAAATCTTTGCTAGAGAATGCACAGTGAATCCTCTCTTTTCGAGTTTTTCTTTTCCTCCTTGTTGTCTATCTACAACTACAATCAAGTGCTTAACTTTTGCACCTTCTTTTCTTAATTCTTCTATTCCCTCAATTTTTGATATTCCTTCACTAACTACATCATCAAAAAATACTATATTATCCCCTTTATTCACTTCAGCTCCAACAATTCTACCTTTTGACCCATATTCTTTTTTCTTTTTTCTGATAATAATACAAGGCAGATTTACTAACGCGGAAATACTTGGACTTATTAATGCTCCTTTGAGTGCGATTGATGCTATTTTATCAATTTTTTCAACTTTACTGATTTCTTTAATTTTTTCTGCTGTTATTTTGGTAATAACCTCAAAATCTTTGGGTGAAGAAAGCAATCTTGCCAAATCAATATAATAGGGACTCATTGCTCCTGATTTTATTCTAAAAGAGCCAAATTTTAAACAATTGGCATTATTTAAAGCGTTAGCAAGTTCATTAATTTGTATTGACATAATCAATCAAATCTAAATTTGATTTTTCAAATTTAACCCTTTTTCCATTAAACCATTTTTTTATTGATTTTTGAGAATTGTCCTAATCTTGATGTATTTATTATAAACCTATAATCTTCGCCAAAAATCTGTGTTCTTTCAAAAAATGAATTAAACTATTACAACCAAAAGAGCCTTAAATCTCTAGTTAGAAAAAACTATGGTAACGTTTATTACCCTATTTTGTTATTGCTAAAAGACGCGAAGCGGAATTACAATGGGAAAACAACACTCTCCAAAACATGGTTCACTTGCTTATTTGCCTAGGAAAAGGGCTAAAAAAATTTCTGCCCGAATAAGGTATTGGCCCAAGACTTCTTCAAAATCACCTATTCTTCTTGCCTTCACGGGATATAAAGCTGGTATGACCTATGTTTATACTATAGAAGATAGAACTCGAAGCCCAAATTTTGGCAAAGAAATTATGCATGCAGCTACAGTAATCGAAATCCCTCCTATGCTTATTTGTGGAATTCGTGTTTATGCTAAAACTCCATATGGCCTTGAACCTATGTCTGAACTTTGGATGAAGGATATTCCATCAGATTTCAATAGGATTTTGACTTCTCCAAAAAAAATAGATCGTAAAACTTTATTGAAAAAAATTGAGGAGAATATTGATCGACTAACTGCTGTTCGGGTTATAGTTGCAACTCAACCTAAACTAACAAGTTTGTCAAAGAAAAAACCAGATCTTCATGAAATCGAAATTGGTGGAGGTTCTATAGCTGATCAAATAGATTATGCCAAACAATTGCTTGGCAGAACAGTGATGGTTGAAGAAGTTTTTACAGAGGGTCAATATGTTGATATAGCTGCAATAACAACCGGAAAGGGTTTTCAAGGGCCTGTTAAACGTTGGGGTGTAGCTATCCTTCAACATAAGGGCAGAAAAACAAAAAGAGGTGTTGCTACTCTAGGTCCTTGGAAACCAACTCATGTACGCTATTCTGTTCCTCGTGCAGGTCAAATGGGCTACCATCAAAGAACAGAGTATAATAAGAGAATATTAAAAATAGGCAAAGATGGAAAAGAGGTTTCTGTAAAAGGTGGTTATATTAGATATGGTCACGTTCGGGGATCTTACATTATAATTCTTGGAAGTGTTGCAGGCACAGAAAAAAGATTAGTAAGATTGCGTCAACCTGCAAGACCCCCATCTGATCTACCCAAAACACCCCCTCAAATAACCTACATTTCTCTTGACTCACCCCAAGGAAAATAATGAGGTTAGAAAAAATGTCTCGAACAAATAAAAAATTAAAAATCTTTGACCTTGAAGGAAATCCGGGAGGTACAACTTCCCTTCGAAAAATATTTCAAACCTCAATTAGACCGGATGTTATTAAAAGAGCAGTATTGTCAATACAATCGAGCAGAATCCAGCCACAAGGGCGTGATCCGATGGCCGGAAAAAGAACAAGTGCTGAATCAAGGGGTACAGGTATGGGTATATCAAGAATACCTCGAGTTAAAGGTGGAGGGGGAAAAGCAGGTTTTGCTCCTAGTACTGTAGGAGGAAGACAACCTCATCCTCCTAAATCAGAGAAAAAGATTAGGAAAAAAATTCCCAGAAAAGAAGCTCATTTTGCATTATGCTCTGCAATAGCTGCTACTGCATCAAAAGAAAATGTCGTTTCCCGTGGACATAAAATTGATTCGGTATCTCAACTGCCTATTATTTTAACGAATAGCATTGAAGAACTCTCCAAAACTAATGAGGTTGAAACTATGTTGACAAGCTTGGGTTTATCTTCTGAGATTAATAGAGTAAGGGAAAGTAGAAAAATAAGAGCAGGCAAAGGAAAAAGGAGAGGAAGAAAAATGAAGCAAGCTATAGGGCCTTTAATAGTAATTTCAGAAAATAAGGGAATTTCTAAAGCTGCAAATAATATTCCTGGTCTTGATGTTGTAGAATTAAAAAATCTTAACACTGAAATGTTAGCACCCGGAACTTGTCCCGGAAGATTAACCTTGTGGTCAATAGGCGCTTTTACACAACTAGATAAAATTTATGGAGGAGACTAATCCTAACTATGAATTCTAATGATATAATTTATTATCCATTGATGACAGAATCAGCTAGTCTTATGGTGGAAATGGATAATAAGTTAATATTTATAGTCAATCTGAAGGCACATAAAAATGATATTAAGCGAGCTGTAGAAGAATTATACGATGTTAAAGTTCAAAAGGTAACTTTATTAATCACTCCTCAAGGAGAAAAAAAGGCATTTGTTAAGCTGCAACCTGATTTCAAAGCTTCAGATGTGGCAATAAAACTTGGACTTTTATAAAATAACTTATGGGATTAAAAATGGGAAAAAGAATTAGAGTTCAAAGAAGAGGTCGTGGAGGTTCAACTTATCGTTCATCAACTCATAAAAGAACTGCACCGGCTAAATATCCTTCACAAATAACTCCAAAAGACTCATTTAGAAACTCAATTGAAGGAGAGATCATTGACTTGCTCCATGATTCAGGAAGAGGCTCTCCTTTAGCCTTTGTAAAATTTAATAATGGGGCCTCTTGTTACACTATAACCCCTGAAGGATTGTACAAAGGTAAAAAAATTAGTTTGGGCGGACTGGCTTCTCCAAAAATAGGTAATATTCTTCCTTTAGGCAAAATTCCTGAAGGGACAATAGTATGTAATCTTGAACTCAGACCAGGTGATGGAGGAAAAATGGCTCGTTCATCTGGAGCTTATGCAACGGTAATTGGTCATACTTCCCAAGGAACCTTAATAAAAATGCCGTCTGGCCGAACGAGATATCTTAACAATTTCTGTATGGCTACAATAGGTGTTGTTTCTGGTTCAGGTCGCACTGAAAAACCCTTTCTTAAAGCCGGATCAAAACATCATCTGATGAGCGCTAAGGGACACAAATATCCAAGAAATCGTGGAAGAGCAATGATCGCTGCAGTGCATCCTTATGGAAGCAGTGCAAAAAGTGCTAGGAAGGTAACCACAGTTTCACATGGAGCGCCACCAGGACAAAAAGTTGGATTAATTGGAGCTAGAGGTGCTGGACAAAAAAAGAAAAGGCGATCAAGGTAACAAAAAGTTTATAGCATGTAATATTTAGTATGAGGTTGATTTAAAAAATGCCAAAAGAGTTTGTTTATCGAGGATATTCGCTTGATAGTTTAATGAGTTTATCAATGGACGAATTCATTAATTTGCTTCCTTCAAGGCAAAGAAGAAGTCTTCAAAGAGGTTTGACTCCTGAACAAAGAATTCTTCTTGAAAAGATCCGCAAAGCAAAAGAAGCCATTAAGCAGGGTCAGACGCTTAAAGTGAAAACTCATGTTAGAGATGTTATCATTCTTCCAGAAATGGTTGGCATAAAGCTCTTTGTACACAATGGAAAAGAATTTGTTCCTGTTGATATCAAGCCTCAAATGATCGGGCACTATTTAGGTGAATTTGCAATAACCAACAAACCAGTTCGACATGGAACTCCTGGTATCGGTGCATCTAGATCTTCAATGTATGTACCTTTGAAATAATTCTATTCCCCATCCACTTACGTGGTATATTCTCTTTCAGCGTGTTTTCTAGCAGGTGCTTTTGCATTTGGTATTTTAGGCAAAGGAATAGGAGGGGGAACTTTTAATATTCGAGATATTAACACTGATTCAATAAAAGCGAAATTAGAAATTGATTGAACAATAATTGGTGGTGGAGGCTTTTTTTGATTATGATCTTTTAATATCTTTTCAATTTCTTTTGCTTCTCCTTCAACATAAGCGCTGCCTTTCAGATTAATCTGTGAAATTGAAGGATTATAATTTATTGATAAAACGAAAGGAACTCTTAGAGTATTTTGGCTTTCTTTTTCAATGCTTATAATATTTATGTTGGTACCTATTTGAATAGGCGGAATTGATTTTTTTAAATCCCAAAACCTTTCAGCTGAAATATTAGTTATTACAACGTTAATTTTTAACATTTATATCGTAAAAATATTGATCACTAAGAATTTAAAAATACTTATTTTTTAATTTGTTTATAACGCGTGAATCCACAATGCCCACAAGTGTATCTATCCTTATGATTAGCCATAAAATAACCCGAACCACATCTTTCACAAGTTGGCCTTAATCTTGAAACTTTTCCTTCCTCGATTTTATATAAAACATAAACCCCTTTTTGACTCTTTTTCTTTGTGACGGTTTTATTATCTCTTCTTTTTTCAGCCATTATTCTTCTGTCCCCTTCTCTTTTGTTTCTTGAGGAAGATTTCGTTTTCTAATATAGTCAGATTCAATTAAGTCAGCCTTTTTTATTGTATCATAAACATTAGCTATACCTATAGTTATATTAGACCCTGTAAGCGTTTGCATTTTTTTTATAAACACGATCTCCTCTGAGACATTCATTTTATCCGCAATACCTTTTTTGATTTTTACTCTTGACGGCGTATTTGTTTCTACCAAAAAATCCACTTCTTTTCGGCTTAAAAGCAGATTTTTTTTGACTGATACCAATTTTATTTCCATTATTAGATCCCTTATCTAGAGTGTTGAGTTCATATAGCTTCTCACTATTTAGTTTTTCTAGCAGGTTTCATGTCTTTAAGTATCCTCTTTATTTCAATCTTTTTATTCTCTGTAACTTTGATTGCAACAAATCCTTCCTTAGGTTGGCCATATATCACAAGTGCTTTTTCTGGAGCGAATAGAACTGCAATTAGAGTGAGAAGATCTTCTTCTCCCTCAACTATTATTTGCGATCTTCCATCCCTTCCACAAGCCTCTTTTATGCTGTTGATTGCTTCATCTGTTATGGTTCCTGGTGGATTTCTAACATAAAACACTTTTTTAATGGGAAATTTTCTTGGAATTAATTTTTTTCTCATACATTTATTGTCAATAATTATTATTTTAGGATAATATTGAAGATCATATAATCTTCTTGAAACTATATCTCCGACTGAGATGATAATCGGAGAAATATTTTCTTCTACGATTTCGTTAAGTTTTTCTTTATTATCTGATATTGAACCTTTAATTAAAATGCCAAAAGGATTATGAAGTTTTTTTCTCAGTTTTGAAGTAATACGATACTCAACACTCATTTAACTTCAACCTTTTAATTATTAAATCCTTTTTAATTGTATACAGTTTTTAATAATAGAAAATAAGAAATCTTTCTCTTTTTATCTAACTTTGAGTGCGTATCGACCTTTCTCTTTGATCTTCATGGTTTTTCCAATAGCTGAATTTTTAGGATCGAACATAACAACTATACCACTAAAATCTTCACTTAAATTTGTAGATTTGCATTTAGCGCATACATTTTCTTTAGTAATGAAATGGCAGTTTGTACAAGCCTTCTCTCTCATCTTTAGTCTCTCTTTAACTCTTTATTTTTCTCTTCACTTATTTTTTCTGTATCTAATTTTATCCATTCCAGCTTTCCTAGACCAGGTTGTCTTGCTGTTACTCCAATTTTCCCGGAGCTTCCAGCTCTTCCTAATGAAACTGCTGTAATTCTTACTCTTACCTTATCCCCACTAGATAATTTTCGTTTTGTCTCTTTGCCGAGCAAAACTCCCTGTTTTTCGTCATAAGACATATAATCGTCTATGAGTTGAGAAACGTGCAATAAAGCATCTACAGGACCTATTCTTACAAAGGCTCCAAAATCAGCAATTTCAACTACATCTCCCTCAACTATTTCTTGAATAATTGGATAAAATGTTAACAAAGAAAACATGACTTTGTGATAAATAGCTCCATCCCCTGGAATAATCTTTCCTGTAGGGCTTACTTCTACATTCGTAACCGCTACAACATAACCCAGTTCATCGTCCACTATTCCTTCATATTTCATTTTAACTTGATCCTGCCCTACTTTTTCAAGAGGTGAACCAAATGTTTCCGGAGGAATACGGATAATATCTTGCATTGTGATTAGTTTGAACATCGAATTACATCATTCCATCAATCGCTAGAAACGATTTTTGTCTGACATAAATGACTGGCACACTTATATCTCTTAGCCTCTTTTTTAGTTCTAAATCATTGGTAAAGACTATTGCTTTCCAATCTTTTGCTTTTTTAATTATTATTTCGTCTGTTGGCATTTTCTCTGGCTTTTTTACTTCAATATATTTACATTGAAATGCTAACTTTAATGCAAAAGAAATGTTTTTTCTATCCTGAAAAGAAAAATTTTTTTGACTTAGTGTCTCTAATTCTTGCTTTACAGGAGAAATTAATATCATTTCAAAGTTTCTATTCAAAAGTTGTTTTAATTCTCTAAAAATGTCAATTTTAAAATAAATAGGCACGAAAAAAACGTTTGAATCTAAAATAATTTTCAATATCTTTCTATTTCTGGTTATAGACACGGCTTCTCTCAGCTCTCAAAGAATTTTTAATGTCGTTCATAAGGATTATGTTTCTTTAATTTTTTTTAAATAACTGCCTTTTAACTAGAGATTATTTTTAATAATATTGTTTTCAATATTAAAAAAGACAATAGTTGGTGTATTTGGATGATACATAAAACTTCTTGTGGTGCAGTTGTATTTATCACAAATCCTGAGTTAAAGTATCTGCTTTTGCATTATCCAGGTGCACATTGGGGTTTTGTAAAGGGAAAATTAGAATCTAATGAAAACGAAAAAGAGACAGTAATCCGAGAGCTTGAGGAAGAAACAGGTATTCTTGATTCAAAATTTATTAAAGGTTTTAGAGAAAGGATAACTTACACCTATATGCGAACTGGTAAAACTGTGAACAAAGAGGTTATTTTCTTCTTAATAAAAACTCAAACGAAAAAAATTAGATTATCTTATGAACATTCTGAATATTTATGGGCCCAATTTTCTGAGGCAATGAAAATTCTTAAATTCTATAACTCTAAAAATGTATTACAAAAAGCACATAACTTCTTAAGAAATTAAAAATTCCTAGAAACTCTTATTTTTAGTTTTTAATCAACTAATTATTATTCCGTATCCAATAAGTCTCCAACGGGCAGAAATCTTTCTGCTTATTGAAACTCTAGATCCAACAATAGCGCAAATTGGTCTAGTTAATTTTACCTTAACACTTGTAGGTTTAGTTGAAATAACTTTTCCGACATTTACAGCTGATCCGATATGAAGTAGTAAAATTTCATTCATATTGATGCTTTTTACTTTAGCTTGTTCTTTAGTTCCTACTGCTCTTTCCAGCACATGAGTTTCAAGGGTGAGTTCAGACATTATTGGTGGCAGTGATCCTGTTTTTCCTGCAATATTTCCACTTAAGCCATCTGCTTTAGAATAAGATGGATCTAAAAGAGTGCCAACTCCTACTAATCCTCCACATGTTGCTTCATCTACGTTTGTTTCTCCCGCATGCAAACTTACAATTTGAGTAATCAGTGAATTGTAAGTTTGTTTTCCCTCTTTTTCACCTCTAATGCCTGGGCAAATCTCAATTTCTTCACCCACGCTAAATTTCCCTTGTGCAATTGTTCCTCCAAGAACTCCTCCCTCTAATTCTTCAATTAAAGTTCCAGGTTTATTGATATCAAAAGAACGGATAATGTGCATTATGGGTGGTCTTGTTGGATCCCTTTTTGGAGTGGGTATCTTTTCTTGTATGGCAGTTAATAGTATATCTAAATTTATTTCTCTTTGAGCTGAGATGGGTATTATTGGTGCTTTTTCAGCTATTGTATCTTTGATAAAGGCTCTAATTTCTTTATAACTTTTTAGCGCTCTTTTTTTATCTACTATATCGATCTTATTTTGAACAATTATAATATTTTTTATTCCACACACTTCAGCTGCAGCTAAATGTTCTCTAGTTTGGGGTTGAGGGCATGGTTCATCGGCAGCAATGACTAGGATTGCTCCATCCATTATGGCTGCTCCTGAAAGCATAGTTGCCATTAACGCTTCATGACCAGGAGCATCAACAAAACTTATTGATCGAACAAATTCAGTTTTTGAATTACACTTAGTGCAAATATTTTTAGTTGTAAAAGTATTCGGAGGCTCACATTTAGGACATTTATTAATAACCATATCTGCATAGCCTAATCTTATAGTGATACCTCTTTTGAGTTCTTCACTATGCCTAGAAGCCCAAATACCAGTTAGTCCTTGCACTAATGTTGTCTTTCCATGATCTACATGCCCTATTGTTCCAATGTTAACTTCAGGTTGTTTCTTTGGGGCTTCTTTTTTCTTACTCATAATCTAATCCACATGTTTTAATGAAATAATGAAGGATTAATGATAGAACTTAATAAGTTTTGAGCAGATGAATTCAAAAAGTTTTATAGAGAAAATATTTTTTTAGTTTTTTTCTATAGGTTTTTTAGGTTTTTCTATAATCTTCGTATTAATCTGTACAATTTCATCTGTTATAATGTCTCCCCGCACCGTTTTCCGTCTTCTTTCTCCTTTTCTCTTAGGATTGAATCCTGCTCCTCCGCTTAAAATAACTTTTCTACGACCTCCTCCATGTACATTTGGTCGCATTGGAACTCCATCGCTATCTGAACCTCCCCTAATGAGCAATTTATATGCTGGCATGTCTACAATGGTGCCATCAATTATCTCTCCAATTCTTCTACCTATAAGCGGGGTAGCTCGCGCTTCTTCTAATTCAATAACTTTAGAAGTCCCATTTTTAGGATCAGAAATTATTACTTTGAATTTTGTCATTTCCTCTTCAACCTTTTCGCGAAATATGAAGTTGGATCTCTCTTTATTAAGGATTTATTATTCCTTGGAGATATCTATTATATAACTTTGTATCAAAATAACAAGCATTTTATTGGTATTTCATTACATTTTCTTTCTTACTTTGATTTGCAATTCGTTTTCTTTAATTATTCATAGTGATTATTTTTTATTCAACATGTACTCTGAAATGGTCGATATCTTTGCGCATTAATGGTGTTAGTTCCAGAAATTCTCTTATTGCTCTTTCAGGATCTTTTGACTGCGTTACGTATCTTCCTACAATTATTATATCGGCGCCTTCTAATAATGCCTCTTTTGCTGTCTCTGGGAGAATACCTCCAGCTACTGCAATTAGAAATTTTTTATCGCTAAATACCTGTCGCAAGTTTTTAATAAGTTCCAATCCTAGTGTTCTACCAGTTTCTTGATCTATTCCCCTATGTAATATTACAATATCTGGAAAAATATTCATTCCCTTAAGTTTTCCCAATGGATCTTCGACATTAAGCATGTCTACAGCACCATAAATTCCTAATCTTTTTGCCTCATAAACAAATGCATCAAGTGTTTCAGGGGGTGCTAATCCCGCAGCTACCACAGCATCAGCTGTTTCTTCATATGCTATATCAACCTCAACTTTGCCTACATCTAACGTTTTAAGATCTGCTATCATAAACGCATCTTTCGCTGTTTTTCTTAGTTCATTAATTACTTTAGTACCATACCTTTTAATTAAAGGGGTTCCGACTTCTAAGATTATTCTGTCGCTGCCAGGTATTTGTGAAATTATCTTTTGTGCATTTTCCACACTAGGAGCATCAAGTGATATTTGCAAATATGGAGGTCGCCATAAGCGAGGAACTTTGAAGCCCATTATTGGATGTTTAGCCCGATCTTTATCATAAAGCATTTTTTCAAGGCTAGGATATTTTTTCATAGCCCTTGTCAGTGCTAATTTTGTAGCACTATAATTATTTTGGAATATTCTATGATAATCATTAGCTTGAGGATGAATAAATACGCTGCAAACAATCACCCATTCATCAACTTTATCCTTGGGTATAATACCTTCTTCAACAGAATCTGCCACTGCTTTAGCTACCGCAGCTTGAGCTGGGCCAAAAATTTTTCCAGCATCTTTCATATTTTTAACGGTTACTTTTGGAACAAGAAGTGTATGTGGTTTAGGAGGGAGATTAGGTCTTATTACCGCTAGCAAGGGCGTGTGACCTGCTGAAAGATTGGAAAAACCATTAGCAAAGGCCTTCCCGACAGGACCATCTTTGTCACCTATTAAAAGGTCAACGTGTGCAAGTTCATTTCCAACACCCAATAATGCTTCTCCTATCAAGTAGGCTCTTCCATTTTCAGCGACACTTTTTATTTTCGATGATATGTTTATGTCGGTAAATAGTTCTTTGAAATCGACATCAAATTCCCTTAACCATGTGTAAAGTGTATCTCTATGTATTTCAAGAATTTTAGCAGTACCAGATATTGTCGGTTTAAGTGATTTTGCTTTTTTGAATTTTTTATTATCTGCCTCCTTTTTTCCGGCATCCAGTATTATTGTTATTAGTTCTTCTCGGCTTTCAGGTTTTTTTCTATTGATTCCCGACATTTCACGTTTCCTCTAAGCTCAGAGATACAAATGTAATATATAAAATTGTCGGAATTAAAATAAAAATAATTAATCTAATTGATGGTTATTAATAATAGTGTAGTTTTTAATACATTTATAATAAAATATTTGAATTCTATAAATTTATTGTCGAATTTTGAAATATTATATATTACTTTTAATACCTTTTAATAATATTAAAATAATGTGTTTTAAAAATGTCTGCAATTAATTTATTAGCTTTAATTCTAGTTTTGTTAGGCTTGAGTTTTTTTCTTTACGGTTCGGTTTTTTATAATTCATTAATTGGCTGGATAGGCTTTTATTTATTAATAGGTGGACTTCTAAGTTTTCTTTTTATCTATATTTATAGTAATTTTTATAAAAAAAATAATTTTACTCATTGAAAAGTTCTTGATATTTTTTATCAAGATATCTTATGTATGGTTTAGCAGTAATTTTTTCTCCACAAGTTTTTTCTATTAATTCATTGGGATCATACAAATTTCCATAATTTTGAATATTTTTCTTAAGCCAATAATTTATTTCCTTGAAATCTCCTAATCCAATTTTATTTTCATAATTATTTAAACTCTTTTTTATCGTTTGAAGGATCTGGCCACTATAAATGTTGCCAATCGCATATGATGGAAAATAACCATAGTAACCACTTGCCCAATGGGTATCTTGCATAACTCCCTCTGAATCATTCTCAATCTCTAATCCAAGATTTTCTAAATATTTTTGTTTCCAAATTTCCGGTAGCTCCTTTACTTCTATTTCATTTTCGAAAAGAGCTAATTCAATTTGATATCTAATTATTATATGTGCATTATAAGTAACTTCATCTGCTTCAATTCGAATTTTTGAGGGTTTAACTTGATTTATTAGTAGTAAGAATTGTACTAGTGTTAAATCATCTAATAATGGTTTTGAAATATCTTTAAGTTTGGGTAATAAATAGCTCCAAAATTGTTTTGATCTGCCAATTATATTTTCATAGAATCGTGATTGTGATTCATGTATTCCGTAAGAGCTTATCGATCCTATAGGTTCATATTTAAAATCTTGATTTATATTTTGTTCATACAGAGCATGTCCTGTTTCATGAAGAATTGAAAAAATTGTACTGAAATAATTGTTTTGGTGATAGTGAGTGGTTATCCTCACGTCATCGAAATATCCGGTTGTAAACGGATGCTCTGTTTCATCAATTCTTCCTCCAGCAGTGGGTGAGATTGTGTCATATCCTAATGTTTGTGTAATAAGTTGTGCTATTTTTTTTTGTTTCTCTTTTGTTATGAAAGGTACCTCTTTAGAGTTAGAAAGATTATTTGAGGACTTCTGGATTTTATTTAATAAGTTATTAATTCCTTTTTGGAGTTGAAAAAAAATTTTATTAATTGTTTGTGTATCTATTTTCGGTTCGTAATTATCAATTAATGCGTTATAAGGTGTTTTCGCCTTCTTTACTTTCATTAGAATTTCTGCAATTTTTTTATTAAGTTCGACAAGTTTTTCTAGATCAGTTTTAAGCAGTCTAAAATCTTTTTTTAATTTAGCTTTTTTCCAGCTATTTACTGTTAAAACTTGTTGTTTGGTTGTATCTGCTATTAATTTTTCAGGTAAATGTGTTTGTTCCTCATAATTTTTTTCTATTAAGTATACATTCCTCTTCTGTTTTGGATTCAGCTTGTCGTAAACAGAACTAGTTTTAATATTTCTAATTAATTTTCCAATTTCTTGCTTCTCTGGTCAACTGCTCTGGGGGGCATCATTGTTTCCATATCCCAATGAATTAAAGATTGCACATTTTTTAATATGATCAGATCTTTTGATTTGGCTAAGAGATTTCTATATGGGGCCCAATTTTTTTTTGACATTAGTATTCTGCCTGAATTTTTTATATTTTAATTATTTTCTATTGATATAATTTGTTTTTGGCTATAATCATGGATTTTATTGTTGTTCAAGCTTGGTTAGATTCTTAAATAGGATTCTTTTTAGGTTAAAATTCTTCAAAAATTGGGAAACTGTATTTGGGAATATGATTATTACCAAGTTGTTTTGTGATAAAATAATAAACTTTGGTAATATTTTATTCTATATTTTTGTCTATATCTGTTTTTATTCATCTAAGACTTTTTGAGCTTCTTGGCTGTATGCATCCATTACATATGGTATTCCTGAAATCTTTGCAGCTTCTTCAGTTAAAGCCATGACATCTTTTCTTGAAATTTCTGAAAGCTTGAAATTTCTGCTTCCAGCCATTAGTTGTTGCAATCCAACCTTGAATTTTTGACAATATGTGTAAATTCCTAAGGCTCCCAATGGAATTTGGCTGATTTTTGATCCAAACTTTTCCTTCAGTTCTTCATAAGCAACAAAGATTTCACTTACCGTATTACCATATTTTGATACAGATTTTGGCAGATTATCCTCTTTAATCCATTTTCCAATATTCTTTCCTACCATTCCTGGTATCATTAAACCTCTTCCCATACAAATTGCTTTAACATAGGGACTGCCCATTGCAATCGATTTAAATACAGCGTCCTCTGATGAAAAACCTCCAGCCATAGCAATATCAGGAACTCTGATTCCTCTTTTTGATAACTTTTCACAAAATCGATACATAAGAGCTTGTAGGTAAAATGTTGGAATTCCCCACTCATTCATCATTGGCCAAGGGCTCATTCCTGTTCCACCTGGAGCTCCATCGATTGTAAGAAGATCTATTTTTGCTTCAGCCCCATAGCGTATTGCCATGGCTAATTCTAATGATGAATATGCGCCAGTCTTAAGCGTGATTCTTTTGAATCCTAAATTGCGGAGACGATCAACTTCATCAAGAAATCCTTCCTTTGTGACAAACCCTAATCTGGAATGTCTCTCAAATTCTTTAATGGCTCCATCTTTAAATGCCATTTGATTTTCATGAAGAGTCGGATCAGGAGAAACTATGTATCCTCTATTTTTCAATTCCAGAGCTCTATCAAGACTTTTGACTTTTATTTCTCCCCCAATACATTTGGCTCCTTGTCCCCATTTTAATTCAATGGTATCAAGTTCATGTTTCGATGAAACATATTCAGCTACACCAAATCTTGTGTCCTCCACGTTCATCTGTACTAATAATTCTCCATAGCCCTCGTGATATTTTTTATAAACCTGAATTCTGCGATCCATTTCAGGAGCTTTTTTTACTTTTCCTTTATTATCTAATTCCAGTTTTGGATCAATTCCACAAACATTTTCTCCACAGACAAGCGTAATACCTGAAATGGCTGCTCCAATTGCAAAATGGTCCCAATTTTTTCTTGCGGTCTCAGTTGATCCCAAAGCGCCTGTGAATAATGGAATTTTTAATTTAACTTTTTTATCCCATCCATATTCTGTTTCAGTGTTTGCTATGGGGAAAAGAGCTGTATCGGGACCAGGTTCAACTCCTTTAGGGAGTCCTCTTGCACCAATTGCGTAACCTTGGATATTTAGATGAGAATAATCCACTGGATAATCTTTATCTGCTCCAGAAGTAACTTCTCCATATGGTCCAGGATAAAGAACTTCACGGCCTCTAAAAGAAGATAACCATATTTCGCAACTACCTCTGCAACCATCGATGCATTTTGAACAGATTCCTGACATTGGAGTGACGTTTTTTGATCGATTGATTGTAGATGTTGCCTCATTTGCATTAGGTTTTCTAAGATTCAATTAAATCACCTTTTAACCATTTAAAATCTTGTTCTGTATATAATTCTATTTAATAACAAATATAGTGGGTTATATTCGATTTATATGAAATAAATGAAATATATATTTGAAAAATCATTATATTTTAAATAAAACTTTAAATTGAACTTATCGAATTTTAGTTTTTATTTTTAAAAAAGAAATATTCTTCTGTTGAATAGGAATTTTTGTATGTAGTCTTTCTTTAATTAAATTTATCGAACGCAACTTCCAACTTCAATCTCTTTCTCAGGTTGTAAAATAACAACATTGCCTTTGCTATCTTCTGCAGCTAAAATCATACATTGGGATTCTATGCCCATTACCTTACGACTTTTTATATTTAATACAAACACACATAGTTTATTCAGTAGATCTTCAGGCTTGTACCATTTTAATAAACCGCTAATTGCTTGCTTTTTTATTTCACCAAAATCCACCAAGATTTTTATAAGGTTTTTCGATTCAATAACATAGTTTGCTTCGACAATTTTTCCTATACGAATATCAATTTTTTGAAATTCCTTAAAAGATATTTCCATTTTAGCACACAATTTTTGTTAATAATTTACTTTTGATTCAGTCAAATACTTTTTTCTTTAGGCATTTTCAAATTTACTTAAATAGTTCTCCAAGGATTTAATTCTCACAGATTGAGTAATATCTCCACGCGTGGATTCAATTATTTTGCGTGCAATATCACATTTTCTCCTAAGTTCTGGAATTAAGATAAAGGCTTCATCTAATGCAAGCAACTCTAAATAAATTTCTTCCATTTTAGCAAGATTTTCTTTTCCATTTTCAATTAAATCCTCTCTTAAAGAATCCAAAGATAATCTTCTGAGTTCACCTATAACGTCTGCTAAACCCAAAATATATTCTGAATAAGGCACATTTAGTTGCTTGGGTGTGATGAAATTTTTTTCTTGGATTAAGCTAAAAAGTATGCTCGCCTCACAATACTCTTGAAGCATTGCACTATATAATCCTGTGAATATAGTTTTCGGATGTTTAATGGCTAGCAATTGCAGTTTTTCTATGTTGTCTTTTGCTTTTTTTAAGAGTTTTTTTGATTCAAGAAATTTTTTTTGATGAACACTAAGTATAGCTTGTTTAGAAAATCTTATAGTTTTCCTCATAATTCTCTGATTATTATCACGAAACTTGTTTGTTTCAATTAAATCTGCTTTTCCCTCATTTAATATTTTTTTTAAATCTGTCAAGTTTTACTTCCTCTTCCCGCAATTTAATATCAAATACTTGCTCTTTATGTTTATTGAAAATTATGATAATTATAAGATAAAATTAATTGAAAATTATCTTCATAGTTTTTACTATCTTCTTTTTATTGTGCAATACCTGAAAAATCGCATTTTTTGATAAAACTTGTTATTAATTAAAACGTATAGGTTTCTCTCTTTTACTTAGTAATACCACTCTGCTATCGCGTGATTGATCTATAATTTTGTATCCTGTTTTTTTTGATAAATTCGATGAAAATTCTTGAATCCTATCGTATTTAGGCATTCTGTGATAGTCTAATCTTAGATTTGAAAAACCAATATGCATATAGGCTTTTGTTTCAATGTATGTTGGACAAGCTTTATCTATTATTTTTGCATATTCTTCAATATTTTCCATATTATATCCTTCCACCAAAGTTATTCTAATAGCTGTTGGGCAATTGAAACTTGAAAGAAAATTTAATGTTTCATTTAATCTACCCCACAAACCAGGTTTTTTTGGCTTGCACAAACGCCTGAATACTTCTCTATTTGGGGCGCATAATGATATGTAGAGTTGACTTGGTTCTTCAATCAAATCAAGAAGTCTAGATGGTAATGTACCATTTGAAACTAAAAATGAAGTTAATCCTTTTTTATGTAATAATTCAAGCAATTCTCCAAGGAATTCATATAATGTTGGTTCTCCAGTTAGACTTATAGCCACATGTTTTGGTCTTGCAGCCTCACTTAACTTTCTCCAATCTACGTTATTATTCCCAGCATATCCACTTATAATTGAAGATTGTGCTTTGAAGAGTCCTTTTATTATTTCTTCTGGCTGATCCTGTAAAGGTATTTTATTTAGATTATATTTAATTTTTAAATCTCCTTCTTGAGCTCTCCAACAAAATAAACATTCTTGATTGCAACAAAATACTGAAGGAGACATCTGAATACATTGATGGCTTTTTATGCCATAAAACTTCTGTTTATAACAAGCTCTATTTCTTGTTAAAGCTTCATTTAACCATTTACATCTTTTCACAGCAGAATGATTTCCAACCATATGATATTTTTGATTTCTTAAAGCTCGTAATAATGGTGACGGGATACTATTTTTCAAGTTATTACTTTTTCTCCTCATTGGTCTGGAAGCCTAATTAGGCAATATCGTTAATAAAAACCCGATTATAAAATTATGCAAATTATTCTTAAGATTTTGTTTTAAGATTTTATGTTCATGATGAGAAACATAGAGCAAAAAGTTTATATGATTTTTTAGCGAATTACGTTCTTTAGTATGCCTCTCGATATTAAATTTTTATGAATGTCAATTGGGGTAAATAATTTTGACACAACCAAAGCTATGTTTTCCAACCTGTAGATCTTTTAAATGTGTAAAGAATTCTGCATACTATCAAAGAAACATTGTGTGGTGTAGAATGACTGAAGAGAAATGCAAAATAGACAATTGTACATATGCAATGTGTTATAAAAGAAGGCTTTTACCAAAAGGGATTTGTGGGGAAACGGTTAAACGCGTGACCGTTGAAAAAAATCCTGAAGAGTATCCTGAAAAATCAATAAAATTAAGAGGAAAAGCGCTTAAAAGAATTAAAGATGATGATTTTTATTAGATAATTTATTAATTAAAATATAACTAAGAAATATCTTCTTTCTGTTTTGCTTTTACTCGGCTTTTACTCGTTTCACTACTGGTGGTTTTACTTTTTTTAGGATTCTATAACCACATATAATACACTTTATTTCTCCTCCTCTCAACATTAGTTCTTCGGAGGGAACTGTTGAACCGCATCTCATACATTCATAGATAATTCCTGCTCTGTCCATTAAAACATCCACTTTTACAAAGGAAAAGTAATTTACTTTTAAATCTTTCTCGTGCTCTTTAATAATAATTAAGTTCAAGGATTGATCTCAAAATTGAGAAGAAATCGTATTGCTTCTAGTTCTCAAAATTCCGATCTGCCTATTTCGTATGAGATTATTGGTGATATAGGTATAATCAGAATATTTTCTAATAATTTATCTGCACCTAAGGAACTTAAACATTTAAGTATCTCTCTAATGAAATCCCACAAGAACATAAAGACTGTATTATTCCAATCAGGAGCCATTGAAGGTATTTTTAGATTAAGAAAATTAATTTATATATTAGGTGAAAAAAAAACTCATACAATTCATAGAGAACATAATTGTTTATTTTTAGTTGATGTTGAAAAATGCTATTTTTCTCCCAGACTATCGTATGAGCGTAAAAGAATATCACGCGAGATCAAAAAAAAAGAGATAATTGTTAATATGTTTGCTGGTGTTGGAAGTTTTTCTATAATAATTGTTAAACGGATTGAATCCGCCAAAGTGTATTCTATAGACCTTAATCCTATAGCAATAAATTTTATGAAGAGAAATATTCGCTTAAATCGAGTTTATAACCAAATCATTCCTCTATTAGGGGATGCAAAAATGATTCTTGATAATATTTTGCAAGGAATAGCTGATCGTGTATTGATGCCATTACCTGAAAAAGCTTTTGAATATTTGCCTTCTGCCTTATTATCTCTTAAGAGCAAAGGAGGATGGACAATCTCGGAGTTCTTTTTGATATTCCTACTTCTCGAATTGTGAGAAGTGTTGGCCCAAATTGGCATCAAATAGTGCTAGATATTAAGGTATTAAGTAAGCCAGACAGATTTTAATAAATCATATTTTATCTTGTATTATAGGAATGGACATGAAGAAACGATTAATGGATATTTTGGCTTGCCCTATTGATAAGCATCATCCCCTTGATCTCTATGTGTTCAAAGAGAATGAAGAAATTGAAGAAGGATTAATTGTGTGTTCAAAATGCTTGCGTTGGTACCCTATCCGTGATGAGATTCCAGAAATGCTTCCTGATGAATTAAGAAAAGAATCTGAGGATATGCCTTTTTTGAAGAAATGGAAGGATCATTTTCCCCAAAATATAGTCTTCGAAGGCAAACCTTTTAGATTAAAATAATAATTCTTCTAATTTACCAATTTAGTTTAATTAGTTTGTTTTTTATTGAAGATTTTAGGGCTCCTTCAGCGATCTTTAAGGCTTTTAATCCATCAAATCCTGATATTATTGGTTTTTCTTTTTTAAGTATGCAATCAGCAAAATGTTGTAGCTCAAGTTTCAAAGGTTCTTTAAATTTATACTCCGGTTTTACTGTTCTCTTTTGTTTTTCAATCCAAACTTCTTGGGTGATGTAATCTAACTTTATTATCGCTTCACTTCCAGTAATAACAAGCTTGCGCGTTTTATACGGAGTAAGCCAATTTGATTCAATAAAAGCGCTTTTTCCATCTTTATAAGTTAACATTATCTGTGCGTAATCTTCAAATTTCTTGTGTTTCATATTTCCTGTTTTGGCATAGACACCAATCGGGTCCTCATCAGTAATATATTTGATTACATCTATATCATGAATTGCTGTATCTTTTACTACTCCAACGTCTCCTATTCTTTCAGGCCATTGAGAGACTCTCTTTGCATTAGCACATACCATGTCTCCAATTTTCTTCTGTTCCACTGCTTTTTTAATTCTTTTTAAACCCGGAATAAATCTCATGAGAAAACCCACAGATAATAAAACCGAATTCTCTTTGGCTATCTCTATTAGTTTTTTTGCTTGGATAGTATTGGTTGCCATTGGCTTTTCTACTAGAACATGTTTTTTCATTTTTAATGCTTTTCGCGCTTCTTTGGCTAATTCGGTTGACCATGTACATATGCTGACTGCATCAATTCTATTGTTTCTAAACATTTTAGCAGTATCCGTATAAGGTTTTGCGCTAAATTGTGAAGCAACTCTTGTAGCTCTTTCGGGATTAATATCACAAACTGCAATAAGCTCAGTAGCTGCTAGCTCTTTGTAAATTCTAGCATGATTTTTTCCCCAAAAACCCGTTCCAATTACTGCAACGCCTAGCTTTTTCATTTTTTTGCCTCTCTTCCTAATCCGGAAAATATGAAACCTGCTTTTTCAGCTTTTTTAGGTTCTAATATACCAGAAAAGTCAATAATTGCTGCTGGCATCTTCATTCTTGCACTCAATTTCTTAAAATTTATTCTCTTAATTTTAGGATGATGATGTAATATTATTAGACAATCCACACCTTCTACTGCTTCATTAAAAGTTCTTTTAAACAATTTCTGATAATCTTGAAGATATATTTTTGGAAGAAATGGATCATAAAAATTTATTTTTGCGCCTTTTTTTTCTATCAATTTAATAAGTTCAGAAACAGTACTTCTTGGTTGAAATGAACCAATTATAGAAATTTTTGTTCTTCGTAGTGTTTTTCCGCAGGTTCGTAAGCTTTGTTGGGTTAGTTTTATCAAATATCTTCCTAATCCCTCATTTATTTTTCTGGCTAAAATGCATAGTTTAGCATTTGCTGCATTATTATCTGCACTTTCGAGCAACATGTAGAATTTGGATTTTTCGCCTTCTTCTATTCCTATGTTTTGAGAAAAAAATGTGTTTTTTTCCTCTATTATTTTAATTATTTCAAAATAATCCAATCCCAATTTTTCAGAAAATATTGCCATTTCATTTGCAAATGCTAACTTTAAATCATTATTAGCAATAGCAAATAATATGGCTGCCTCTAGTATCTTAAAATCTGTTATTTTCTTAATTTCCTTTTTCATAATGGTTTTTAAGACTATTTCAGCTGCGTTTAAGCTCTCTTTGTCAGTACCAGCAATCATTAAATCTTTTTCAGTAAATATGTTAGGATTTTTATCGTTAAGCTGTATTGGGCAATATACTAAACCAAAATCTTCACTAGCTCTAAAGCCAGATGTATCTTCAAGAATTGATTTAATCGTTTTTTCAATATAACCTATACCCGATATATTGGCATAAATAATCAGCATACCTCGATTGAGAACTTTGCCAATTTTTTTACAATTCCTTTCTATCTTTGAAAAATTTAATTTATTTCTAATGTTGATTTTTATAAAAGTTGTTAAAATTACTATCTGGCTCTGTGAAACTGCAGTTTTTATGTCACTTTCAGTTCTTATTCTTCCTCTTTTTATATTGCTCTTTATTTTTGACTCTATTTCACGGGTAAAATAAGGTGTTTTTCCTTTAATGAGTAATTGGAGCAGATTTTGATCATCATCATTACAAATAACTCTAAAACCTGCGTCTGCAAAAGCTACTGCAAATTGTATTCCAGCTTTTCTACAACCAATTATGCTTATTGTGAATTTTTCTCGTTTCTCTTTTTCCTCTATTTCACTTGGTTCTAAACCAAGAATCAAAGACAATTTCTTGCTCTCTCCAAAAATTAATGGAATTTATAATATTTTCAAATCTTTGTTAATGCATCTTTAAGTTTTAAACTATATTTTTGAATTAGATGTCTTGCTTTTTCTTTGTTTTTAGCTTCTGCATATAATCTGATTTTTGGTTCGGTTCCACTCGGTCTCACTAATATTGCACTCTTGTCTTCGAACCAGATTTTTACTCCATCAATCGTTGTTATATTCTCTGTTTTTAATTCTTTAATAAATATCCTCATTATCTTTTCTTTTTCATTCTCTTCACAAATCACTTTTCCTTTTTCAATAAAATATTGAGGTTGTTCTTTTATTAATGAAGATAATTTTTTGTTTGTTATCGCCATTATTTCTAAAATTAGAGCGGTTGTCATTGCACCATCGCGAACTGCTTGATGAGGACCATAGAAAACCCCTCCATTTTCTTCCCCTCCCAAATTAGCCTTTTCCGTTTTCATTGTTTGTGAAACAGTTACGCTGCCTACTCTTGTCCATATTAACTCACCCTTGTACTTTTTTACTGTATCTTTTATTAATGTTGAAGAGCTAACAGGAGTTACAATTTTTTGCCCTGGATTCTTAATTAAAAAATGTTTAATTATTAATGAGAATGTTTTATCTCCCCAATGAATTTGTCCTTTTTCATCAACAAACATAGATCTATCTGCATCTCCATCGAAAGCCACGCCCAAATCAGCATTTATAGCTTTTACTGTTGAAGCCATTTCTCTTAGCGTTGCTGGTGTGGGTTCAGGTAACCGACCAGGAAATCTACCGTCGATATTAGCGTTTATTGTTGTTACAGTACACCCAAGTTCTTGGAGCAGATAAGGTGTGGTTAATCCTCCTACACTATTTCCTGCATCTACTACTACGTGGAATTTTTTATTGATAATCAATTTTTGGTTAACATGATTTTTTATTGCTTCAATATATTCTCTATTTATTCCATTTATTTTGTGTTTTATACCTAATTTATTCCATTTCACGAGAATTTGATTTTTGCTAAAATAAATATCTTCTATTTCCTTTTCTTGATTATGAGAAATTTCTATACCATCTTTCCATATGACCTTTATTCCATTATATTCGGGTGGATTATGAGAAGCAGTTATTATCACCCCCCCACTCATCTTATGGTTTTTAATTGCATATTGTAAAGAAGGTGTTGGTGCCAAACCAGCAAAGAAAACATCACATCCTGCGGCAGTTAATCCTGCAATAATAGCTGCAGAAAACATTGG
This sequence comes from miscellaneous Crenarchaeota group-6 archaeon AD8-1, assembly GCA_001273385.1. Lineage (GTDB taxonomy): Archaea > Thermoproteota > Bathyarchaeia > Bathyarchaeales > Bathycorpusculaceae > AD8-1. Next base: position 76,081 of record LFWW01000002.1, on the reverse strand, counting down.
CCCGCTGGTTCTTGCATCATGCCCTACAATTAATCTTCCTCCTTTAAAGAATGTTCCAATGGCTGAACCCAAGGAGATTACTATCTCTGTGGTTAATTCTTCATTAACTAATCCGCGTATGCCATTTGTTCCAAAAAGTTTTTTTCTCTCCAATTTTATTTTCTCCTTTTAGCAAATCATATGGAATTTATAATATTTTCAGTAATCTTTGTTCCTGGACAAACTGCTCTGCCCTCACAAATTAATATGTTATCTTCGATTTCCACATAATCTCCAATTACACAATCCTTGTTTACTTTAACATTTTTTCCAATAACTGCTCCTTCACCAATAATTGCTCCTTTTATTGTAGCCCCTTCTTTTATTGTAACATCGGGTAGAATTACTGAATGATTGATTTTAACATTATTGGCAATAATTGTATTTTTTCCTATTGCAACATAAGGACCGATAACTGTTCCTAATCCGATTTTTACATCTGAATCTATAGCTACAGGGGTCTTTATTTCTGAATTTTGCATTCTGATTTTATTTTTTTTGTGATAAGTTTTTAATAGTTTATTATTTGCTTGGAGATATCCTGCTGGTTTGCCAATATCCATCCATAATCCTTGCATTGTAAGACCAAAGAGGTTTTTCTCTTTAATTAGCTTGGGAAAAATTTCTCTTTCCATTGAAGTCGGTTTGTCTTTCGGAATATAATTGAAAATTTTTGGATCTAATACATAAATTCCGGCATTAATAAGCTTGGTTGGTGCTTCATCTTTTTTTGGTTTTTCGATAAATTGTTTTATTCTATTATTATCTAAGATTTCAGCAACTCCATACCTTGATGGATCATCAACTTCATAAAGTGCTATTGTAGCTATAGCTTGTTTTTTTTTGTGAAATTCAATAATTTCTTTATATTCTAAATCAGTAAAAATGTCTCCATTTAATACTAAAAAAGGACCTGATTTTCCAATAAGTCTCTCAGCCTTTTTTATTGGACCCCCTGTACCAAGTGGTTTCTTGGGGGGATCTATTGAATATTTGATATCTAATCCATATTTTTCGATTGTATATTTTTTTAAATAAAATTCTGTTAGCCCATTAACGGCTAATATTGCTTCTTTAATTCCGGTTTTTTCTAATCTTTGTAAAATGCGTTCAAGCAAGGGTTTGTTAACAATTGGGAAAAGAGTTTTTGGTCTAGTACAACTAATCGGTCTTAATCTAGTTCCAAAACCTCCAGCTAAGATTAGAGCTTTCATTTATACTTCTATCCTATAAACCCATTGTTAATCTATTGTTATTTATTATGTTCTTTGATTTTTTACTCCCACTCAATTGTTGCTGGAGGCTTATGAGTAATATCATAAACTACTCGGGTTACTTCTGGTATTTCATTTGTAATCCTCGTAGAGATTTTTTCTAGAATTGAAAAAGGAATTTTTGAAAAACTCGCAGTCATAGCTTCCCGGCTCTCAGCTACTCTAATGGCGACAACATATCCATACGCTCTTGCATCCCCTTTTACCCCAGTAGCTTTCGTATCAGTCAGAACAGCGAAGTATTGCCACAATTTTTTATCTAATTTTTCTTTTTCTATTTCCTCTCTTACAATTAAATCAGCTAATTTTATAATTCTATTTTTTTCTTCATTCACTTCGCCAATAATTCTTACAGCTAATCCAGGTCCTGGAAATGGTTGTCTTTCTATAATTTTTTTTGGCAAACACAGCATTTTTGCGATTTTTCTTACTTCATCTTTATATAAATCTCGGAGTGGCTCTAAGATCTTTTTAAATTTTATATTTGATGGTAATCCTGCAACATTATGATGAGATTTTATTTTGTTCGAGTTTTTGCTAGAACCTGATTCAATTCTATCCGGGTATATTGTTCCTTGGATAAGATACTTTATGTTAGTGCTAGTTGCTTTTTCTTCGAAAACTCTTATGAACTCTTCGCCTATTATTTTGCGTTTCTCTTCTGGATCAGTAATTTTTTTTAGTTTTTGCATAAAGCGATCTTGAGTATTGGCTAATATGAATTTAAGTTTGAATTTTTCAAAAGTCTTTTTCACTTCTTCAGGTTCCCCTTCTCGCATAAAACCATGGTCTACAAAAACTGCAGTAAGTTTATCTTCAATTGCTCTAGCTGCAAGTGCTGTAGCAACGCTAGAATCGATACCTCCACTTAATCCTATTATTGCTTCATCTTCTCCAACTGAGTTTTTTATTTCACTAATCATTTTCTTAATTATATCTTCTATTTTCCAATTTGCTTTGCATTTGCATACTTTGAATATGAAATTGTGCAACATTTTTGAACCATTTTTTGTATGAATTACTTCAGGGTGCCATTGTAAACCAAAAATGGGTTTTTTTATATGCTTAAAGGCTGCAATTGGGCAATTTTTTGAATGTGCTATAATTTCAAAATTTTGTGGTAGTTCATATACTGTGTCTCCATGACTCATCCACACTTTCTCTCTTTTTTTTAATCCTTCTAAAATTCCTATTGGTTTATCTATTGATACATATGTAATTCCATATTCTTTGCAAATTGCATCTTTTACTTTTCCTTGGAAACTTTTAGCAATAAGCTGTAATCCATAGCATAGACCTAATATTGGTATGTTTATAGTTAATAATCTGTGATCCATTTTTGGTGCATTATGATCATAGACGCTTGCCGGTCCTCCTGAAAGTATTATTCCTTTTATGTTAAATTTCTTACTTAGCTTTTCAATTTCATCCAATTTAATGTCATGAGGTACGATTTCAGAGAATACTCCTTCCTCTCTGATTCTCCTGCCAATAAGGTGGCAATATTGGCCTCCAAAGTCTAATACAAGAATTGTATCATATCTTTTTGCCATATTTTTGTACCTCGGGTACTGGATTTTTAATCTAGTAATTTAATATTCCTATCTTTTTTTAATTAATTCAATTTGGTACATTTTAAATAATATTTTTTTCAATTTCTCTTCCCTAATCTAAACTTATATAAAGGTAAACGTCTGATAAAAAAAAGTATGGCTTAAAAAAGCTGTTTTGATTGAAAAAATGTACAAGGGAAAAAAATTGACCCTGAATGAAATTGATAAAAAAATTCTAGAAACTTTATTGGAGGATGCTAGATACTCTAGCAGGCACATAGCTAAAAGAATTGGTATTTCAGTTGGTACAGTGCTTTCGCGTATTAAAAAGATGGAAGAAAAGGGATTAATTAGGGGCTATTCTGCAATTCTGGATCAAGAAAAGTTAGGATATCAGCTTACTGTTTTAACAGAGATAACGGTTTCAAAAGGCAAACTTCTTGAGATGGAAGAGGAAATAGCAAAAAATCCTAATGTTTGTGGTGTTTATGACGTAACAGGTTTGACCGATGCTTTAATTATTGCTAAATTTAAAACCCGAGAGGAACTTGGTAAATTTACTAAATACTTGTTGTCTTTGCCCTATCTTGAGCGAACGAATACTCATGTAGTGTTAACAACCGTTAAAGAAGATTTTAAATTACTTTAAGTTGCAATCTATTGTTTTTGTCTCTTTTTTTTTACTTGTAATTCTGGTTTTGCAATAGTTATTTTTGTTTTTGCTTTTACAGGTTTTGTAATCCAAACATTTCCCCCAATTACGACGTTATCTCCTATTATAGCTTCTGGCCCCAATAGAGTTGCTCCTGAATATATTACCACATTGTTTCCTATTGTGGGATGTCTTTTTCTTCCTCGAATTAATCTGCCTTTCTCATCTTTTGGAAAGCTCAAAGCTCCCAGAGTAACTCCTTGGTATATTTTCACATTATTTCCAATTTCTGTAGTTTCACCAATAACCACTCCAGTTCCATGATCAATAAAAAAATTTTTTCCAATTTTTGCCCCAGGATGAATATCTATTCCTGTTAGTGAATGCACGTGTTCACTCATTATTCTGGGAATTAATGGTATACCTTGCAGATATAGTTCATGAGCTATTCTGTAAGTCGCTATTGCTAATACACACGGATAACTAAGCATTATCTCTTCAGGACTAGTAGCTGCTGGATCTCCATTAAAAGCTGCCTCGATATCTCCACTTAATAATATCCGAATTTCAGGGATCTTTTCTATAAGCTCTTTAGTGACTATTTTTGCTCTTTTTTGACATATATTTTTAGGACAATCAACAATTTTTCTACAAATATACTTTAGACTTTTTTCTATTTCCTTTGTTAATCTTTCATATGTTGAAATTAATGTGTTATTTAAAACATTTCTAATGTTAGCCCTTGTTATTTCTTCTTTCCCTAAATATCCTGGAAATAAGATTTTAATTAGGTCATTTAATACTTCTATTATGATCATTTTTGATGGCAGATCTCTTCCTTCTAGATGATCCATGCCTCCCACTCTTTCGTAATTCTTTAGAATTTTCTCAGTAATTTCTGGTAATTCCCTTTCACTCCAATTTTGTTCTATAGATTCGCTATTATTGAAAAGTGCTTCTAAAAATCTCTCTTTATTCCAACACAGAATTTTATCTCGATCAGCTTTGCATTCTTCACATTCTTTGGAACTTTTTTTCTCAGACTTCAAGTTCATCTTGATTTCCTTTTAGAACATATTTACAAAGGCAAGATATAAGAAAACTGTTTTATGCAGAAATTGGCTATTTAACTAAAGCCTTTAAATAGAAAATGCTTTCTATATTTTTGCTACATGCATATTTAAACTCAAAAATTGTTCTCAGCGGGGGTTGCCAAGCTAGGTCAAAGGCGTAGGCCTGAGGCGCCTATCCTGTAGAGGTTCGTGGGTTCGAATCCCACCCCCCGCACCAAATCATTTATTTGAATAAATTTTTCTAAAAAGTTTTTTTTAAAAAAAATAAATGAACTTTTTCCTATATTATTTTTGAAAATATTTGGATTTCTAAAGAAAAGAAATGTTTAGATACTTCAAATAAGACACTATTAAGAAAATGTCGCCTTCTAAATTTAAATCAAGGAAATTCGTTTCAGTTGATCCCTCTAAGTGTACAGGTTGTGGAATTTGTGAATATGCTTGCACTTTAGAAAAAGGAGAAAAAGCTTGGAATCCTATTCGTTCAAGAATACGTGTTGTGAGAATGACACCATTATTTAATTTTGCTCTTGCTTGCCGATTCTGTGAAGATGCAAAGTGTGTGGATGCCTGTCCAGAAGATGCTTTAATGCAATCAGAAGAAACAGGAATATTAATGGTTAATGATAAGAAATGCATGGGATGTGATTGGTGTATCCAAGCTTGTCCACATGGTGGAATTACCCTTCATCCTGATACAGGAAAAGTTATTGCATGCGATTTATGCGAGGGGGAACCAAATTGTGTAGAATTCTGTCCTGAAGAGGCATTGGATTTAGTAACAACTGATGAAGATGCCGAAAAAAGATTTAATACAGCATTAGAGAAACTACCTGAGGCAACTGATAAAATTACTGAAACAGTGAAAACAAAGAATTGGAAGCCATTATTAAATGAAGCAGAAGACAGATCAATGAGAGTCACTGAAAAACTTGAGGCATTAAATAAGAAAGCTAGCATTAACAAAGATAAAAAAAATACTAAGGAATAAGATTTTCAATATTCGCTAAGTTAAGATCTTAATTTTTCTTTTTCATATCCTCTTAAGAATTGGTCAATATCCTTACCGTTTTTGTCACCATTATATCCCCCTTCCAATAGAAAGAAAGTTGGTTTTTTTAAGGAAGCAACTCTTTCTCCTATTATGCAAAAACTTCTCTCAGTTAAACCTAAAGAGGCTAGATCACCTATATGCGTATCAAATCCTATAGAAACTCCTACTATTTCAAAATTATCTAAATCAACCATATCAATTGCTTCATCAAATGTTCGTAGATATTCTTCTTCTCCACAATTGGCTTCAAGAGGAAAATTTAGACAATTCCCTTCAGATTTCTCTCCAGTTCCAGGATAATGAGGAAATCGATGGAGGGAAACATATTCCACTTCTGAGTCACCCTGAAATATTTCTTGTGTCCCGTTTCCATGGTGTCCATCAATATCTAAAATCAAAGTAGGTTTTTTAATTGCTTTTACGGCAATTGCCATATTATTTAGATAACAAAAACCTCTTGAAATAACTCCTAATGCTGATCCAGCTGATCCCACATGATGACCAGGTGGACGCATCATAGAAAAACCACCAATTTTAGCTGCCAGAATTGCTCCTCCAGCTGATAAGCTTGCATATTCAAAAATATTATCATAAGCAGGTGTATCAGAATCAGCTACAAGTCCCTTTCTCAGATTCCAAATATATTCAACATTATGAGCAAGGAGCAAATCGTCTTCTGTAGCTGGAGAGGGCTCTACAAAAGTATACTTTTTTTTTATTAAAAACTCATAAGCTTTTTTAACTCTTTGTGGGCTTTCAATATGCCAAAAGCCATAATTCAAACACTTTTCAGAAAAAATCAGCTGTGTTTCCATAAAACTCTGCATCCATAAACACATAAGCAACGCTTTCCAAATTAAAATATACCTCTAAAAAAACCGATTCCTTAGGATATGATATAACTAGATGATAACAGAAAATCCATCAAAAATATTTAGTGAAGAATGCCAAAATGTACTGATTAGATCCATAAAAAACATCCTACCTGAAATATCGATTAACAATTTGCAAATTAAAAAACCTCCAAATATAGAATTTGGACAACTCGCTTCCTCTGTTAGTTTTGAAATTGGAAAAAAATTGAATAAGAATCCTAAAGATGTTGCCGATTCTTTAGTTGCTTCAATTAATTCTTCAGAGTTTGTTTATATTAAAAAAATAACATCCATTGGAGGTTATATTAACTTCCATTTAAATTTCTCAAAATTTACACATTTAACTCTTTCATCTATTATTGCATTAAAGAATGAATACGGTTTTCCAAAAACTAAAATCCCCAAAAAAATAATAATTGAGCATACCAGTGTAAATCCTCTTCATCCAATACATATCGGTCAAGCTCGAAATCCAATATTAGGCGATTCTATAGCAAGAATACTAAAATGCAGAGGTCACAAAGTCTTTCGACACTATTACATTGATGATGTTGGTCGACAATCCTCAGTTGTTGCGTATGGTTATGATAAATTAGGTTGGCCAGAACCCAATGAAAAACCTGATCATTATGTTGGAAAGATTTATACAATAACCTCTTGCCTAGTTGAAATTAATCGTTTGAAGAAAAAAATAACTAAAATACAACAATTCAGCAATTCTAAAGATTTATCTAAACTAAACTCAACTCTTAATGAATGGTTATCTATTAGTGAAGAACTAAAACAAAAATATCCTTTGATTTTTTCAGATTTATCTGAGACACTAATTGGTGTAAATGATCCGGAAGAGGATATTAACAAATTAAATCGAAACTATGAAAAAGGTTCTTTTAAAGCGAAAAAACTTGTTAGAGCTGTTAGTGAACTTTGTCTAAAGGGCTTTAAGGAAACTCAGGAAAGAATAAAAATTCATTATGATTCTTGGGATTGGGAAAGTGATTTAGTATGGAGCAATAAAGTAAAAGAAGTACTTAAGGAACTTCAAGAATCTGCTTTTGTGTATTCTGATGGTGAAGTTTTAGAATTCGACGCGGAAAAGGTCGCTGTTTCTATGTCTCTTAAATCCAAATTAGGTTTAAGAGAGGATTACGAGATTCCATCATTAACCCTTGTACGTTCAGATGGCACCACTCTATATACTACAAGAGATATTGCATATACATTATGGAAATTTACTAGAATGGAAAAAGTTGTTAATGTTATAGGAATGGAGCAATCTTTAGCACAATTACAATTAAGGCTAGCTCTTTATGCTTTAGGACGGAATAATTATGGAGATAATTTTATACATTTTGGATATAATCTTGTTTCCCTCCCAGGGTATAAAATGTCCAGTCGTAGAGGACATTATATAACGCTTGATGAAGTATTAGACGAAGCTATTGAAAGAGCTTTTAAAGAGGTTTCAATACGTTCTCCTAATCTTTCAAAAGAAAAAAAACAAGAAATCTCAGATTTTGTTGGAATTGGTGCAGTACGATATGCTCTTATTAGCGTTGATCCTTGTAAACCAGTGGTTTTTACTTGGGATAGAGTATTAAATTTTGAGACAAATAGCGCTCCTTATGCTCAATACACTCATGCAAGAGCATGTAGTATACTCCGTAAAATCAAAATAAAGCCAAAATGTCAAAATCTTGGTGTTCTAGACGAAAAACTCGAAAAAGAACTTATTCTATTAATTTCAAGTTTTCCGGATATTTTCTTGGAGGCAAGTGAATATTTAAAACCAAATATGATCGCAGATTATATTAACGCTCTTGCTGATAAATTTAATTCCTTCTATAACGCCTTTCCAGTTTTAAGAGCCGAAACCAAGTCGCTAAGAGATGCTCGCCTTAATTTAACAGAAGCAATAAAAATAGTCCTTTATAATGCTCTTAACCTAATTGGTATACACGCTCCTGAAAGGATGTAAAAAAATACTTTATTAGATTTAATAATTGTAGCTTCTCATAATAAATTTCAAATATATGACATATAATCTAAAAGTGGGTACTTGCGATTGAATGAATCGTTTCTTAATAAAAAAGTTAATGCAATAGAAGTTAAAGAAAAATCAATATCAAGACTATTAGCAGAAATGGCAAGAACTGGATTTCAGGGTAGAAAATTAGGAGAAGCAGTTGATGTTTGGCAGGCTATGATTGAAGATAAAGATCTGACTATTGTTTTAGGTCTTTCTGGGTCTATGAGTACTTCTGGACAATGGAAAATTATCAATTGGCTAATAGAAAAACGCTTTATTGATGTTATTGTTTCAACAGGAGCAAACATTTCAGAAGATATAATCGAAGCTATGGGTTTTAGCTATTGGCAAGGTAGCCATATTGTAAACGATCAAGATCTTCTAAGAGAAGATCTTAACAGATATTATGATGTTTATGGGAAAGAGACTGATTATAGAAAAATGGAAGAACTAATAACCGATTTTGTTTTAACATTAAAACCAGATTTTCATTATTCATCAGTTGAATTTATTTATCTTCTTGGTAAATTCTTAGGTAAAAAATCTGTGAATAGTATTGCAGCTGTTGCTGCTAAAAATGAGGTTCCTGTTTTTAGTCCAGCATTGACAGATAGTGCTTATGGAGAGGCTTTTTTAATGGCAAAAAATCAGGGCATTAATTTAATCTTGGATTCTGTAAAAGAATTTGATCAGTTTGTTAGTATAGGTGAAAAGTCCAAGGATGTCGGTGTAATTTATATTGGTGGTGGGGTTCCTAAGGATCTAACACAACTTATTGCAATTTCTGTTTCACCCAGAACCGAAGACAAAGGTGTACCGGGTAGGGAAGGGCATCTGCGAAAAAGTTTGCAAGAGTATTATTATCCGCATAAATATGCCCTTCAAATTACAACTGATTCCCCTCAATGGGGTGGTTTGTCTGGATGTACTTTAGAAGAGGCTATAAGCTGGGGTAAAATTGATAATTTTGGGAAAAGAACTGTTTGTTATTGTGATGCAACCATTGCATTGCCAATAATTACGCATGCTCTAAATGAACGGATCAAAAAAAGGGACCAACCACCAGAGATGTCTTGGTTATTTGAAGCTGTACTTTAGGTTTATATTTTATTCAATAATGAGCTTATAATTAGAGGCAAAATTAGTGTAGCATCTCCTTGGACCAAAACTTGTTTAGCCTTTTCGTTTATTTTACCCCATGATATAGCCTCTCTTGGTTTAGCACCTGAAAGACTTCCATCCCATTCTTCTGCTGTACTTATGTATACTGCATAATCTAGTCCATCCTTGAATTGATTCCACCAAATTGTATGGTGTTTCGAAATTCCTCCACCAACAATTAAAGCACCCGTCTTCTTTGCAGAAAAGACAATATCATTTATCTGTCCAGAATCTTTCAATAAATCAATTTTAAATTTATGATCTTGGCTAAAAAGCCAAATTTGATAGCCTACTGCTCCATCTGTAATTCCTGGTATAAAAACTGGTATTTTGTTTTTTGCGGCCCAATATAAGATCGAACTTTCATTGCAAATTCTTAATCCAATTTCCTGACAAAGCTGTTTTGTTGTTAACTCTTTTACTCCCTCTTTCCATAACTCAATAAGTAATTGTTGAATTTTTTTTTCTATTATTGTTCCATAACTTTCATTAGGCACTAGAATATTGCCTAATCGATTTATTCCCTTTTTGTGAAGATAACTGTCATCCATTCTAAATGATCCTTTGTAATATTTTTTCCAGCATCTTGCGATATCATGATCTAGAGTTCCACATGTCGTGATTATTACATCAATCATTCTGCGTTTCACAAGTTCTTTAAAAACACCCCTAGTTCCTGTAGCTACTAAATTTGCTGTAAAAGATAGAAATTTTTTGCAGTTTTTGTCTTTTATCATTCTCTCTAAAATATTTATGCTACTTGAAAGTTTCCCAGCAGTAAAGCCCCACGCATCTTCCATTTGGTTTATTAGCTCATTGATCGTTATTCCTTCTGGAAACTCGTAGTCTTTAATATATTCTTTTAACATTTTTTTGCCTCAATCTCTATTTGATAATTTCTGGAGTTTATTTTTAATTTATTTTTATAATATTTTTATAGTCTAATTTACTAAAAGAGCCCCGAATCTTTTAATCTTAAAGCTTGAGAAATATTTCCTTTAAATTTTATTTTTCCTGAGAAGAATGCTTCCTCACCACCTAATTTACCATTTATTATGTCAAGATAGTCTTTTTCATTAATTTTTAAGGAAATTGATGGAGAATTATGTTCCATCTCCTTGATTTTCAATTCCTTGTTTTTTATTATAACTACCCATCGTCCTCCATTTTTTCCCAAGATTTCTATATTAACAATAATATCAATATTTTTTGCTTTATCAGGGTTAAATCGTTTAGGCAATATTTTTTCAAAAAATTCTTTTGGTGTTTTTATCAATGCCATTCTATTATCCTTCGAATATCAAATAGTTAATCAGCTATTTTGTTCTTTTTTATGTATTTTTATCTGAATAAATCGCACTCTTTTGGTCGAGCTATATCTTTTGCTGAACCTTTTTCCGAGGATTGATAATTATATCCTCTTATTATTGCCGCTGGTATTCCTTCGTTTGTCTGACCAATGACTAATTCGGCAGCCGATGATAGTTCATCTGCAATTGCGGTTTGTTTTGTTTTTAAAATATATCCAAATAGATCTTTTTTGCCTCGCCTGTCTTTTATGGGATTTATTCCAGCAACTCCTATAGCCACATTTATTTCTCCCCTTCTCAAAGGTCTACCATGTGTGTCTGATATTATTATGGCTACATTGCAACCCACTTTTTCCTTAATTTCCCGTTTAATATTTCTTGCAGAAGCATCAGCATCTTTAGGCAACAATACAACGTTTCTTTCTCCTTGAATATTGGATCGATCTACACCAGAATTTGCACAAACCATCCCATAATTATGTTCTGTAATTATGCTATTTTTTCGCATTCTAACAATTTCCTTGGATTCTCTTAGAATAATTTCAACTAAAGCAGGATCTTTCTGAGTTTTTTTTGCGATTTTAATAGCTCTCTTGGATGGTGTAACCTCATCAAGATTTATTACATTTCCTTCGGATTTTGAAACTGCAACATGAGTGATCACAATTATGTCTTTTTCTTTCAATAGAATCTTCTGTTTTTTTAATGCAGTTAATATTAGATCTACAATACTGTCTCCTTTTTTTATTAGTGGTAAACTTTCAATTGCAATAATTTTAATGGATTTAATTTTTCTCACTTCCTAAATATTTCAATTTTTTTATTCTTAATATCAGTTAAAGGTATCTTCTGATTTTAGCCTATTATTAACATTAAATCATTATTCTCAAATCAGGTAGGCTTTAAAAATTATTAATGGCTTATTACAAATATTCAAAAAAGTGTCGATTTTGAATAATAGGAAGGCTAATCTTGGGAATTGAAAAACTGAATCATATTTTTAATCCTAAACGTATTGCAGTTATAGGAGCATCTGAAAGGAAAGGCTCTATTGGCGCAAAAATTCTTAAAAATCTAATTGGTGTCGGATTTGGAGGCGGAGTTTATCCTGTTAATACTTTTAGGCAAACTGTACAGGGTATTCCAGCCTATCCTAACATTAGCAAAATTCCAAGAAAAATTGATTTAGCTATCGTTGCAACTCCAGCACATACTGTCCCACAGATAATCGAGGAATGTGGAGAAGCTGGAGTTTCTGGGGTAATTATTAATTCTGCAGGTTTTAGAGAGGTTGGAACTGAAGGTTTTGCCTTTGAAAAAAGAATAATTGAATATCAAAAAAAGTTTAATATGCGTATTATTGGTCCAAATAGCTATGGTGTTCTTAGACCGGGAATCAATCTTTTTGCTACTTTTGCAGCTACTTTAGCTTTGCCTGGAAATATCGCTTTTCTATCTCAGAGTGCTGCTTTATGTGCATCTGCATTGGATTGGGCTCTTGAATCAGGGGTTGGGTTTAGTGCAGTAGTTTCTACAGGATCAATGTTAGATGTTGATTTTGGTGACTTAATTGATTATTTTGGTGCTGATCCTAAAACAAGGAGTATAGTTCTTTATGTTGAATCTATAAAAAATGCTAGAAAATTTATGAGTGCAGCAAGAGCATTTGCACGAACTAAGCCGATTGTAGTTGTAAAAGCTGGTCGCTATAAAGAAACTGATGCATCGACTCTATCTCACAGTGGAAGTTTAGGCGGAGAAGACTCTGTTTATGATTCTGCTTTTAGACGTGCAGGCATAGTTAGGGTTTCAGCTATCGTTGATCTTTTTAATTGTGCAGAAGCCTTGGCTATGCAATCTAATCCTGCGGGACAAAATTTAACAATTATCACAAATGCTGGCGGTCCTGCCATTATGGCCACCGATCGTCTAATAGAGAGAGGCGGAAAAATCTCTATTTTAAGTAATTCAACCAAACAAAGTTTGAAAAAAATATTGCCGTCTTATTGCAATATATCAAATCCTGTTGATATATTTGAAGAGGCTACTCCTGATCGTTTTAGATCTGTTTTGGATATATGTTTGAAGGATGAAAATACTAACGGCTTTTTATTGATTTATTCACCTCAAGCTGCAGCGGATCCAATTGAACTGGCAAAAACTATTTCCGAAATGGCAAATCAGACAAAAAAACCAATTCTAGTTTCCTTTATGAGTGAGGATAAGCGTAGTAGAGATGCTTGCAAGATTCTTCAACAAAATCGAATTCCAGTATTTAATACCCCTGAGCAAGCAGTGTCCACTTTTATGTATATGTTTAGCTATACTCAAAATTTGGAACTTTTATATCAAACTCCTGAGGCTCTGTCAATAGAATCAACCGACTCCAAATCTTTAAAGGATATATTAAGACGTTCCATATGCAGGGAGGAAAAATCTCTAGGTTTAAAGAATTCTTTGCTTTTTCTTAAGAAGTATAATATTCCAACCGTTAGAACAGAGATTGCTTATTCCTCTAAGGAAGCAAAAAGTCAAGCATCTAAAATCGGCTATCCAGTAGTTATGAAACTATTATCTCCTCAATTACCTCATAAGTTAAAAAATGAAGGAGTTATCCTCAATATATGCTCATCATCAGATGTTGAAGTCTCATACGATCGATTATTAAATAATTTTAATAAATTAAACTCGGATGCAGAATTTCATGGAATTGCAATCCAACCTATGCTTCGCAGAAATGGATTTGAGCTTTTAGTTGGTAGCAAGAAAGACTCCCAATTTGGATCAGTTATTCTTTTTGGTACAGGTGGCACAAATACGGAGTTTTTTAAAGACGTTGCGATTGGATTTCCTCCATTAAATCAAGTTCTGGCACGAAGACTTATGGAGCATACGTTAATTTATAAGCACGCAGTCACTAGTAGGCTTCCTTTGAATATTCCTCTTTTAGAAAAATTATTGGTGAAATTTTCTAAGTTAATTATAGACTTTCCAGAGATTAAAGAAATTGACATAAATCCTATAATTGTTAATCATAATAGTGCTGTTGCTGTTGATGCTCAGATAGTTCTAGATCTAGAACAAAAAGATCTAGATCCTAGCTATTGTGATCACCTCGTAATTGCCCCATATCCAAGCAAGTATATTTCTGAATGGAGTACTAGAGATGGAGAAAAAATCCTTCTAAGACCAATTAAGCCTGAGGATGAATTACTTTTTAAGAAACTCTTTTCTTCGTTATCCGCTGAAACAAAACGATTCAGGTTTTTTGAAATAATAAAAGAGCTGTCACATGAAAAACTTACAAGATTTTGCAATTTGGATAATGATCGTGAAATTGCCATTGTAGCTGAATTGCAAAAAAAAGAGAAGACAATAATTGGAGTTGCCCGATTAATATTAGATACAAGCGGTAATAATGCTGAATTTGCTGTATTAGTTAGTGATAGTTGGCAGGGAAAAGGTTTAGGAAAAAAGCTTGTTGATTCTATTATTAGAATTGCAAAAGATAAAGCTGTGAAATCCATCTATAGTGATGTCATTTATAATAACAAAAAGATGCTGGGCTTAGCAAAAAAAATGGGTTTTAGAACAGAAAAAATAGACTATGATACAATTAAGATAGTTCTAGCTTTTAATTAATTGCTGTAATTCTAAATAATCTATAATTGAATGAAAAAATCATGAAAAAAGGGAATGGATAGGATAATGTTTTATTCTATGATCTGAATTTTTGTAACTTTTTTAGTAACTCTAGATCTCCTTTAGGATCACCGGCGCATGTAGCAATTATGCCATCGACCAGACCATCTAGTTTTGCAGCGAATTCTTCAACTTTATCCATAGTTGTTGTTACTGGCCACCCAATAATTTTAACAATTTCAGCGTTTTTAGGTGTACCCACTAAAAAGTATGCATATATTGGCTTGTTTAGTTTTTTGCACTCTTTTGCTACTTCAACTAGGTTTGGAAATGTTTTTTCTTCAAGTCTCATGAATGCAACAAAATCCCAATCTTCTCCAACACGTGCAATATTATCCTCAACTGATCGTCTTGATGAAAGCAAACAACCTAGTTTCAGACTCTTTAATTTTACTTTTGTAGTTAAGAATTGTCGTGCTTCCTCTGAAGATTTTAGCATCTTAATTGGCTCTCCGTAATGTGGGATATCTCCCATCGTAAGCGCTAATCCATCAAGACCTATAATGTCCGAAGCTAATGCTAAACCTCCTACTTCCACTGGGCCTTTGTAATGGAGAATAAATATTGGAATAACTGTTTTGTCAGGATATTTTGATTTAAGTATACAACTTACAACAGTCCCAGCAGGAGCTGGGAATCCAGCTGCACTATCGGTTACATTCCATCCATCTACTAAATCTTTGGTTTCTTCAGCTAATTTAAGAAATTTTCTCGTTGGTACAAACTCATGTAATATTTTCATAAGATCATCTTCCGGCTAAATTTGGATTATGAGCGTATTAAAAAATCTTTTGCACCTAAAAATTTAGTTTAATTTTTTTGTATTTTTGAATGAATTATTCGTAAAATAATCCCACTGGCTTACTATTATTTTGATTCATCGAATTAAGCAATTTCCTAAGAAATATAAATAAATCATTAATCCAATAGTCGCTTGATTAGATGTGAAAATTGCTGTTTCTGGTAAAGGTGGTGTAGGCAAGACTCTTATTTCTGCAGGTCTTGCAAAAGGATTTGCTGAAAGAGGACTGAAAACTATCGCTATAGATGCGGATTCTTCACCAAATCTTGCAGTAACGTTGGGTTTATCTGCAGAAGAAGCCAGAAAGATAACTCCCATTTCTGAGAATAAAGAATTAGTTGATTCAAAAACAAACACAGGCTATTCAGGTGTCTATCGTTTAACTTTTAGTGTAGATGATATTGTGCGTGATTATTCGATGTTAACCCCTTTTGGGGTAAATATGATTGTAATGGGCACTGTCCATTCAATGGGTTCAGGTTGCATGTGTGCACCTAACGCTGTAATTCGTGAGTTACTGCGTCATTTAATCGTGGAAAGAGATGAAGCTATAGTATTGGATATGGAAGCTGGAGTAGAACATATTGGCAGAGGAACAGCATCTCATGTGGATGTGTTGATTATTGTTGCTGATTCTAACTTAAAAGCACTTGAAATAGCAAAGAGAATTAAAGATTTGGCAAAAATTGCAGGAATGAAACAGATTTATCTAATCGGGAATCGAGTAATGAATGAAAACCAAAAAAAAGCTATAGTCGCTTTTGCTAAAAAAAATAATTTAGAAATCCTCGGTTTTGTTCCTTTTGATCAAGGTGTTATAGAAAAAGACATGCAAGGTATCTCACCTCTTAATTTTAAGGAACTAATAGCTGTAAAAACAATAGATAATATCTCAGAAAGATTGATTGAAAAAAATAATTGAATTTATAAAAAGTAAGGAGGATAATTTGAATTGAAAATTCTTGTTACTATCGGACGAGGCGGAACAGGCAAGTCAAGTTTTGTAAGTTTAATGACAAAATGTTTTATAGAAAATGACCAATCTCCTCTACTTTTAGTAGATGCTGATCCTGATCAAAATCTCTCAGATATGCTTGGGGTTGATCTAGTATCTGAGGAAAAAAGCACTATAGCTGAATTACTAGTTAACACTTTTATTAAAAAAGGTGGAACAACCGTTGGCATCCCACCTACTGAACGAATAGAGAGTAAAATATGGGCAGAAGGATTATATGAGAGTGATAATTTCGATTTTCTGGCGCTTGGAACTAAATGGGTTGAGGGTTGTTATTGTATGCCAAATTCCGCTTTAAAAGGTGCATTAACTTCTCTAATAAAAAATTACAAATATATTCTTATTGACTCCCCTGCAGGATTGGAGCATTTAAACAGAAGAATAACTTCTAGAGTCGATGATATTTTCGATATTCTTGATCATTCAAAAAAATCCTTTGATCATGTAAAAAGAGCTCAAAGGATAACAAAAGAAGTTGAAATCGATTATAAGAATTTTTATCTCGTTGGTGGTTATCGATTTCCAATTAATTTAGCTGATAAAGTTGAAAAAAGTCTTAAATTTAAATATGTGGGAAAAATTGCAAATGATACACTTTTAGATGATTATGTTTTAAATGGTAAATCCTTATTAGACTTGCCATCTGACAATCCAGCTTATATTTCTGTGAAAAAGATTTTGATTAAAGCAAATTATTTATGATTAACTTTTTCATTTTATATAATTTTTCTTCATATTTTTCTTAAAATAATCTGGAAACGTTTAAAAAGCTATTTTTATTGGTCTTTTATTTAAATCATAAAGAGGCTAAAATTTTGACCAGAAAGAATGTTCACTTAAAAATTGGTGAAATGAAGACGGATACGGGTCTTATAAAAAATCTTGAGGTCTCAGTGGGAAAGCTTATTGATGATTCATGGGAAGAACCAATGGGACCAACTCCAATGCCTGAAATTACAACTCTCAGGAATTGGGATTTGACTTTACTTAATAAATATAAGCCATTTTATTTACCTGCATGCGATCTTTGTTGTTTATGCACTTTTGGCAAATGTGATTTAACCGGAGGAAAACGTGGAGCTTGCGGACTTGAAATTGGGGCTCAATCATCTCGTATTGTGCTTTTAGCTTGCAGCATAGGGGCTGCAACCCATACAGCACACGCTCGTCATATGGTTGATCATTTAATAGAAAAGTATGGACGACGTTATCCTCTCGATGTTGGTGGTTTAAATATTAAAGTGGAAGCACCAGTTACCAGACTCATAACTGGAATAAAACCTGAAAAATTAGGTGATTTAGAAGAAGTTTTAGATTATTGTGAAACTCAAATTACCCATTGTCTCTCAGCAGCTCATACAGGTCAAGAGGGAAATAATCTAGATTTTGAATCAAAAGCATTTCATGCTGGTAGAATGGATCAAATAGGGATGGAAATTGGTGACATAGCTCAAATTTCAACATTGGATTTTCCAAAAGCAGACCCTGATGCTCCATTAATTGAATTAGGAATAGGAACAGTTGACACCTCAAAACCCGTAATAATGGCTATTGGACACAATGTCATTCCTTCAATTGGCGTTATAGATTATATGAAAGCCAATAACTTAGGAGAGTCTCTTGAAGTAGTGGGTTTGTGTTGCACAGCCTTTGATATAACTCGCAATTGGAAACGAGGAAAAATTGTCGGTCCAATTTCATGGCAACTTAGATTTATAAGAGGAGGATTTGCTGATGTCGT
Organism: miscellaneous Crenarchaeota group-6 archaeon AD8-1; assembly: GCA_001273385.1. GTDB lineage: Archaea > Thermoproteota > Bathyarchaeia > Bathyarchaeales > Bathycorpusculaceae > AD8-1. The sequence goes on along the minus strand of LFWW01000002.1, from coordinate 57,801 downwards.
AATTCTGGATGAACAATGTGTAAGAACAGACATATTTAATGAAGCAGAACGTGTTAAAGCTCCAGTAATTGCTGCCTCAGCGAAGAATTGTATGGGCTTTAAAGATCGCACAGATGATCCTGCAGATGAGATTGTTGCTGATTTAGTATCGGGCAAAACACCCGGGGTTTTAATTCTTGATCCAGATAAAGTTGGTGAAGTGGCTGTAAAAGTCGCACAACAAGTAGCTCCAAAAAGACGCAATTTCACAGTCCTTCCTGAATTAGAAGAAATTAAAAAATTAGCAAAGACATGTAGGCATTGTAATCTATGTCGTAGATCTTGTCCTCAAGACTTGGAAATTTCAGAAGCTCTAAAAGATGCTGCTGAAGGTTCAATTAAAAAGCTTACTGAATTATATGAATATTGTATTGGATGTGCTCGATGCGAACAAGTTTGTCCGGTTAAACTCTCCATACACAGTTTTATAATAAAGGCTGGAGAGAAAAAAATGTTGGAAGAAACAAATTTCTGTCGATGTGGAAGGGGAGCAATTCAAGATATAGAAATTAGAAATGTAGGAAGTCCAATTGTGCTAGGTGAAATACCTGGTATACTCGCAGTAGTGGGCTGTTCAAACTATCCTAAAGGTGGTAAGGATGTTTATGATATATGCAGAGAATTTGCAAACAGAAGATTTATTGTTGTAACCTCAGGATGCTCAGCAATGTCAGCGGGTTCCTATAAAAATGAAGAAGGTCAAACGATATACGAAGAATTCACTGGAGATTTTGCTGCTGGTGGTGTACTTAATGTGGGTTCGTGTGTAGCAAATTCACATATTGCAGGTGCGGCGATAAAAGTTGCTAACATCTTTGCAAAAAGACCTTTAAGAGGAAATTATGAAGAAATAGCCGATTATATACATAATCGGATAGGAGCAGTTGGATTGGCTTGGGGTGCATACTCACAAAAAGCTGCTTCAATTGCTGCAGGATTTTGGAGCTTAGGTGTTCCAGTACTTGTTGGTCCTCATGGAAGCAAATATAGACGTATGCTTCTTGGAAGAGAAGACAAAAAAGAAAATTGGGAAGTTTATGATGCTAGAACAGGTGATAAAATAAATGTTGGTCCATCTCCTGAACATTTATTCCAGACTGTTGAAACAAAAGAAGAGGCAATGGTTACAATAGCTAAATTATGCATAAGACCCAATGACACTTGGAAGGGAAGATCCATAAAACTATCGCATTATATTGATTTAAGCAAGAGATTTTATGGACTAATCCCCCAAGATATAGATAAATTTGTAAGAACAGAAGCAGATATACCCATGACTATGAAAAATGATATATTAGAAATAATCAAAGAAAAAGGATGGAAAGAAACGGTGATTCCTGATCCTACCCTTCTTCCGAGATTAGTGAGGAAAAAAAAGGAGATAAAATGATATGTCATGTGAACCGTGGCAATGTGCTGAAGTTTCTTCTACAAAAAAAGCTATGGCAATAACGAAACCAGAAGTTGCTATATCTTTAATAAGAAGGGCTAATCGACCAATTTTGGTTGTTGGTAGCAATGCAATTAACCGTAAATTGGAAGGAAAATTATTAATAGATTATTTGATAGACTTTGCCAAGGCTTCAAAAATTCCAATTGTAGCTACGGCACATATGGTTGGCGAATTCCTAAAAAGGGGTTATAAACCAGCTGGATTTATGTCAGCAATGGATATTGGTAATAGACTTGTAGATCCTGAATGGCAGGGAATAGATGGGAAAGGTCCTCATGATCTAGCTGTGTTTGTTGCTCTACCTTATTATATGCAAGGTCTTATTTTGTCAGGACTTATGCATTTTGCTACAAAATTAAAAACCCTAACTCTTGATAATATGTATCATCCGCATGCAAGTTGGTCATTTCCAAATGCAGGAGTTGGAATTTGGGCAGAAAATCTCAAAGTCATGACTTCAAAATTTGAAGGAGGACAATAAAAATGTCAATGTTTAAAGAAATACCCGTAGAAGTAGGAGTTATATACGAAGGGGAAAGAATCCGCAGAAAAAATATGCAAGTTGAACTTGGAGGTCCTTCAATTAAGGAGAAATTTGAACTTGCAAAAGTAAAACCCTTAAATGAAATTGAAGATGGAAAAATAACCATAATTGGTCCAGACATAAAAGATATGGAAGAAGGAAAAGCCTATCCTTTAGGAATACTCGTAGAAGTAGCCGGATCAACTCTAGACCAGCAACTTGAAGGCGTAATAGAGAGACGAATACATGGTTATATGAATTATATTGAAGGATATTCCTTTCAATACATCGGCAAAGTTCTATACAAATTATTCAAAAGTGAATTAAACATAATAGAGAAAATACAAATAGCATTCATTACTGATCCAGCAAAAGTTAAGGAACTTCACCCAAAAGCCCTACAGGATTATGAGGCTAGAGATGCAAGAGCACGCGGTCTCAAAGATGAAGATGTCGAAGAATTTTATGGATGTATGCTATGTCAGTCTTTTGCTCCATCCCATGTGTGTGTTATTTCCCCACAGAGATATTCCAATTGTGGTGCAATATCATGGTTTGATGGACGTGCCTCAGCTAGTATTGATCCAAAAGGACCAGTATTTGCAATTAAAAGAGGCGAACTAATAAACGCTGAAAAAGGCGAATATGCGGGAGTAAATGAAGTTGTAAAAAAGAAAACATTAGGTGATGTTGATAAGGTTTGGCTCTACACTGCTTTTGATTACCCTCATACATCATGCGGGTGTTTTGAAGCTGTTGCTTTTTACATTCCAGAAGTTGATGGATTTGGATTGGTGAATAGAAGTTTTAAAGGTACAACAGTAAATGGCTTAGCTTTTTCGACACTCGCTGATTCTACGGCTGGTGGCAGACAAGTTGATGGTTTTCACGGTCTTTCTATTGAATATATGCGCTCAACTAAATTTTTAGATGCTGATGGTGGATGGAATAGAGTTGTTTGGCTACCTAAAGAAGTAAAAGAACGCGTAAAAGATTTTATTCCAAAAGAAGTTATAGATAAGATTGCAACTGAAGAAGATGCTCAAGATATAGATTCTTTGAGGGTCTTTTTAAAAGAGAAAAATCATCCTGTAGTAGCAAATTGGGAAAAAGAAGCTACAGAAGAACCTAAAGAAGCAATAATAGAATCCCCTGCTGAAGATTTCGCAACACCAGTTGTTTCTGCATCAACACTACCGATAACCGCTGGTGGTTTCAGAATAATTCTAAAAGATGCAAAAATATATGCCAATAAAGTAATCATAAAAACCATTAAAGATGAAAAAACCAAAAAGTAGTGAAATTCATGCCTCATCATAAAACCAAAGAGGATAATTCTGGAATCTCACTTGATCCTGATATAATGAAATTACTGGCTAAGTTCCAAGAAATTGAAATTGAAGATTTCGAATTAGAAGTTGGAGAACTGGAACTTAGATTCGAACCTGGAATGGCGAGAAGAATTCTTCCTAAAATGATAAAAAAAGGTCTAAAAGTAAAGCCATCAAACATACTAAAAACAGAATTTCATGCGCCAATTAACTCTTATTCTGGAAAAATAGTTGAAGTTCAATTAGGGGCTACTAAGAGTGAGGGTGGAAGCCGAGGTAGGTCTCTTATCGTAGGAGGAGAGACGTCTCCAGCTTTTTATAGCTTTGAGAGCAAACTTAACAATCCTCCTATACTTACTTTAGATGTTTTTGATATGAAAGTTCCATTATCAAAGGCAGTAAAAATGCATGTTAAAGAAGTTGTTGATGATCCAGCTGCGTGGGCTGAGCTTGCAGTTAATAAATTTGGAGCTGATATGGTTACAATTCACTTAATCAGCATAGATCCATTGCTTAAAGACGCTACTCCAAAAGCTGCTGTTAAAACAGTTGAAGAAATAGCTCAAGCTGTTGATGTTCCATTAGTTATTGGGGGATGTGGTGATCCGATAAAAGATGCAGATGTTTTTGAGGAAGTCTCGCAAACATTCGCTGGAGAACGCTTTCTAATTAGCTCAATAACTCAAGATATGGATGTGGAAAGATGTGCAAAATTCATAAATAAAGGTGGACATGCAGCTTTATCCTTTACACCCATGGATCTTAACCTAGCAAGAGAACTGAATAGAAGAATGTACGATTTTCTAGATAAAAAAGACATTATTATGGACTTAACTACAGCTGCTCTTGGATATGGTTTAGATTACGCTTTCACAAACATGGAACGTGCCAGACTTGGAGGTTTAATGGGTGATACTGAATTGGCACACCCAATGTCTTCTGGAACCACAAACGCTTGGGCAGCTCGTGAAGCTTGGTTAAAAATGTCTGAAGAATGGGAACCACGTGAACTAAGAGGCCCATTATGGGAATTAACTACAGCCTTGACACTTTTGTTAGCTGGAGTGGATCTGTTCATGATGATGCATCCTGCAGCAGTAAAAACTCTAAAAGACATAATTAATAATCTCACACATGGAAAGAAAGTCAATGCGGAAAAATATCTGGATTGGATTTCAATAAAATCTTCGAGGTGAACATATGAGCCAAAAAAACAAAGCTTCAAAAAAAGAACTAAGCCCAATAGATGTTTATAAGCTTCTGCCCAAAACAAATTGCAAAGAATGCGGTGAAGAAAATTGCATGGCTTTTGCAACAAAAATCGTTAATCGTGAAGCTCAAATTGACCAATGTTTACCTCTTTTAGAAGAAAAACACTCCAAAGCTTATAATCAACTCAAAGAAATGCTCAAACCTCCAGTTAAAGAAGTCGTGGTCGGTATAGGAGAAAAAGCAGTAAATCTTGGCGGAAAACTTGTTATGTACCGTCACGAATTCACTTATTTTAATCCAACAGCTATTGCTCTTGATGTCACAGATGATATGTCTGAAGAAGAACTGATGAATCGTATTAATAAAACTCAAAATTGGAATTATGAATACATAGGATATACATTAAAACTTGATATGATAGCAGTACGATCAACATCAAACGATCCTGAAAAATTTAAATCTGTTGTCAAAAAAATAATCCATAACACAAAATTACCATTAATCCTTTGCTCTTTAAATCCCAATATTATTGAAGCTGGTTTAATGGCTGCTCCTAAACATAAATCTTTAATTTACTCAGCAACAACAGAAAACTGGAAATCCATGGCTGAACTATCTTTAATGTATAATTGTCCATTAGTTGTTTCTGCTCCTAATAATCTAAGCACGTTATTTTCCTTAACTAAAACATTATTAGCATATGGTGTGGAGGATCTAGTTCTTGATCCAGGAACTTTTGCAAATGAAGGTTTAACAGATACCTTAAATAACTTTACCATGCTGCGTAGGGCAGCAACTAAAAATGGTGAAGAATTAGCTGGATTTCCCCTATTAGGAATTCCTATGGTTGTTTGGAATGAACAAGGGTCTACTGCAGATGAACTCATAAAATGGCGAGAAGCATACATAGCTTCCAGTTTGATTATTCGCTTTGCTGATATAATAATAATTCATGGGATTGATGGCTGGTCTCTTCTTCCAATTGCAGTTCTAAGACAAAACATATACACTGATCCTCGAAAACCTGTAGCAGTAGAAGCAGGTCTAAAAGAATTTGGAAATCCTGATGAGAATTCTCCAGTATTTTTTACAACAAATTTTGCTTTAACATATTATACTGTAGCCTCTGATATTGAAAATTCTAAACTTAATGCTTACCTAATTGTTGTCGATACTGAAGGGTCAGCTGTAGATAGTGGAGTAGCAGGAAGAAAACTAACTGCAGAGACAGTTGCAGAGGCAATAAAAGAAACAGGGATTGAAACAAAAGTTAAACATAAAAAAATTATTATTCCTGGCAAAGCATCAAGAATAAGCGGAGAAATTGAAGAACTTAGCGGCTGGAAAGTCCAAGTTGGGCCCCGTGACTCATCTGAAATACCAAAATATCTTCAAGACAAATGGCAACCCTAAACTGAAATTTTAATAAATCCCCTTAATTAAGGAAAAATTAACTAGTAAAAAATCCAAATTTACATTTTAAATCGAAAAAAACCTTCTTATCAAAATGCTTTAATTTGACTTTTTTTTTATCTTCTCTTCTTAAACAACATAATTTATTTCTCTTTGTCTAACCTCAAATTCGATCTGATCTTTAGCATTTAACAACCACTCTGAGAGTATTTTGCATTGACTAGGATTACACGAAAAATTTTTTGCCTCTCTTTTCCAGTAACTGCAACTGGAACATGGGATATTTTTTTTGGAAGCCATTGTTTGTCATATTTATTTCGCAGAGAATTTGATTTATTCTTTATGAACTACAACTTATGTCTCTAAATAATAACTATCAATCTTCTTGCGATAGGTTAATAGCACCTAAAAAGCTTTGAATTTCCAATCCTATATTTATCTTACTGGAACGAGTAGCAATTGTGGAGAGGGGATTCATTTGTCAGAAGATATTAATTGGCTAAAAATTTTTAGCAAATGCAAAGAAAAAATTTGGAGTAATATTTCTCCTTACATTAAAACTTCTTTTGAATTACAACCAGACTTAGGAAAAGGTGCTGGAGGTGATTCAATAAAATTAGTAGATCTTGCTGCGGAAAGGGCTATTATCAAAACTTTTATGGATCATGAAATTACATTTACTATGATAAGCGAAGAATCTGGAACAAAAAAATTTGAAGGCAAATCTCAACATTTTTATGTGACTATAGATCCCATAGATGGAACCACAAACTTAGTTCATGAAATACCTTTTTATTGCTCTTCTATTGCTATCTCAACAAAACCAATGCTTTCAAGCGTTAATGTTGGTATGGTTATTGATTTTGTTCACAACAACACCTATTTTGCTGAAAAAGATCTAGGCGCTTATTGTAATGGAAAAAAAATTACGCCTTCAAATTGTAGTAATTTTGAAGATGCGGTAATCGGCTTAGATTTGAATGATGCTAAGAATAATGATTTCATTCCAAAAATCATAAATTTACTTACGGAAATCAAGCACATCAGACATTTAGGTGCTAATGCTTTGGAGATTTGTTATGTTGCAGATGGAAAAATAGAAGCCTTTGTGGATATTCGTGGGAAACTTAGAACAACTGATTTGGCTGCTAGTTATCTTTTATTAAAAGAATCAGGTGGACTATTAACAAATTTAGAGAATATTCCCTTAGAGGCAAAACTAGATCCCAAAAAACGAATAAATTTCATTGCTTCCGGAAATACTAAAATAAATGAAAGAATTCTAAATTTATTAAAAAAATAATTACATTCTTAGTTTATTATGTTCTTTTTCCCTTCATCTATTATTTCGATTAAAAATATTTCATCTATCACGAACAAAAAATTTATACAAATCATTATTTAAGTTTTCTAGTGGTGTAAAATTATGTCATCGGGCAATGGAGAGTATCCAGATTGGTTTAATAGGAGAAAAAAAAGAATGTCAAGAGATCCTTTTTTTGGAGATATTGATAGAATGTTTGAAGAAATGGAGAAAATTTTGGAAGAACAATTCAAAAGTTTCACTAAAAATATTCCTAAGGATTATGCTAAAGAAAGAAAGCTTCCTGATGGAAGTACAGTGAAAGAATGGGGTCCTTTTGTGTATGGTTACAGTATGAAAATTGGACCTGATGGTAAACCAGAAGTCCGGCAATTTGGAAATATTAAAAAAAGTCTTGGAGGTCCTCAAATAAAAAAAGAAAGAGAACCTCTTGTAGATGTTGTTGAAACTGATGGTGAAGTTAGGGTTGTTGTGGAATTACCTGGAGTAGACAAGAGTGATATTAAATTATATGGAACCGAAGATAGTATAACGATATCTGTAAAAACTGCTAGATCAAAATACTATAAAGAAGTTGAATTACAAACAAAAGTTAGAGTGAAAGAGGCAAAATCGACATATAAAAACGGTGTCCTAGAAGTAGTTTTACCCAAAGCTGAACCAAGAAAAACTCCTGAGGGTGAACCGATCGATATAAAATAATTTTTTTTATTTATTATTTGATTGATGTTTAGCTATTTGGTGTTTAAATGAGTGAAGACTCAGAGATCGAAAAGCTTCTAGTAATTTGTCAAAAAGTAAAGGCGGATGGAAAACTATCTGGAAAAAATCTAAATGAATTACATACTATTTTCGGACAACGATTTACTAAAGCGCTTGATACTCTTAGAAACAATCGTGTAAAGAAATATAACTTCAAACCTGGATCTAAAACTGTTTGGGTAGTGATAGGGCGTGAAAGAGATTATCTGGTGATTCCAGAGGCTGATTTTTGTACTTGTGACGACTTCTATTTCCGTGTTTTAGATAGAAAAGTGCATTTATGTTATCATCTCATTGCTCAAAAGATTGCTTTTTATCTTGGATGGTATGATGATATAGAAGAAACAATTAATCTTTATGATTCTTTGATGAATGAATGGAAAAAAGCTACTGCTTAAATATTAATATTCTATTGAATAAAATAAAAGGTTGATCTTAATGGATTTAAGCGCATATTTCCTAACATTGGAATATTTAATTATGGGATTAACATTTGTTGCTTTAGCCCTCATTTTCTTGTACTCTTATTACGGAAAAGATGATGAGAAAAAAAATAAGAAACAATGATTTCTTAATAGAAAACATAAACCTGATAGAAAATCCTGTCTTTTAATCGTTTTGATTAACGAAATGAAAAATCAGCAAATTATTGATGATATTCTTTCAAAAAACTCAGAATTGACCCGAGATGAAATATTAACTGAATTGATGACTGAAAAACAAAAAACTGGAAATCTGCTTGACGAAAAAACTCTTTTACGTTTGATTGGAGCTAAATATGGTATTAAAACTAATAATATAACAACTTTTTGTGGAGATTTATTACTTTCTGATTTAATTTCTGGATTATACAATGTTTCAGTAAAAGGACGCATCATTGCTGTTTATCCTGTTAAATTCTTTAATGGAGAAACTCCAGGTAAACTAGCAAGTTTGATTATATCTGACAAGACTTCAGTGATTAGAGTTATTCTATGGAATGAGAAAACAGAATACATTAATTCTATTAAACTAATTCCAGGGAAAATTGTGTTAATTTCTCAAGGATATACACGTGATGATCCTCAAGGTAAAACAGAATTACACGTTGGAAGGAATGGTGAAATTAAAATTCTGAAAAATATTAATCCTGAAAATTATCCTGATATTCAAAAATTTTCTAAAAAAATTAATGAGATAACTTCATCTATCTCTGAAGTTCACCTGATTGGAACTGTAAAACAAGTTTTTCCGATGAGAAAATTTATTCGAAATGACACAAGTGAAGGCTTTATTTTATCATTTACTTTATTTGATGAAACAGGTGAAATATCTGTAATTGTTTGGAATGAGCTAGCTGAGAAAATGGAAAATTTGGTTAAAAAAGACCTTAAATTGAAGTTAATAAATGCAAAAGTTACCTTAACTTCGGATAATTCAATAGAACTTCAAATAACACCTTATACTTTTGTTGATGTTTTTTCAGAAAAATAAAAACTAATAATTATTGCTTTAAAGGCTTCTAATCTTTTTGGAAATTTCTTCACTTATTTCACTAGTTGTTGATGAGCCCCCTAAATCTTTTGTTCTGACTTTTCCTTCATTTAATACATTGATAACTGCATTTTCAATTTTGATTGCTGCCTTCATCTCACCTAAATAGTCAAGCATTAATGCTGCAGCCATTATAGTTGCTATTGGATTCACTATATTTTTCCCCGTATATTTTGGAGCAGAACCATGCACAGGTTCAAACATACCATAATTATATCCAATATTAGCTCCTGCTGCTAAACCTAAACTACCTGTAACTTGAGCTGCTTCATCAGATATTACATCACCAAACAAGTTCGTTGTTACTATCACATCAAAACTTTCAGGTTTTTTAATCAGTTGCATTGCCATAGCATCAATATGTGCTTCATCAACTTTAACTTCAGGATATTTGGGTTCTAGTGACTTTACTGCATCTTTAAATATTTTTGCGGTTATTCTCAAGATATTTCCTTTATGCACAATTGTTAGATGCTTTTTTCTTTTGGATGCCAGTTTAAATGCATATTCAACAACTTTTAGGGAAGCTTTCCTTGTAATTATTCTTAGTGCTATACCAACTTCTGGAGATAATTCATATTCAATTCCTGAATACATTCCTTCAGTGTTTTCTCGAACAACTATCAAATCAATATTCGGTTTCAGCGCCTCTACGTTAGGGAATGAGCGACAAGGTCTTACATTAGCAAATAGATCAAACATTTTTCTTATTTGAACAGCAGCACTGACTGGTGCTCCAGGTGTTTGAGGTGTTGTCATAGGACCTTTGAGACAGGCATCCGTCCTTCTAAGTAAGGATATCGTTTGCTCAGGTAGATTTGTTCCATATTTTTCTATACAATAAAATCCTGCCTCTCCATATTCATATTTTATTTTAAAATCAGTTTTTTCTAGCAAAGCATTCAATACTTTTATAGTTGAATTAGTAACTTCTGGCCCTATTCCGTCACCTTTTAGTATTGCGACATTGTAGATTTTAGCCATATTCATCAGGCTCCTTCTATTTCTTCTGTAAATAGGTTTTTTCCTTTATCAGCATTACTATTTGTCTCAAGATTTTCAAAAATAGTGGATCAACTATAACAATAAAATAATGTTTTTTAGTTAAAAAAATAAGAAATAATTATTCTTTAGGATTAGTCTTAGGCTTATTGAGATTTGACATCGCATTTATTAAAAATAACTTATTATTCGCTATGTTATTTTACACAACTTGATTTTATTGCTAATTCTGCTCCAGGTAATACGTGAATCCACCAATTTAATGCTTCAAAAGAATCTCCATAATAAACTACGAGGCGAGCTATTGAATTTAATGGAGCATCAGGCGGTACAATTCCTGTCCAAATTAAAGTTTTTCTCTCATTAGGTTCAAGTTCTAAACTTTGTGAATTTCCTTTTTGAATCCATTCATCTCCCTCAAAAACAATATTCACATTCCATTGACCCTCAGTTTTTCCAACATTTTTAAATTCAATCTCAACAATAAAGGTCTCTCCTTGGACTTTTTTCACAACTTCTTTTTGGCTTTTACCAAATTCTAAGGAATCCATTGCATTTGTAAATGATAAATTAATTATACTAGCAATTAGCAAAGCTAATAAAACAATTAAAATAAGATTTTTTTTCACAATTAATCTCTTCCCTACTATATCAAATTATCATTATTAAATCTCTTCTGAAACCATCTTCTAGAGAAAAAATCGAGAACTTTAATTCGTTTCAATTTCTAGGAGTATTATTATGAATTAAGGAGTTAACCTCATTCTATCTCTTGGATAAAGCGTAACTTCACGAATATTCTTTTTTCCAGTAAGTAGCATTGTTAATCTTTCTAAGCCTATCGCCCAACCCGCATGAGGCGGCATACCATAATCAAATGCCTTTAAGTGATGCTTAAAGCTTTTAGGATTCAATTTTTTTTGTTTTAGACGCTTAATTAAAAGCTCCTTATTAGCAATTCTTGATCCTCCAGAAACAAGTTCAATCCAATTCCACATAAGATCAAATCCTTCACATTTTTCCGGAGTTTCAGGTATTGGTTTTATATAGAAAGCTTTTGATTCAGTTGGCCACTTAGTTATGAAATAGAACTCTGGATAAATTTTTCCAAGAGTCTTTAAAGCTTCAGTGTGCAAATCTTCTCCCCAATTAATTTCGATTCCCTCTTTTTTTAGATCAGATAATACTTCATCATAAGTTAAACTCTTAAAAGGTGTTGAAGGAATACTTACTGTATGATCAAGTAGAGCTAATTCCCTTCCACATTTTTCATTTACTTTCAGGCAAATCTCTTTTATAAGCTGTTCAAGAATACTCATGACTCCTTGTGCATTAGAGAAAGCTTGTTCAATATCAACAGAGATAAACTCACTTAGATGTCTTCTTGTATGTGAATCTTCCGCTCTAAAAAAAGGTCCTACTTCAAAAACTTTTTCCAAACTCATTACTAATTGTTCTTTGTACAATTGTGGACTCTGAGCTAAGAAAGCTTTTTCTCCAAAATAATCTACTTCAAATAACTCAGCTCCACCCTCAGTTGCGGAACCAATAATTCTTGGAGTGTGAACTTCTAAAAATCCTTTTTTAAATAAAAAATTCCTTATCGCTTCAAGAGCAAAATGTTGAATTGTAAATATAGCCACATTCTCTTCTAAGCAAAGATCCAATGATCTTGCATCCAAGCGTGATTCCATATTTGCCCGAGTCTTCCCTGTAATATCTATAGGTAGTTTTGTAGTAGCTGTTCCAAGAACTTTTATTTGATCTGGAATCACCTCAACACCTCTGGTCGAAATTTTGGTTTTCTTTACAGTTCCATTAATACTAACACTATACCTTTTTTGAATCCCATTAGCTTTGGATAAAACTTGTTCGCTAACTTTCTTTTTAGGAACAGTGATTTGTACGGTTCCCGCTCTATCTTGCATAATAATAAATAAAATTCCACCAAGATCTCGCTTCTCCTGAATCCATCCAATAATGGTGACTTTTTTACCATCTAATTTCTCAGTTATTTCACTAGAATAATGCGTTCTGGTCAATTTAGCAATAGAGTCTAGCTTCACGAATTAATTACTCCTTAATGGGTAAATTCAATACGCAAAACAATATTTCTTACTTTTTTCGCTATTTCTTTTAATGCTTTTAAATCAAAAGGAAGTTGTGAACCACGTTTGCGTTTAAGAATAACTCTTGTTTCAGTGGTTCCGTCAGGTAACCAAATAGTATTAATAGTTAGAATATTAAGTGGCATGAATAAATCTTCAAGAAATTTACGATCATCTACACCCTGTTCTAGAACGCGAATAGACTTGTGAGTTTCTTCACTTATTGTTTTAATAATTTTTCCTCCATACCCTAGTAAACGTGGTACATCTCCGTGACCGACAACTATAGCTATTGTTCTCCCAACATCAAATGCTTTATAAAAGCAAACATTCTGCAAAGATGGATATTTTGTCTCTAGAGAAAGTAGTAATCGAGCAATTTTCAAGTCTAAATTACTAATTTCTCCCTTCTTAACCTTAGTTGAACATTTGCGACATAATATGCCGCTTTTTAAACAGAAACTACACAGTTCAGTTTTCATATACGCCCCTTCTCTCAATTAAGGAGGCACAAGGGTGTGAATAATGCCTAATCAGTTTCTATGATTTTATCTTTGTAATACTATTTCGATAGTGCTCACATTGGAAGCTTGACTTCCTTCTCGGATTGGAATTTGATCAGTTCCAATGCCGATTCTCGCAATTTTTACATCCGGCAGAAATCTGCCTCTGACTACTTCTACAACATCAATTGCTCTAGCTATTGCTCTTCCTCGAGCTTTCACACTTACTTCTTTAGCTCCACCATGAAATGATGTAATACATGCTAGCACATAGTTCATTACCGGTTTTCGTCCTATCAGCACTGCATAGGATTCTGACATAGGATTCACTCCTAGTTTCCACATTAATTTGGCTCGTTTAGTTTTTTTATTCCCAAATAAATACATTTTGGTAATGGTTTAAGATTATCTTTTCATTAACTGCGTTTAAGAAAATATAAAAAAAAGGCATTTTTATTTACTCTTTTTTTTATTTATAAATTAGCAAATCAATCAAAAAGTATATTTAAAAGATATCTATCAGACTCATAGTTAAATCTGAGGTTCAGCAAGTGCCAGTATTGGATCCAATTAAGAAAGCTATTGCTCAAAAAGCGAGGCTTCATATCAAAATCTGTAGGTATTGCGGAGTTAGAAATGCTGCAACCGCAATAAAATGTAGAAAATGTAAACGAAAAAATCTCAGATGGAAGAAAAGAGAACTTGTCAAATAATCTTTTTTATTGCTAAAGGGTTTTTTTAAGTGTTTCCAAACTAAAAGCAGTATTTGCGCATCCATTCCTTATTAATGGAATAGCTTGGCCAGCTACACCCATACTCCCTAACACTTCTCCAGACATTTTCATCTCTTCACCGCATGCAATACCTATTGCACCCTCATACATGGCCCTTTTTACTATTTTAGGAATACATGAACCACCTGGAACAACATAAAAGTCATATCCTTTTTTTTCTGCTAATCGGCTAGCTTTGCTAACTAAACAATCCTTTGAGCAATGTTTGCAAAAATATGAGGGTACGGTTGGATCAAAGATTGCTTGACATCTATTATCCATAAACTTTCTAGTACAATGCGGAAGAAAGATTGCTCTTTTTTTTGTTTCTAGGAATTTCCCTCTCTGAACAAGATTTATGCCATGTAAATCAATAAGATCTTGTAGAAGCGTAACTGCATCCGAAAGATTAAGTCCTGTTGCTTCTTGTATTTTGAATTTTATTATGATATCTCTGAGGGTATTAAGAATAGTTTTATGCATGCCTTTTTGGTATGATAATATGGTTAGTTCATTGAAAAAGAATTTTGGTAATTCGGAAAGATCAAAAGTGAATTTATAAGGCATGAGCTTAGAGTAGTTAATTACCCACTTAAAAAGTTTAATCTTTTTAAATACTGATCTCAAACATCAGTCTTTCAACAAGTTCCTTATAGCGATTTCTGATAGTAACTTCTGTTACTTGTGCTATTTCTGCTATCTCTCTTTGAGTTTTTCTTTCTCCTGTTAAAACTGATGCAACATAGCTTGTAGCTGCAGCAATTCCAGTCGGTCCACGCCCTGAAGTAAGTTTTAGTTGTTTAGCTGACGCGAGAATTTTATGAGCAATTTCTTCAACTTTGCCTTGCATTGTAAGCTGTGTAGAAAATTTTGTAATGTATTGACTTGGTCTAAGAGGTGGAATCTTGTAATCAAGCTCTCTGATTAGAAAACGATAACTCCGGCCAACTTCCTTCTTATTTACTGTTGAAGCTTGCGCTATTTCATCGAGTGTTCTGGGTAATCCGCATTGTCTACATGCTAAATAAATTGCTGCTGAAGTGACACCTTGAATCGAGCGACCGCGAATTAATCGTTCTTTTACTGCCTTTCGATAAATTACCGAGGCTGTTTCAAGAATACTTTTTGGAAGACTCAAATTATTAGAAATTTTAGTAATTTCAGATAAAGCAAAAGCTAAATTTCTCTCTGTAGCATCTGAAACTCGTATCCGCCTTTGCCATTTTCTTAGTCGATATACCTGTGCTTTTTGTCCAGGTGAAAGACTTTTTCCATAAACATCCCTATCATGCCAATCAATAGTGGTTGATAATCCTTTGTCGTGAATTGTATATGTAAGTGGTGCGCCCACTCGAGTTCTTTTGGATCTTTGTTCATCGTCAAAAGCACGCCATTCTGGTCCTCTGTCAGCTATTTTTGCAGCAATTACTATACCGCAATCCATGCATACAACTTCTGCACATTCATAGTCGCGCATAAGTCTTTGGCTTCCACATTCAGAACATGATTGAACTTTGAAAGAATTATGATTCGCTGCCTCGGAAGATTTTTCTATTTTTTCTTGTAGGTTACTATCTCTGCTCATTATTTTTTCTCCTCTTCTTTTTCGAGATAATGGAATATACTTTCTCACCAACTAATTTTTCTGGTTTTTTGATTGTTGGCTTAATAATAATATAGGGCGAAACCGTTGGTCCAATAATATCAAAAATTTTGCCAACCATTTTTAGGTTTTCATCAACAACAATTGTGCCAATTTTATTGGGTTTTTTTATTTCAATAATAATATTCTGGGAAGGAGATACACTAATTACTTTACCCAATCTCTGCAAGCGCCTTCACCCAAAAACAACAACGTCAACGTAAGAGTTTATTTAAACATTTCTACCATTAATGATACATGAAGTCAGCTTAGCTCTTTTAGAGTCGAAACCTTCATAAATGAGAAGTCTCGATAAGACTGTGCCTTAAAAGGGTGAGGCTAATGAGTAAACCATTCTATGTAAAATATGAAGTACCTAAAGAAATTGTGGATGCAGCCTATGAAGCCCTACAGATAGCTTCAAAATCTGGAATTGTAAGAAAGGGAACTAACGAGGCAACAAAGGCTGTTGAACGTGCTCAAGCAAAACTCGTAGTTATTGCTGAGGATGTAGATCCTCCAGAAGTTATCGCACATCTACCGCTCCTATGTGATGAAAGAAAAATTCCTTATGTGTTTGTACCACAAAAAATCAAACTAGGTAACGCAGTTGGTATTGATGTTCCTTCTGCATCAGTTGTAATAATCAAGGAAGGAGATGCGACTGGATTAATCAATGAGATCATAATGCGTATTGAGCAAGTTAAAAGAGGAGCTCAGTAATGAGCATTGACTCTGGAAAAACGAAAGAAGAACTTATTCCTTCTGAAGTAATTCAAATAATTGGTCGTACAGGTACCACTGGTGAAATAACACAAGTAAGAGTTAGAATACTAGAAGGTAAAGACAAAGGACGAATTATATCTAGAAATGTTAAAGGACCAGTACGCGTTCAAGACATACTATTGTTGAGAGAAACTGAACGGGAAGCAAAAAAACTTTCCAGACGCTAAATAATTAATTTTTGAGGTAAAAATCGATGCCAAAACCTAAAAAATGTTCATTTTGCGGTAATGATTTTCCTTCAGGAAAAGGGATGATATATGTTAAGAACGATGGGACGC
The DNA here is from genome assembly GCA_001273385.1 of miscellaneous Crenarchaeota group-6 archaeon AD8-1. Lineage (GTDB taxonomy): Archaea > Thermoproteota > Bathyarchaeia > Bathyarchaeales > Bathycorpusculaceae > AD8-1. The sequence goes on along the minus strand of LFWW01000002.1, from coordinate 41,119 downwards.
TTTTATGGTTCTGTTCAAGTAAGTGTCGTAAAAGTTCGTTGAATTTTAAGCGTGATTCCCGAAAATTCAAGTGGACAACATATTTTGGTAAGGAAGAGAAAGGAAAGGGCTAAAATATTTCCTGAAAATTGGTTTCGTTTTTCTTTCCTATTTTTTATTTTTAAATATTGCCCGATACGTTATTTTTTATAAAAATTTTTTAATTTCTGCTAAACTAAAAAATAATGTAATATTGATTTTTTGTTAAAATATATTCAAACTTATCTTTGCTTACATTTTTGAAAATTTAGTAGCGGGGAGTAGATTTGAACTACTGATCTCTGGGTATCTCTGAGCATACGAGCTCTTATGAGCCCAGCGGGTTAATCCTGGCTGCCCCACCCCGCTATGTTTGCTTTATTCTCCTTTTTTGAATCCTTTTTAGTACTACTAATTGTTGCATATTAATAGTTTGTTTTTTATTTCAACAAAAGCATTTTAATCTAGATCAAATATTGTTGGAAGAGGTGCAATAGAAAATGGATAACCCTTTTTTCCGTGAACTCCTTCATAATAATCTTGAAAATGCACTATTTGTACAAGGGCTTCCAGGTTTTGGAAATGTTGGAAGGATAGCCGCCCATCTTCTAATCAATTTTTACGATGCAAAACTTTTTACAGAGTTATATTCTCCCTCTTTTCCGGATTATGTGATAGTTAATTCTTATGGAGTCTGTACTCTGCCTAAATATGAGTTCTATTTTGCGAAGACAAAAGATACTGATATAGTTATCATGACTGGTGAAACACAGCCCTCTTTTGATGATGTTTTAGCACATTATCAAGTCTGTTCTACAATAGTTGAATTTATTAAGAAAATCGGTTGTAATTTTTTAGTTACCATGGGTGGGGTGCCTATTGTTGAAGATAAATGCAATGTGTATGTTGCTGCAACCTCTTCACGATTAGTAAATGAATTCAAAGAAAAAGGAGGAGTAGTTTATGGGAAAGGTAAAATTGTTGGTGGAACTGGCTTAACTTTGGCTCTTGCGAAAGAGTATGATCTTGAAGGAGTATGTTTGCTTGGTAGTACTTCTGGATTTAAGGCAGATCGGGGTGCTGGATATCAAGTTTTTAAATTATTGGCAAATATTTTAGGAAAAGAGATAAAAGAAGGCAAAAAGGAGAATTGAATATCAAACTAATGAGATGGGATGGGATTTGAAGCTTAGAAATTCTCAAAATGATTCAAAAGGATTCTTCAATCCGAATTCAAAAATCATAAGTGTTTTGCTAGTATTGACTATGGCTTTTCTAATTTTTGCTGGACCCACCTATGTTTCTTTTTTGTTATCTAAGATCTTGAATCTTGATTACATACTTACAATGGTTGTAGGGTTATCACTTTTTTTGCTAGGGATTCTTTTATTATATTTTCTTGTTAGAAATAAAATCATCAGTAAATAATAATATCCTAGAAACTATAAGGTGAATCATTGAAACAAATTTTTTAAGTCTCTTGGTTTTTTATAGGATTTGCAGTTAGTTATAAGCCTGATCATTTTTGCTAATATAATAAAGCATATAAAATATTTCTGCAGGTATATTGAATATGCAAGAAAGTCAGAAAAAACGACTCGAAACTATGATGAAGAGCAACAAGCCAAAACCAAAGAGAACAACTATAATATTAGAACCTGAAGAAAGAAAATATATAGATTCATTAATTCAGGAAGGAAAAGAGTCTGGGATTAAGTCATTGATTTCGAAAATGCTAGATATACATAAAAAATTGATGATTGATGATTGGCGTTTTCCGGGTGAGTATTATTCTGGAATAAGCAGAATAGCTTTCGTTAATGTCGAATTAATCAACATTATGCTTAATCAAATTCCAAAAGAGAAATGGATTAATCTAGGACAAGAAATGGGTAAAGCTCTTAAAATTTCCATAGAAACTATATTGAATATTCAAGTTTCAGAAATTAAAGATTGGAAACCAATTTTTGACAGATTAAGTGTTCAGGGATTCGGAGATTTTTTTTTAAAAGATAAGTATATCTTGATTAAGAATCCGTTCATTAATTATGCGAATCTCTGGCAAGGTATTTTGGAAGGAATGTTGGATATTAAATTGTCTGCAAAAACAAATTTGCCTCCTCTTGTTTTTCAAATTAAAGCTAAGGAAGGTAATTCCATTCAAAGTTGAACTGTGAAATTATTACATTATTTATATTGATTAGATAGGTTTAATAAAAAGAACAACTAAGGTGCCTATAAGTGATGGAAGATGAGGGATCGTATTCATTCAAGGCGATTGTATTCATTAAATACAAAAAAATATTCCAGACTTATTTTTTGATTCTATCAGAATATCAATGTAACCTTATTTTTGTTGTGCAGAATTTTAATTCGCGAAATCTATTAATTCCATCTATTAAAAAAAATTAATGCTAAATGTGATAAATAATGAAAAAAGTAAAATTTGCAATACCTGCTGGTTCTTTATCAAAAGCTACTTTTAATTTACTTCAGCGTGCAGGATATAAAATCTCAGGCCAAGAGCGTACATATAGACCTACTATAAATGATCCTGAAATTGAATTAAAGATATTAAGACCCCAAGAAATCCCTGTTTTTGTTAGTGAAGGTCTTCAAGATGTGGGGATAACTGGTGAGGATTGGATCAAGGAGACAGGTGCAAATGTTGAAATTCTCCAAAATTTAGAGTATGGAAAAATAAAGTTAGTCGTTGCTATTCCTGAAAATTCTTCAGCTAATTCCTTGTCCGAATTAATGGAGAATTTATGGAATGAAGGAAAAAACTTCCGTGTTTCAACAGAATATTTGAACATCGCATCAGAATACATCCAAAAAGCCTTATCCTACAAAAAAAGATTTAGTAATAAAGCACCATTAATGGTAACTCCTTGGTGGAAAAAAGGTAATAATCCAAAAGCAAAAATTTTTCTATCTTTTGGCGCTACGGAGGCTAAACCCCCAGAAAATTCAGATTGCATAATTGATGTTACAGAAACTGGTTCTACAATTACTGCTAACAACTTGAAAATAATTGAAACTGTGCTATCATCATCATCAGTACTTATAGCGAATAAACCAGCTCTCCAAGATAAAGATACAAAAGAAAAAATCTTTGATATTATGACGTTATTGAAAGGAGTCGTTGACGGATCAAAAAGAATTCATATCTTTGTAAATGTTAAAAAAACAAACCTTAAAAAGTTACTTGAGGCAATCCCTGCCCTAAAAAATCCAACAATTGCACCTCTAGCTGACAAATCTTGGGTATCAGTAAATACTATTCTTGAAAAAAATTGCTTTATACGTCTTTTGCCTAAAATTAGAAAACTCGCCCAAGGCATCGTCGTCTATGAACCCAGACAAGTTCTAGCTTTGGAAGAGGTCACAAGGAGAGAAGAAAAGGGTTGTCAGATCTAGTTATAAGAAAGATTTGGAACTCTTCAAATCTTCCAGCCAATTGGTTCAAAAGACAAGTGCAAAATTATCAATTAGATCAAAAATTAGAAAAAAAAATTAACAAAATATTAATTGAAGTTGCTAAAAACGGAGATAATGCTCTCATAGAACTAACAAATCGCTTTGATAAAGTGCTATTATCAAAAAAAGATCTACTTGTATCATCCTTAGATATAAAGGAAGCTTATAATAGTGTAGATGAAAATCAAATTTCTGCTATAAAAACAATTAAGGAAAAAATAAAAATTTTTGAGACTCTACTATTTGATAAATGCAAAATTTCTACATCAATTGATAATATACAAATTGATAATATTCTAAGTCCTATTCAAAGTGTTGGCTGTTATGTACCTGGGGGGCAAGCGTCTTATCCCAGCACTTTATTAATGACTGTAATTCCTGCAAAAGTTGCGGGAGTGTCTAGAATTGTAGTTTGCTCTCCGCCCGCCAAAGACGGTTCCTTAAATCCTTTGCTTCTTGTGGCTGCTGATATGTGTGGTGTTAGTGAAATCTATAAAGTTGGAGGGGCTCAAGCTATTGCTGCTTTGGCCTATGGAACAGAGACCATTAGTTCTGTAAAGAAAATAGTTGGGCCGGGAAATAAGTATGTTGCTATGGCAAAAATTTTAGTATCCAAAAATGTTGCGATTGATATGCCAGCTGGTCCAAGTGAAGTTTTGATAGTGGCTGATGAAACAGCAAACCCAAAATTTGTAGCATTGGATATGATCTCTCAAGCTGAGCATGGTCTTGGATGCACTTCTGGATTGATAACGACTTCAGATAAACTTCGGAATGAAGTAGAATATTGGTTATCAAAAAAAATAAAAATAATAGATCGGAACAAACTTGTTTTTGAATCCTTAAGAAACTTTGGATTTATAATCACATGTAGCGATATTGATGAAGCTGTTTCGTTGACAAATATTTATGCTCCTGAACACCTTGAAGTTATTACTAAAAATTCAAGAAAACTTTCTGAAAGGTTCAATACAGCTGGATTAATTCTTGTTGGTCCTTTTAGTCCTGTTGCATTAAGTGATTATGGAGCTGGCACCAATCACGTTCTTCCCACAGGCGGTTTTGGAAATGTCTTTTCAGGTTTATCATCTCTGGATTTTGCAAGACGAGTAAACATAGTTAAAGGTTCAGAAAAAGGACTATTTGATTTAGCTGATCAATTAAGAGTTATTACAAGAGCAGAAAATCTTCCGAATCACTATGCTGCAATAAAGGCGAGGTTTGAAAATGGGTGAAATTTCGAATAAATTTATAAAAGAAAAAATAGAAAAGCTCCAAGGAATTGAAAGTTATAAACTTGCAGAATCAACAGAAAAATTATCAAGGCGCTTCGGAATTCCTTTAAATAAAATTATTAAATTAAATTTTAATGAGAACTTGTTTTTGCCAAAAAAAACTCTCACTGATATGCTTAAAATAGTAGCTGAAGAATGTGATCCTAGATTATACCCTCAAGATGAACAAAATAAACTAAAAGAAAGTCTAAGTAGATATTTGAATATTCCTTTTGAAACGATCGTCGTTGGAAACGCCAGTGATGAACTATTAGATAGGATTGTAAGGTTGTTTTTAGAAAGAGGAGAAACTGCAGTAACAATCGATCCAACTTTTCCTATTTTTAGGTATAGTGCAAAAAGACAAGGTGCAAATTATTTAACTATACCTCTTTTAGAAAATTTAGAATTAGATATTAAAAACATTCTTGGATCTTTCTCTGCAAAAACTAGTCTACTCTATTTATGTTCTCCTAATAATCCAACTGGAACCCAATTTAATAAATCAGAAATCTTAGCTCTGATAAAGGAATTTCCAGGAATAGTAGTATTGGATGAAGCATATGCAGAATATGCTAATTATTCGTTGACATCAAAAGTAAATGAATTCGATAATTTAATTATCTTAAGAACCTTTTCCAAAGCTTTTGGATTAGCAGCTTTGAGACTTGGATATGCAATATCAAATTCAAAAATAGCAAGAGTTCTGTCTGAAAAATCTGCCTTGCCTTTTCCGGTGAGTTCTTTTACTGTAAATATGGGCAAAAAACTGCTAGACAATTATAATATCGTAATCAAATCGATCAGTGAACTGAAAATAGAGCGGGATAAACTTATTGATAGACTTAATAAAATAAGTGGTGTAAAGGCTTTTGATTCAGATGCAAATTTTGTGTTTTTTTCGGTGGATAAACCTCATGAAATAGTTTATCAAAACCTTTTGAATAAAGGTTTAGTTATTAAGAAATTAGGTAAAATTTTGCATATGGATAATTGTTTTAGAGCTACAGTTGGTTTACCTTGGATGAATGATCATTTGATAGAAAATCTGAGAAAGTATTTAGGAGATTAGAAGGTTGAGAATTAACGAAGTATATAGAAAGACCCGAGAAACTGAAGTTTGTGTGAAAGTAAATCTTGATTCAGAAGGAAAAGCAAATATAAAAACTGGAATATCCTTCTTGGATCACTTACTGACCTCTTTAGCCACACATAGTTTAATTGACATTACAGCTGAAGTTAAAGGTGATTTATACCATCATTCAATTGAAGATCTTGCGATTTGCTTAGGTGAAGCAATAAACAAAGCTTTAGGGAATAGAGAAGGGATCGCTAGATTTGGAAGTGCAATTGCTCCTATGGATTGCACATTGGCTATTTCTGCTGTTGACCTTATTAAACGTCCTTATTTCATAATCAACCTTAAACTAAAAGGAAAAAAAATTGAGGATATGCCCACTGAAGATGTGAATCATTTCTTCGAAACATTTGCAACTTCTCTGAATGCTAATGTACACATGTTTATTCAATACGGTAATAATGATCATCATAAAGCAGAAGCTGCAACCAAAGCTCTTGCTCTAAGCCTCAGACAAGCAGTCGAAATAGACCCAAAAAGAACAGGTGTTCCAAGCTCAAAAGGAGTCATCTAATGCCAAGAATATTTATTTTTGATTACGGAGTTGGAAATCTTTTCAGTTTAAAAAATGCCTTGGAAAATGTAGGTTTAGAGACAAAAATCAGTAAATCTATTAATCAATCAAATAACCTTGATGCCATTGCATTACCAGGAGTTGGTAATTTTTCTGCTGCTGCCAAAAAACTTGAACCTGCTAAAGAATTAATTAATAATTTAGCATTAACAGGAATTCCTATAATTGGTATTTGTTTAGGCATGCAACTTTTCTTCCAAAGAAGTGATGAAGGTTCTGGGTATGGATTAGGTTTGTTTAAAGGGAAAAATGTGCGGTTGTCCTCATCTGTAAAGGTACCACATATGGGTTGGAACACCTTAAAAATTATAAAAGAAATTGAAATATTGGATAATATAAATGATCAATCTTTTGTTTATTTTGTCCACTCACTGTATCCTGTTCCTATTGATAAAGAAATTATTGTTACTCAGACGGAATATGGTACCGAATTCACTTCAATGGTAGCTAGTAAAAATATTTTTGGCACTCAATTCCACCCTGAAAAATCTGGTGAAACTGGGTTAAAGATTTTGAAAAACTTTGCAAGAATAGTGAAAAGGTGATTATTAACGCAATTAATACCTGCAATAGATTTAATGAATGGAAAAATAGTTCGATTGGAGCGAGGAGATCCAAAAACCGCTAAGATTTATGAAAAATTTGGTGATCCTTTGCAGACCGCGAAAAAATGGCAAGCTGATGGAGCTAAGAAACTTCATATCATTGATTTGGATGCTGCTTTAGGATTGGGAGATAATCGTTCTGTTATTGGCAAAATTGCCCAAAGAGTAAATCTATCACTTCAGGTTGGGGGTGGCATTAGAAGTTTTAGAGATGTAGAACAATTGCTTGAGTCAAACATAGATCAAGTTATACTAGGCTCTTTACCATTTCATGATTCTTCAGCTTTGATTCGCATAATTCAAAGATTCGGTTCGGATGCTATAATAGTTGCTTTGGATAATAAAAATGGAAAAGTGATGATTGAAGGTTGGAAGAGTCAAGCATCAATGGAAATTATTGAATCCATTAATAAATTCCTCTCTATGGGTATACATAATTTTCTTATAACATCAATTGCTAGAGATGGTACTCTTTCTGGACCCGATATTGGGACACTTGAAGAAATAAATAGCAATTTAGATTTGAATATAATTGCAGCTGGGGGAATTGGAAAATTAGAAGATCTAATAAGTCTCAAGAGAATTGGTGTTCATGGAGTTGTAATAGGGAAGGCTCTTTATGAAGGAAAGTTTACTCTACGAGAAGCCTTAAAGAAATTAGGAGAAAAATAGAATCAGATGCCGTTGGCTAAAAGAATTATTCCTTGCTTGGATGTTGATCATGGAAAAGTTGTAAAAGGAATTAATTTTATAAATTTAAGAAATGCAGGGGATCCGGTTGAACTTGCTAGAAAGTATTCAGATCAGGCAGCAGATGAATTAGTTTTTCTTGATATTACGGCTTCATCAGAAAGAAGAGACCTTTTAAAAGAAGTTGTTGAAAGAGTAGCAAAAGCAGTTAACATTCCTTTTACTGTAGGAGGTGGAATTCGCAGTACTTCTGATGCTAGAATAATACTTTGTAGCGGAGCTGATAAAGTCTCGGTGAATACTGCTGCTGTTGAAAATCCTAAGTTAATATCTGATCTTGCTAAAATTTTTGGACAGCAATGCATTGTGGTTGCTATAGATGCTAAAAGAAGGGTGGTAGAAAATCATGCCGGCTCTTTTATAGAAACTGATGAGGGTCCAATATGGTTTGAGGTAACAACCTATGGTGGAAGAAAACCAACAGGAATTAATGCGATAGATTGGGCAAAACAAGCTGCTGATCTTGGAGCAGGAGAGTTTCTGGTAACTTCGATGGATAAAGATGGTACTAAAGATGGATATGATATAGATTTAACTAAGATAATATCCGATTCGGTCCGAGTTCCAGTAATTGCAAGTGGAGGCGCTGGAAAACCTGAACACTTTTTTGAAGTTTTTTCAATTGGCAAAGCCGATGCTGCTCTAGCTGCTTCAGTTTTCCATTATAATAATTATCCAATTCCATTTGTAAAAAAATATTTACAGAATTGCGGAGTTAATATTAGACTTGAATAAAGAAATAATTAAAAAACTTGATTTCAAAAAAGGAGATGGGCTTATTCCTGTAGTTGTACAGGATTTTACATCTAAAGACTTGCTAATGTTAGCTTATGTGAATAAGGCCGCTCTAAAGAAGACATTAGAGACAGGATATGCGCACTATTGGAGTCGTTCGAGAAAAAAATTATGGATGAAAGGCGAGTCCTCAGGCAACACCCAGAAAATAAAGAAAATACTTACAGATTGTGATTATGATACTATAGTATATCTGGTGATTCAAAAGGGACCCGCATGTCACACTAAAAAATCAACCTGTTTTCATAATATAGTAAGTGAAAATTGATTGTTCTTAATAATTAGTTTTTCTTTATGATAATTACCTAAAAGAAAAGAGTAAGCTGTGAGTTAATATAATGGCATTTCATGAAGCTATGCTATATGAAAAAAAAGAGAAAAATCGAGTTAAATGTAATTTATGCGGACGTAGATGCTTAATAAATGAAGATGCCACAGGCTTTTGTTTGGTTAGAAAAAATGTGAATGGAGTTTTAACTTCTTTAGTTTATGGAAAAGCAGTTTCTGCAGCTGTTGATCCCATAGGAAAAAAGCCTCTTTCTCATTTTAATCCTGGTGCTTTAGTTATGTCTATTGCTACTGCAGGATGCAATTTCCGTTGTAAATTTTGTGATAATTGGATGATAAGTCAAGATAGAACAATTCCTGGGAAAGATTTTCCTCCTGATCAAGTTATTAAAACAGCAAGAGCTAAGAATTGTTATGGCATTAGCTATACTTATACGGAACCTACAGTGTTTTTTGAATATGCTTATGATGTTGCTAAAATAGCACACAAATTAGGATTCTTTAATACTTTTGTAACAAATGGCTATCTAACACCTGAAGCAGTAAAAACTATCTCTCCCATATTAGATGCAGCAACTGTAGATTTTAAAGGTGGTGGAGATCCAGATTTCTATAAGAATTATTCTTCTGTCCCAACAGTAGAACCTATATATGAAGCACTAAAAGAATTCAGAAGAAACGGTGTCCATATAGAAATAACGAATTTAGTGGTTCCGAAGATCGGAGATTCAAGTGATAGAATAAAAGAAATGGCTACATGGATAAAGGAGATTTTAGGGAAAGATACTCCCTTTCACTTACTTCGGTTTCATCCAGATTATAAGATGACTACAAATCAAGGAACTAGTGTTGAAATAATGGAAAAAGCTTACATGACTGCTCGAAATGCTGGTCTTAATTATGTTTATATTGGCAATATTCCTGGACATCCTGCAGAAAATACATATTGCCCCAAATGTAATGAGCTTCTAATTAAGCGACATAGTTTCGAGATAACAAGATGGAATATTACAAAAGATAAACGCTGTTCAGTATGCAATAATAAAATACCTATTGTTGGAGATCTCCATCAAACAGGTGCGCGATTTCCTTATGCGCTATTTTGATATCTTTCTATTACTTAGTGAAATAGTTTATTAATAAAATTAAACAAATTCAATATTCTTTTTATTGATTTTTTACACAATTAAAGTTTAATATCAATAAATGCAGATTTATTAATTAGAATTAGTAACCATTCTTTTTAAGAGGATATTGTAGTGGGCACAATTTTCATAATAGGAACCGCTGGTTCTGGAAAATCCCTTTTTACTGGCTCTTTTGCTGAATGGCTAAAAATTTCCAAACAAGATGTAGCCGTAGTTAATATGGATCCAGGTGCTTTAAAGTTGCCTTATTCGCCTGATGTGGATATTCGAAATTATGTTGATGTTGGCATAATAATGGAAAAATATGGTTTGGGTCCAAATGGAGCATTAATTCTTTCCGCAGATTTGATTGCTGACGAAATGGATTCTATTAATCAAGAAATTGAAACTATGGATGCAGATGTCATATTAGTAGATACTCCTGGACAGATGGAGTTGTTTGCATTTAGAGCTAGTGGTCCATATATCGTTAATGAATTAACTATAGGACCTAAAGGTTTAGTTTATCTTTTTGACTCCGTTTTTTCTTTGAATCCCTTTAATTATGTGTCTAATATGTTCCTTTCAGCTGCAATTTACAATAGATTTTTTATTCCACAGCTTCATGTGCTATCTAAAATTGATCTTCTGAATAAAGAAAAGATTGATCAAATTATTGACTGGTCTTTTGATCTAAACTCTCTTGAAACATCGATTGATATTTGTTTGGAAGGTACAAAAAGGCTATTTAGTAGAAATATGATGCAAGCTATATGTCAGTTAGGATTGAAATTCAAATTAATTCCAATTTCATCAAAAACAAATGAGGGATTTCTTGATTTCAATGTTTATTTGGAAAGAATATTATCAAGCGGCAATAAATACACTTACTAAGTAGAGCATCAGTTAATTCTAAGTCATTTGATGGATCTTTTCTAGAACCTTTCCTCAATTTTTTAATTTTCTAAGTTTAATATTATTCTGATTTGGGTTTAATTTTGAAAAAACCTTAATACTAATGTTCAACTTTTTTAATAAATCCATTGGATAGTAAATTGGAATGTTAACTTCTGCAATTGTAAATTTCATTTTGCTATATACGATACTTTGAAGGAATAAAGAAATGGAATCTACCACTCTAGAAAATAAAAAATTTAAAACCAAAGGATTTTTGTTAACAACAATTATTATTGCAAGTTTATTTTCAGCAGTAATTGCTTATTTTGTTAGTTCCTTTGCTTACTCAAATGAAATAAATAACTTAAAAAATCAAGTTTTGGAATTATCACAAGAATTAGAGAGTATTTCGAGCAATGATTTTATTACTCCTATTGGAGATACAGTTCTACTTTCTGATTTATTTGATCAAATAAGATTATCTGTTGTAGTTGTTAAGGCTAATATAAGACAGGTTAACATTTTTGGTAGGGAATATTTTACTGAGCAGCAAGGTTCAGGTTTTATATTAGAATATGATAGCAAGTTTCTAATTGTTACAAGTAACCATATCATTGATGAAGCAATCTCTACTAGCATTACATTTGTAAATGGTACAACTTATGATGCTTCTGTTTTATATGCGAACTCGTTTGTTGATCTTGCATTTCTTAATACTGATGCTCCAGAAAGCGAGTTTATTCCACTTACAATAATAAGTTCTAGTTCCTTAAAGGTAGGTAACCCAGCTATTTTAGTTGGAACTCCTTATGGTCTAGAAGGTTCTATGAGTGAAGGTATAATTAGTGCTTTGAATCGAACTTTGATAATAAACGATGAATATATTGAAAATATTATCCAGACTACTGCACCTATGAATCCAGGTAACTCTGGTGGTCCCCTATTAAATTATAAAGGTGAAGTTATAGGTATTGTTACCGCACGAATTGCTGACTCAGAAGGAATAGGTTTTGCAATTCCTTCAGATATAATATTAGAGAATCTTGAAAATTTAAATTAGGAAAAAAGAACTTAGTAAAACAGCTAAATCATGATATACTTTCAAGATAAATAGACGATCATTTTCCTTCATTTTTAATAAGAAAATCTAGAAAATTTATTGGCGCATAATTAAAAATGGATTTAAAAATAAAAATAATAAAGAAGAGATCCAATTATTTAAAATCATAAAAAATTATGAAAATTTCAGAAGCTAAATATAAAGAGATTAGATCCCTTTCTGGAACTATTTCAGTTGATTTAAAGATAACAAATTTCTTCTTCAATTACAACAACTATACCAAAACCGATAGTAATTTGGTCTAATAATAGTAATATTGTCAAATTGATCCACAATTGCTTTGATTCAGTAGTGTATTTAGCAATTAAAAGCGTTGACAGTTTTAAGCCAGATAAGTGGCAATTTGATTATATTTTTATGTCGATAAAACTAGGTTTTATATATAAAATTATTTTTTTATAAAAAAATTAACCAGTAGATATTAGTACACTGGTTAATTTTTCACTCTTTTAATCAATTAGAATCCAGCTTGCAGCAAATGCACCACGTTTTGCTTTAATCCTTGATTCAGCACCAGCAACTATTATTACATCATTATTTTCTGGAGAAATTTTTCTTAGGAGTTTCTTTATTGCATATGGAAAATCTCTTTTTATATCATCACTTACTGATTCAATTGCTAATTTGTTGCCTTTTGATACAATAGCTATGGAGCGTTTGGCACCACCCATAATCGCTGCGTCTCTTTGAACTATGCCGGATTTGATTTTATGCCCGCTATTCTTAATCAAGAATGCAAAATTATAGTTTGAATTGTTAAGTACTGTTCTTTCAACTTCAACTCTAGTCGGGAAAATTTGTTCTAATTTTCCCCAAAGCTTCTTTCCTTTATTTGTGAATTTACATCCCTTTCTTGAAGTTGTAATCAGTTTTGCTTCTTTAAGATGATTGATTATTGTTCGAACAACTCCTTCTCCTAAGTCTAATTTTTTCGATAATCTTTTACGTCCAATTAATTCCTCTGAAATTAATTCCAAAGCAAAAAAAACATGAAATACAGAAAATGAAGTAGGGGGTCCAGGCGCCTTTTCATGCACGATTTCTTTAATTATCTTCTTAACATTCAAAACCATGGTTGGTGCCCTTACAGTTTTATTTGCTTTGATCGATTATATAATTTATGATCTAAATGCTTATGTATCATCCCAAGGGAGAAATATTTTTAAAATATCAGAAAACCTTTTAAGAAAAATCCCAAATTCTTAAATTCTTACTGTAATCGGATAAGTGATTTTATGCAAAAAAAAGGAAGATACTTGTTCACTTCTGAATCTGTTGGTGAAGGGCATCCAGATAAAGTTTCTGATCAAATTTCAGATAGTATTTTAGATGCAATTCTAGCAAAAGATCCTAAGGCACGTGTTGATTGTGAAACCTTAGTTATGCAAGGAAATTTAATAATCACGGGCCAAATCACAACTTCTTGCTATGTTTCTATTCCTGCAATAGTAAGAAAAACACTTAAGGAAATTGGATTTGACAATGCAAAAGATGGATTAGATTGGGAAACATGTGGTATAATGGTTTCGATTGAAGAGCAATCTCCTGATATCTCAATAGGGGTAACTGAAACTAAAGATCGTGAACAAGGTGCTGGTGATCAAGGAATGATGTTTGGATATGCAACAACCGAGACTAAGGAATTAATGCCCCTTCCAATAATTTTATCTCATAAACTCGTGGAAAAGCTCGCAGAGGTTAGAAAAAATGGTATTCTTCCATATTTAAGACCAGACTGTAAATCTCAAGTTACTGTGGAATACTTGGATGGAGTTCCACAGAGAGTAACTACTGTGGTGATTGCTGCTCAACATAATGAGAACGTTAAAGAGAAAAAAGTAGAAAGAGACATTATTGAACATGTAATAAAGAAAGTTATTCCTTCAAACAAATTAGATACTGAAACAAAGTATATTGTCAATGGTACTGGACGTTTTGTAATTGGAGGAACATTGGCTGATTCAGGACTAACAGGGAGAAAAATAATAGTCGATACTTATGGAGGGGTTGGAAGCCATGGTGGAGGTTGTTTTTCTGGAAAAGACCCATCAAAAGTGGATAGGTCAGCTTGTTATATGGCTCGATACATTGCAAAAAATATTGTAGCAGCTGGGTTAGCTGATCAATGTGAGGTTCAATTATCTTATGCAATTGGAGTAGCTCATCCAGTATCTATTTTTGTTAACACTTTTGGAACTGGCAAAATTTCAGATAGTGCAATTTTAAATCTAGTCAAGAAAAATTTTGATATGCGACCCAAAGCAATTATTGAAAAATTAAATCTATTAAGACCAATATATAGAAAAACAGCTGTTTTTGGTCATTTTGGAAGAAATGATCCTGATTTCACATGGGAACAAACAGATAAGGCAGAAGAATTAGCAAAATCTTTGATCACAAAAAATTAGATAAAATTTTTTTGGTTGTAGCTATTCGATCTATCAAAACTTATGAAAAATGGTTAAAATATTCCATTAAAAATCAAGAAATTACCCTATTGTTCAAATATTCTTTCATGGTTTTTATCCAAAGATGTGCTAAAAATTGATAAAGCCCTTTTTCTTCTATCATTTTCATCTAGCTAGGAGGGAAATGATATCGGCTGCGGAGTTTTCGGTGCTATTGATTTTAATAAAAAACCTGTTTTTCCCTATTTATATTGGGGTTTACGTGCTGAAAACCATCGCGGTCATCAATCTCATGGATTTTTAACTTATAATGGAAAAAATTTTCATCTTTATAAAAATCTTGATTTAATTCCAAAATTAAATTCAAATGCCCTTCAAAAATGGTTCGGTCAACTTCCAGGTTATATGGGTATAGGTAATGTTCGGTATACTACTTCAGGAAAATGTGATGATAAATCACTTTTAAAGGGAACACAACCAATCATGGGTTCTATTGATGATTTGAAAGTTGCCTTATCTTTTAATGGTAATATCGTAAATACATTAGAGCTGAGAGAAGAAGTTAAAACTTTTTTTCCAGAATTTAATTACACTTGTGACTCAGATATAGTCTGCTATAAATTGCTTCTCGAACTTTATAAAGGAAAATCATTATCTTCTGCAATAAAGAGTTGTATGATAAATTTAGATGGAGCTTTTTCTGTTATTGGAATAACTGGAAATAACGATTTTTTTGCATTCAAGGATCAACATGGGATAAAACCTTTATGCGCTGGCCACAATTCAGATGAATCCATTTACTCTTTCTCATCTGAAACAGTAAGTTTTGATATAAATGGTTTTACTAGAGCTTTTGAGCTTGAACCTGGTGAACTTGTTACAGTCACAAAGAATGGATTTAATAGAGAACAACTCATAGACAATCCAAAAAAAGCTTTTTGTGCATTTGAATATGCTTATTTTGCCAGACCCGATTCAATATTTAATAATAAATTTGTTTATGAGATTCGAGAACAATTTGGAAGAAATTTAGTTAAAGAATTTCCAGAAATAGCGACTGATGCGGATCTAATTTTATCAGTTCCCGAAACAGCCGATGACCCAGCGATGGGAGTACATGAAGAATCGAAAATCAAATGGGAGCGTGCATCACGCAGACACAGATATGTTACAGACAGAGCGTTTATTCTTCTCGATAAAGAGCGTTCCTCAACTATAGATAGGAAAATAAATATTTTAGGCTCAAAAATGAGTGGAAAAAAAATAATATTAACGGAAGATAGTATAGTTCGAGGAGATACAACTAAAGTAATAATCAGTAAACTACGAAAATATGGAGTAAAAAAAATTTACATGTATGTTACTTTTCCTCGAATAATAGGGCCTTGTTTTTATGGAATTGATATGGCTACTTATGCCCAGCTTATTGGTTCAACACACTCACCATTAGAAATAGCAAAAATAATAGGAGCCGATGCAGTTTGTTATCAGTCAATAGCTGGTTTAGTCAGTGCTACAGGACACGATCACAAGGACTTATGTTTAGCTTGTATAACTGGGGAATACCCTACCCCAAAGGCTCAAAAACTAGCCGATTATATGAAATATAAATTCTTATCAGGATATGAAGAGAAAAACAGAATATATGAGATTGAAGATAATGGACTTTAAAAGGGACTTTAAAAGCTAAACCTAAAAAATTAATCTCAAAAACTTATCCTAAACTTTCAATGATGTGAAATAAATGGAAAAAGTAGGAATATTAGTAGTTTCATATGGCTCAAGAGAATCGGCCATAATAGATGCTCTTAAGAGAAGTGAGAATTATCTTGTGAAGTTATACATCGCAGATCGGCAACGAAATCCGTTTAATGAAAAACTAGCTTTCAAACATGCGATTATTCCTGATCTAAATAGCAAAGATATTTGTAAATTTGCTAAAACAAATGAAAACGAATTGGATTTTGTTTTTGTTGGTCCAGAGAAGCCGATAATTGAGGGTTTGCGTGATCTTATCGAACAAAGAACAAATATTCCAGTACTTTCTCCTACAAAAGATAATGCAATAGAAGGGAGCAAAATCGAACAAAGAATGTTATTTAAAGAATTTGCTCCTGAATCAAATCCACGGTTTATGATCTTTAATCCAAAAGATTACATGAATAAAGAAGCGGTGAAGAAAGATGTTTATAGTTGGCTTGATCAACTTGATAATCAAGCAGTAGTAAAACCAGACAAACCTACTGCTGGTAAAGGTGTTGGTGTATGGGGTGATCATTTTTTCACTCGGGAACAGCTCTTCGATCACTTCTTATCAAATTTCCAATATGGATCTGTTCTCATAGAGGAAAAAATAGATGGTGAAGAATCAAGCTTTCAAATCTTTTCAGACGGGAAACACATAATTCCTCTTCCTAGTGTGCGTGACTATAAACGCGCTTTTAATGGTGATAAAGGTCCTAATACTGGAGGGATGGGTTCTTACAAAGATATTTCGGACCACTTGCCTTTTTTAACTTCTAAGGACAGAGATAATGAAATTTCATTGGCATGCAGGATTTTTAATAAATGGAAAGAAAAAATAGGGGACAACTCCGCTCTTAGAGGTGTTCCCTTATATCTAGCCTTTATGCATTCAAAACATGGAATTAAAATTTTAGAGAATAATAGCAGACCTGGAGATCCAGAAATAATGAATATTTTACCACTAATAAAAGATGATTTTGTTGACATTTGTTTTGGAATGATAAATCAAACCTTAAAAAATATAAGATTTAAGAAAGCTGCCTCTGTTTTAACTTATAAAGTTCCACCAAATTATGGTGGATACATAAAAACTTTTCCAGAACTTGTAAATAAAAAAACTATTAATGGCCCAATTGATTTATCGAAGGTAAACTCATTAATGGAAAAAAATCATAATCGAATTCGTGTCTATCCTGGATCAATGGAGATTAGAGATTCAGAGATTTTTGCTCTAAGATCCAGAGCAGTAGCAGTTTTGGGGATAGGAAATACTATTGAGGAAGCTAGACAAATCTCTCTTGAGGGTATTAATGCGATAAATGGAGGCGCGCTATGGAATAGAATTGATATTGCATCAAAAGAACATATACAAAAAAGCATAGATAGAATGAATCTTTTGAGGAGCAATGCATGAGACGATTATTTGTCTCTGATTGTGAAGGTCCAATATCTAAGAATGATAATGCTTTTGAAGTTACAAAAAATTTTATTCCTCAAGGCGACAAACTGTTTACTATTATAAGTAAATATGATGATGTACGAGCAGATATTTTAAAAATACCTGGTTATGATGCTGGAAGCACTCTTAAATTAATTGTTCCATTTCTAAAAGCTTTTGATGTAACTGAAAGAGATATCGAAAAATATTCATCTGATAACTTATTTTTAATAACAGACAGCAAAGTTTCTCTTGAATATATAAGAAAAACTTCTAATGCATTTATTGTCAGTACGAGTTATGAACAGTACATAAAGGTACTGTGTGAATCTTTAGATTTCCCTTTTGAAAATACATACTGTACTAATTTATCCATTGATAAATATTCAATTACTGATAAAGAGAAGAAGGGTTTAAGAAAAATAGCAAATGAATTATCAGAGCTACCTCAAATAATAATTCCCTCAAAAGCAAAAAGCTTGGATGATTTTTCAAAAGAATCCCAAAATGTTATCAAAAGACTTGATAGTATTTTCTGGCAAGAAATCTCAAATTCGGATATATCAAGATTTTTTTCTGATGTTATTCCTATTGGGGGATATCAGAAAGGTGAAGCGATTAAAGATGTTGCAAGAAAATTGAATAATTCAATTAATAATGTCATATATTTTGGGGATAGTATAACAGATTTAGAAGCTTTCAATCTTGTAAAGAAAAGTGGAGGGCTAACTGTGTCCTTTAATGGTAATAGCTATGCAGTAAAAAATGCTGATGTAGCTGTTTTGTCAAATAGTAATCTGGTTATTGCTATAATCAATAATCTGTTTTGTAATTATGGAACAAAAACCACTATTAGATTATTAAAGGATTGGAGCATAAAAACTCTGAATAAAGTTGATTTAAATGATGATCTTCTGTCTCTTTTTTTGAACAAATATAAAGAAGACCTACCTATAGTAAAAATTTTAACATCTAAAAATACTAATTTGTTAATTGAAGAAAGTAATAGATTTAGAAGATCTCTAAGAGGGGAAGCTATAGGAAGCCTTGGTTAAATGATTGATATAAATAGGGTTGATAACACTTATGCAGAAGCTTTTGAAGGAATATATTCTCGTGTTATTATTACAGCAGATGATGAGGTTATTTTAAAGAAAGCAGCAGAAGACTCTACCTCAACCCCTTCAGTTGTTATAGGTAGAATTGAAGGCGGTGTTGAGAAATGGTTACATGAGCTTGAGACTCCTGATAAACGGAAAGGTGCAGTTTTACAATTTTGGGGAGCAATTCGATCTGGGAAAACCTTTGAGGAATCTGTACAAAGATTTGAAACTGAGCTTTCTTATAGAATTCGTCAAGACATTTTAGTTAAACCATTTACTGCAGTTTTCAATGCTCTGGATCAAGCTGAGGGAAAAATGGATATGATGTTGAGGATTGGGCATTGTGGGGATGGTTTCGAGTGGATCGAAAATCGACTTGGCAAAGAGATAATCATTGTGCCACTTATGGTTCCAGATTTTATTATTGAGCGTTATTTAGGTTTTGCACGGGGCATAATGGGCGCTAACTTTTGGATTATGTGCGAAACAAAAGAAGCTGTCAATCAGGTTGGGAAAAAGATTCTTAAAGTTATACATAAAACGAAAGGGGTTATTACTCCTTTTGATGTTTGTTCTGCTGGCTCAAAACCTGAAACACGTTTTCCTCTAATAGGTCCTACTACTAATCATCCATATTGTTTTTCGCTCAAGAAAAAATTAGGGTCATTATCGAGAGTTCCTAATAAAGTGAAATATATTCCAGAGATTGTGATAAATGGGGTTTCAATGGAGTCAGTAAAAGATGCTATGAAGAGAGGAATCGAAGCAGCTTTGGAAATTGATGGTGTGAGTGGAATTTCAGCTGGTAATTATGGTGGGAAATTGGGAGAATATAAAATTAAATTGGTTGAGTTATTTTCATGAATCAATTCGATGTTGTAGGATTTGGTGCTCTTAATATTGATAAACTCTTTAAAGTGAATAAACTTGCTAGTGCTGAAGAAGAGAGTTTCATTGGATCTTACGTTGAAACTTGTGGAGGATCTGCAGCTAACACAATTGTTGGATTAGCACGGCTAGGTTGCAAAGTAGGATTTGTAGGTAAGATTGGTTCTGATAGAGAAAGTAAAGTTATTCTGCAAGATTTTTGCATAGAAGGAGTTGACACTAAGGGTATTGTTCAAGCAGTTCAAGGAAAAACAGGATCAGTTTTTGGTTTTGTGGATAAAAAGGGTCAACGAGCACTATATGTAGATCCAGGTGTTAATGATACAATAACTTATGATGAAATTGATCATGACTATGCGTGTAAAACAAAATATTTACATTTATCCTCTTTTGTTGGAGAAATATCATTTGAAACTCAAAAAAAATTATTACCAATCGTTTCTAAATCAACAAAAATTACTCTTGATCCAGGGATGCTGTATGCCAATAAGGGCTATACCGCACTAGAACCTTTACTAAACAAGACTAATGTTTTAATACCTAACGCAATTGAGCTTAAACTATTGACTGGCAAAGCCAATTACCGCAGAGGAGCTAAATTTTTGATTCAAAAAGGAATTGAAATAGTGGCTGTGAAGCTAGGTTCTGCTGGTAGTTATGTGACAAATGGTGCTGAAAATTATTTGGTTAAATCTTTTGATGCAGAAGTTGTTGATACCACAGGTGCAGGGGATGCTTTTTGCGCCGGATTTATTACAGGACTACTTAATGAAGAAAGCCTTTTTGATTGTGCAAGAATCGGGAATTTTGTTGCTTCAAGAAAAATTACAAAGTTTGGAGCTCGGGCTGGTCTTCCTTACCTTAAAGATTTAGATTTTTTAGATTAGATTGTCAATGATATTTTCAAAGATTAGTTTACCATCACCATATTCTGAAATTTGTTTATTTTTAGTCCAATTCGGTTTTTGCCACCAATAAAATGCTCTTTCGGGATGAGGCATCAATCCAAATATATTTCCCTCTTTATTACATATGCCTGCTATATCTTCAAGTGATCCATTTGGGTTTATAGGATATTCTTTTTCAGCTAACTCACCCTTTTCGTCACAATATCTAAGGACTATCATGTCATTTTCATATAGTTTTTCAATTAGTTGTTCTTCTTTCTCTTTTGGAAAAAGAAATCTTCCTTCCGAATGAGCAATTGGGAGATTCAATATCTTGCCAAATTGAATATTGTTCGTAAACTTGCATTTATTTTTATTTTCTTGTTTTATGTGGATCCAACGGCAATTGTAACCTTGGGGAATATTTGTTGTGAGAGTCGCCTCTGGGTATTCTGAGATTCCTTCAAAACCTGGCAAAAGTCCATATTCCACAAGAACTTGAAAACCATTACATATACCAAGAATTGCTCTGTTATCTTCAACGAAATCTCTTATCTCTTTATCAAGTTTTGCTGATAATAATCTTGCTAATATTACACCAGCTCGTACATAATCTCCAAATGAAAATCCTCCTGGAATTACTAGAATTTGAAAGTCCATTAGATTTCTATTTTTAATTAATTCATTCACATGCAGAATCTTGGCTTGTGCCCCTAACTCTTGAAATGCGCGTTGTGTTTCTAAATCGCAATTTGTTCCACCTACTCGCAGAATACAAACACTAATTTCTTCGCGTTTTATTTTTTTTCACCTCTCTATTGAATGTTCCAATCCAACTTTTCCGTAAATTTCGAATTTCCATATCAATAACTGTTTTTCCATTTAATCCATTAACTGAAAAATTTGGTTTTTCTGTAATCTCACCAATTTCTGAAAATACTGTTCCTTTTAGAAGTTTTTCAAGCTTATTTTTGGATTTTTTATTTACTTCGATTAGAAATCTGCTGTTTGATTCAGAAAATAATAAAGTGTCATTTCTGTCAATTCTTTCATTAGGAATTTTTAATAGATCTATTTTGATACCATGACCTCCTGAAAATGCCATTTCAGCTGCAGATACAGCTATTCCTCCCTCAGAAATATCGTGACATGATTCAATAAGATTTGAGTCAATAGCTTTAGTTATGGCATTAAAATTGTTTATAGCTTGTTTGGGTCTCACTTTTGGAACATTTTTTCCAAGAAATCCCTTGCTCGAGTAGTACTCTGATCCTCCGAGTTCATCATAGGTTTTGCCTATAATATATAGCATATTTTGAGGATTTTTTATTTCCATTGAAACAGTTTTTCTTATATCAGGGATTATTCCTACTGCTGAAATTAGAAGAGTGGGTGTTACTGATCCTAATGGTGATTCATTGTATAAACTATCTTTTCCAGAAATAAAAGGTGTTTTGAACGCTAATGCAATATCATAGCAGGCTTCACATGCTTTTACCAGGGATCCTAACCTTTCTTGTTTTTCTGGATTCCCCCATGTGAAATTATCCAGCAAAGCTATTCTTCTTCCTCCAACCGCAATATTATTTCTTATTGCTTCATCAATAGATGATGCCGCCATCCAATATGTTTCGATTTTGCCATATTTTGGATTCATTCCACAAGAAATTACTATGCCTTTCCACGATTTTTGTAAAGGCTTTATTACTGCTGCATCATTTGGACCGCTGTATTTTCCTTGTAATGGTTTTAATGTTGTGTTTCCTTTTACTTCATGATCATATGTGCGGATTATGCTTTCTTTACTAGCTATATTTGGTGCTGATAGAATTTGCATGATTTCTTCATTTAGATTTTCCGGCTCCTTAAGAATTGGTTCGATGAATTTTCTTTTCTTATGTATAGCTTTTTTTTGGCTGAGAGGTGGAGAAAAAATAAATGACATATCAAGGTTTGCTACTACTTCAGTTCCAAAGATCAATTTTAAAATTCGTTTTGAAATAAGTTTTCCTATTGCTGTGGCATCAACATCCTCTTTTGAAAATATCTCAAGTGTTTTTTCTAAATTTTCAGGTGGAATAATTAATAACATTCTTTCTTGGGATTCGGAAATGTATATTTCCCATGGAGCTAAATCTTTATTTTTTAGAGGAACTTTTTGCAATTCTACAACTGCCCCACAATTGTATCTCTCAGCTGTTTCACCTATAGCTGATGATAAGCCTCCACCACCAAGATCAGTTATAGCTGAAGCAAGTTCACGATCTCTAACCTCAATTATTGCTCTCTTTACTTTCTCTTCTTGAATCGGATCTGCAATTTGAACTGCTGGTCGAGAAATAACTTCAGATTCCTCTGTTAATTCAGTTGAAGCAAAAGTTACTCCATGAATTCCGTCACGACCTGTTTTTCCTCCTACTAAGAGAATTATGTCGTTTGGTTTAGCGTTTTTTCGAAATTTGCTGAGTGGTACTAAACCCAAACAACCACAGTATACTATAACATTCCCAGTATAGCTTTCATCAAAGTATATAGCTCCATTTACTGTTGGTATACCCATATTATTACCATAGGCGCTTATTCCCGCTGTGACGCCCATATAAACATATTTGGGATGTTTAACACCTAACGGAAGCTTTCTGTAATCAAAATTTAAGGGTCCAAATCCTAAAACATCAGTGCATGCAATTGGATCTGCCCATACTCCTAGCACATCTCTAATTACACCACCTACTCCGGTGGCTGCTCCTCCAAAGGGCTCCACAGCAGAAGGATGGTTATGAGTTTCCACTTTTGCTGCAATTCCATATTCTTTGTTGAAATTTACTATTCCAGCATTATCCTCAAAAACTGAAACACACCAATCAGGATTAATTTCTTTTGTGACTTTGGATATGTAGGTTTTTAGAAGACTTTTGATTTCTTTATTATTTATTTTTATAGTTCCTTTGAAGGTTTTATGGAAGCAATGTTCAGACCAAGTCTGAGCTATTGTTTCCAGTTCTAAATAAGTTGGATATCGTTGTTGCTTTTGAAAATATTTTTGAACAGTCTTCATTTCTCTAAGATTTAAGCCTAAAGAAAAGTTGGTGCTAATCTTAACTAGTTCTTTATTTGAAGCTTTCACTAAATCAATTTCATACAATTTGCTATTAGGTTTATTTTGAATAATGAGATTTGAGCTCATTCTTGCTCCTCAATTAATATTGAATAATTGTCTTTGGTTGGATTCGCTAAAAGTCTATTGCACATTTCTTCTGCTTTAAGTTTAGCATCTTTAAGATTTTTTGCGTTTAATTGAATTGTATAAAGTTTACTAACATCAACAGAATCAACGATATAGCCAAGTTCTGTGAGTAGTTTATTTGTGGTTTCACCCTCGGGATCGCTGTGTCCTGACTTTAAGCTAACTTCGATTTTCAAGAGGTATTTCATGAGCTAACTGTTGATTATATTGGATTTAAACACTTTTATCAATAAATAAGTGAATTTTTATTTCAGAATTATTTTCTTGTTTTTGTATGAAATTTCTATCTTCTTTTGATCTGTAATTTTTCCAATTTCTTCAGGTTTTTCACCGCTATTTTCTAATATATTCATAGCTTTTTGTCGATCTTTTTTATCAACTATAACTGCAAATCCCCATCCCATATTAAAGGTTCTAAACATTTCCTCATCGGTTAAAACGTAACCAAGATCTTTGGCTGAGTCTTGAATTAATGAAAATATTGGGTGGGGATTGAATTTCATAAATCTAAAACCAATACCAGGTGAAAAATGCGTTAGGTTCCCAAACTTCAGGTATCCATCACCAGTAATGTGCACTGCCGCTTTAATGTTTATTTTTTTGTTTAATTCAATTATTTGATTAACATAGATTTTTGTTGGTTCTAAAACTTCGCTTACTATAGGTCTTTTTATTGATTGTGGAACATTATTTTTATCGAATTTTCCACCCCACTCTTTAAAAAGGATTTTTCTAGCAAGACTAATTCCGTTGCTGTGTAATCCGCTGCTGCGAAGTCCTATTATTGGATCTTCTGGTTTAATGTTTTTTCCTGTGATTATATTATTTTTATTCACGTAACCGATCACAGAAACTATCATATCAAATCCTTGCTTAGCTGTTAATCCTCTTATTATTTCTGCTACATCTCCGATCTCGCCACTTATTACTGGGCATTGGGCTTTTTCTGCTCCTTTGCTAATTCCTTCAAGCCAATCTCTAACAAGATTAGGGTCACTAGAATGAGCGTGAATGTTATCTGCTATCGCGATTGGTATAGCTCCTGATCGTATTACATCATTAACTGCCATGGCTACTGCATCAATTCCTATTGTATCATATTTGTGTGCTAATTGTGCTACTAGAACTTTGGTGCCAACTCCTTCTATGACCAGATCTAGGTATAGATCTTTTTGAAAAGGAAAGATATTACCATAAGGTAAATTCATAACTAGGCCTTGTTTGCTATATTTGTATGTTTTATGAAGTTTTTTTAATGCTTTTTTAGACTCCGCACGTATCTCGCGATTTACACCTGTGTCTGAATATGTAATTTTTTTTGTCATAATGCTCTCTTTCCCTTTCTTGATTTTATAAAATAACGATTCTGATAACAATTGATAACCTTTTGGTTTGAACTCTTAAATTTTTGTATTAGCTGATTACTGAAAACCTAAAAAATGATTAAAATAGATATATTCTTTAGATTTATTGAGAGGGATGCACTCTTGAGTTTGGAATTGATTGTGGTGATTAGTAATACTGTGCTTGTTCTTGGAACTTTTATTGCAACGCTTTATAGGATAAAGATTGAACGCGATCAGATAAGGACTGTGAAACTTGATGTGAAAGCAAAAGAATGTTTGGCTGAACTTCGCAAATATATAAGAACTGAACGTCATTCTTTAATTGAAATGGATAAAAATGAATTAGAAAGTTTTATTGACTATTTAGAAAATCTTGGCAAAGGCTAATTGATGCATTATTTAACACTTCGGTTTCCTTTTAGCCGACTAATTTATAATAAAAAGGATTTTTTAACCCACATTTTTGGCAATGTCGTTCTATAAGTGTTAGCCATGTGCCGCATTTCATGCATCTTTCTTGAATTTTGATACCACAATTCGGGCAATAATATCTGTCAGTTTTTAAAGGTGTGCAGTAGAGAAGTTTTCCAATCTCATAACCACATTTTGGACATGATTGTTTAGGATCTGACATTTACTATTAACTTGTTTTTATAATCTGAAAAATCTTATGTTGCAAAAGACTATGCTTTTAATTATTGTGAATTCTTGTTGAATTATTTTAATGAGATTAGTCAATTAACTATGAATCCGATCATCCTGCACAAGTTAATTAAGGCAAGCTACTAATATTTCAAAACAGCGTTTATGAAAGTGATTCGTTATTTTTTTTGAAGTGTTTTTAAAGGTCACTTTTTCATTCTTTCTTATTTCTTTTTTGCATTTCTCGCAAATTTTCCTGTTTCTTTTTTCTGTTTCAAATTTTAATTTTTCACATTTAATCCTTAATTCGATAATTTGGCTCCTTAAAGAGTTAAGCTTGCTCAATGTAATTTCGATTTGTTCCTTGTGATGTTTTGAATTATTATAATTTTGTATTATTCTATTCATTGTTAATCTATCTTATTTTTTAAAGAACAGCTCTATGTACCAAATCTGTTTTGAGTTGATAAAACTTTATTTCGTAAATCGTAATATTCTGAATTCTAACAAACAAGATGAAAATGCCCTCTAATTTTTCCTTTTTGGTTTTTTGTCTATTTCCAAACATCTTGTCACTCTAAAAGTGAGAATGCCTTTGAACACATGCAAAAGACAAATATGGAGCTCAAAGAACAACATAATGAATAATTGGCTATTAATAAATGCATGAATCTTGCTAATTTAGGCTATATTTCAGGCGGTTGTAGTCTAGTTTGGTCAGGACTCCAGCCTCCCACGCTGACAACCCGGGTTCGAATCCCGGCAACCGCATTTTCAAAAATGAGTTGCTTAGGAATAATATTTTCTTATATTTTTGCGAGTTTTTTGAATAATATTTTTCTTTATTAGTTATTTAGGTTCTAAAAAAGAAAACCTCTTGGTTGATTGAATTCATGACAAAGAAAGAATTTTTGATTTTATTTTTGTTTCTTGGAGACTCTCCGGAATTTACCAATATTCTGGTTGAATTTCCTCATTTTGTGATTTTTTTAGAACTAGGGCTATACTGATTCCAATAATTCCTAGCAGTATTGAACCGAATAACATAATTGCTATAATAGGAACAACTGTTGTAGTTTTTGTTGTGCTTAATGAACTTGCATACTCGTTATTGCCCGGCCAACTAGCACGAAAAGAGACTATTCCAGTGAATTCATTGTTCCACAAAAGTTGAAAGAAACCATTCTCATTTGTTATAACTTTGTCTATTTCAATCCAGGGTGAATTATTTACACTCGCGTAAATTGTCACATTTTGATTTCCAAATGAAGGCGAAAGAATTCCTCTTATAGTAATATCGGTATTTTGAAGACAAATCTGAGGTGTTATTTCTAAAACCAAAGTACTGGACTCCAATGAGCTAAAACTAGCTGAAGCTTGTCCTGGTACTCCCTGTTCAACTTTATCTAAGGAAATCACTTCAACGCTTACATCCTTCAAATTAGGCGGGCATTCTCCGATTCTCCATCCTTCCATCCAATTTCCGCCTGTACATTCTGCCATATAATATTGTGTATTTTCATAAGTTACATAACAAACGTCTTCTCGGGCATCTTGGGGTTTACTAGAAAGATTTACTCCAATATTCATGTGAGCCTGTTGTTCGTAATATAACAAAACCACATCTAAACCTCCAGCTTTCACCACTGAAGCCGCGATAAGTGAAAAAAGATCACAATCTCCTTTGCCTTCAACCATGGTTTCAATTGGATATTTTATAGGTTCAGTTTCTTCATAATCTATCTGGTGAACTATCATGAGAACACCATTAACAAAATCTTCTTCGTTATCATATAATTCCCAAATTTTATCAGCTACAGGTTCAAAAATATAAGGAGTAACAAAACTTGAAAAATCGCTAGCTTCCAAAATTCTATGATTTTTATTGGTATAATATTCATAAAGTCCATCTGGAAAAACAATATTCAGATCATAGGTTTTATCATTCTCATTTTTAAAAAGTAAAAATTCAACTTTAACATCCTCAGCAGAACAGATATTAAAAAAAGAAAAAATCATCAAGGCGAAAAAAACGGAAACCAATATCCTTTGTTTTTTCATCATCTATCAAGAAATCTGAAACCAAATACGATTTATTGTCTTTATGCACGAATAATAATGAGCATAAATACGTTTTTTCTATCCTTACTTAATTACTTTCTATCGTAATAAATTAGGAACAACTTCTTTCTAATTCTTTTTAATCCATCAATTTAATCTTGCTCTAATCTATAGAAACCATCTGGGAATTACTTTTTTTTGCTTAGCCACCATTTTAAATATTGCACACGTGGCGTTTTGTTGCGGATTCGTATCGCATTTCTCCTCCACATTCAGGACAATAGCGCATTAATTAATCACTCAATTCTATTCTCTACGTATTTTCTCGAGTAGACAGATATTAGTCTTCGTGTTGTTTTTCGAATATTCGCTTGATTTTTTATGTTATTTTCGGTTTCTGAGAATCATTGGCTTGTCTTTATGGTAAATATACTCAAATCCTGATTTGAGCAACCCTTGAATTTCTTAGATTTCTTTTGTAGATTTAACATGGAAGTTTTTAGCTTCATTTCTGAACAGAAATCTTCTATCTGCTTATAAAGAAGTAATGTTTCAAAAAAGAATTAAATTTAACTTTTTAGTTCAAATGTATTTTATAATAAGATTAACACATTTCTTATTACGGGGCCAAGTACAATTTATGCAGTCAGAGTTGGCTTTATTCCTGTTTGGACAATACTGTGGTCTTTTAAGCCTTGAAAGCTTACAACGATATATTCGTCTTTTTGACATAATTATTACCCTAAATCAATTGTTGAAATTTGTTTAAATTATTAATGAAGGAAAAATAAATACTAAAAATATATCAAAATAAAATAACTTTTCTAACAATCATCGATAGAAATATACAATTAATAAATAAGATAAAAACTCAAGCAAAGTTTTTATAATTTATTGATTTTAGTTGAGCCGCATGGAAATAGTGTTTAATTTCAATTTGAATTGGTATTTCATATTTTTCAGTTTTCTTCTTTCTTGGATTATATTGATATTTTTGCGAAGAAAAAAAATCGGGAAAAAGGAAATTAAAGAACAACTATTAGTTAGTGTTGGCGGTATGCTAACTTGTATTTTAATGGAATTATTTGCTAATACAACAGGTTTATGGTTTTACCATACAGGCAACTGGCCAGCGATTCTTTGGCCTACTTATTTAGCAGGTATTTTATTTGGATTCCAACTCTTAAAATCAATTGAAACCTTCTTAAATAAACCTATTTTTACATCTATATAGCTTATTCAATTCGTAAATGGTTGCTAAAATCCTTCTATTAATATCAGATTTTCCATCCCAAAATAATTATGATATTTGGTACGATCCAGCTCATTTACACCTTTGAACTCGATAGAATAACAAAAAAATTTGATTTTTAATTAAAAAATACTCTTATCTTTATTTAATTAATTAAAATTTAGCTAAAGAAATTAGAATTAAATAGGATAAGCTCCGCATATCTTGCAAAACTGTATCTTTGTTTTAATGTAGCTCTTGCAATAAGGACATTGTATTCCACCATTGTCGGGATATACATCTGAAGGCTTACCAAAATTTTCTCTGAAAAACTTGTAATAAAGAAGCTGCTCTTTATCCTGAATTTTCACATTGTCTTGTTTGTAGATCTGTTTTTTTGTTTCTTCAAATTCTTGGTCTGAAGTTTCTTCATCAAAAAAGGTTCTGAGAACTTCTGTTCCAGTTCCTGCTTCAAGAGGAGCTTTAGGTCTCCAAATCACGTCAGTTGGAATTATATCTTCATAAGCCTTTCTCATGATCCACTTGCTATATTTTATGCCATTATGCAAGTTTATTTTAAGCTTAATTGGTAGGTTTTTTGCCCAATTCATGAATTCTTCATCCAAAAAGGGAGCTTTAATTGTCATTCCAAGAGATTTAGCCATGGGTATCGAGGAGAATCCCATTTCAGCCCACATCTCTTTTTGTTTTTCCTTGAATTCTTCTTCAGATAAATGGAATTGCCATGGATATCCAAAAAGTTCGTCCAATGCATCACCAGTAGAGACACTCTTAACCCCTTTTTCTTTTAATAGAATTAATCCAATATAGACCGGCATGCTATTTCTTATTTCCATAGGATCAAACTTCTTTAATGCCTTGACTATTTTTGGTGCATTTTTGATAACCTCTTTGCGCCCAAATGTGTGCGTTTCTTGATTGAGTTTGAGATATTCGACCATTTTATTGACATATTTTGTGTCTTTTGGATTTCCGTATTTGAAGGCCATTGTTAAAGCTTTGATTTTAGGTTTGTATTTGACCGCTTCGTAGGCAATTATTTGTGTATCCGTTCCTGCTGAAAATAAAATTGCTTCAGCCAGATTTCTTTTTACAACTCTGTTAACTAAGGTTCTGACCTCTGGTAAGAGGTTTTCATAATCTTTTGGATTAATGCTCAAATAAGTTTCCTCGCGTAAGAGGTTTGTCATATTTGAACTATTTAAATCTATCCGTATGAGTATAAAAAATTAAAAATATTAAACATATGTTAGATAATTATGCTGTGTAATGAACGTTTAAGAACTTTTAAATTAAAAATTTTTTTCATGTTTTCACAGTTAACTTTAAAAGTTGTTGAGATTGGATTCTTATCTGTGCCTAAATTAAAACAAGAAAGCCAGCTATTATCGCTCTACCCGAATATTTTTCCGTTCCAGGTTGTTTGTCAAATTTTTATTCAGCAGAAAAAATTGCAAACTTGACATCAAAACCTACAATAGAATTCCTATCAAAAATATCGGAAGAAATTTCTTCTATCTATCTGCTTGGTGGAACATATCTTGAAGAGTATGATGGAAAATACTACAATACTAATACTCTTTGGAAAAACGGTGTACTATTAGGAAAATACAAGAAAAAAAATCCTATAAAGGGCGAAATCTTGGCTGGAGTAGCAAGAGGAAATCAACCAGTAGTCATTGATTCAGAATTTGGTAAAATTGGATTACTAGTTTGTGCTGATATGTTTGATCCTGTTTTAATTAAAAATGTTACAACTTTAGGTGCAGAGATACTATCTCTGCCCGTTGCTGCTATGGGATCTCATCCCACAGTCAAAGGACATCCTTTAACAGAAAAAGTTTCTTCAGAAAATGGAGTTTTTATTTTGAAAGCTGGAAATACATGCTCAAGTACAATTGGCGGGAGAAGTGCAATAATTGCACCTTGGGGAATTTTAATTGAAGTTTCTGACGCAATCAGAGATAGAATAATTTCAGCAAATTTAGATATGAAAAGATTATTAGATTATAGAAAAAAATATATCAATAAATAGAAGACCATTTATCTATTATCTCAAGCATTTCTGAAAATTCAAATTTTATTAACCAATCTCTAAAATCTTTATTTTTTACAGCAAACTCAATTATCTGCATTGCATTTTTGGAATCATGTGTCAACAATAATATAGCTTTAAAGTCATATTTTGAGAGATGAGCTATTGTCTTTAAAAGGACATCCATCTTTTCAAAATTTGGCATCTCAGCACTTAATTCCAACACAACAGGTTTTTTTAAAATCTTCAAAAAATCTCTTGCGATAAGATTAACCCAATAATTAGTCGTGTAATCTCTAGCTGATAAAGGAACATGAAAATAATCGACAAGTTGAGCAATACTCTCAAAATCTATTCCAAATCTTTCTTTTGCTAAAATTGGATCAGGAAACATTTCTACTGCAAATGTTCCCTTCACATTAATTTTTGCTTCCTTTATAAATTTTGTAATTATATCAGCACGCCAATCAATCCAATTTAATCCACTTGCCTGCCATAACTCGACACATCTAGGACAAACACAGAATTCTTCTTCTGGAAAATGGTATAGATTTAATGTTACCCCTTTAATCTCTTCTTTATTTAGCTTTTTTATGTAATCAATAACTTTGTTTTTGTACTCTTGATTTGTAGGACAAACATAATCAAAAGCTAAATTGGCTTTCCTATTCTTTCTTAGTGCAGGACCATATTTTGATATTGCAACAATTTCCGGTTTCTCTCGTATAGCTTTAGCATCACAAAAACAGGTCACATCATTTTGCATTTCTTTTCCAGCTGGAAAAATTGAACCATTTACCCATTTAGAGTAATACACATGATAATCATAACCCTTCACTATTTCTGGAGTATAAGAAACTAAACCAATTTCCATAATATTTCATCTTGCGCGCAAGAGATATATTACTGGCTCTTATTAAGTTGTTGACTTATGATGCATGAGCAATCTCCAAAGATTATTATCAATTCCTCAAAGTGTCCACCTTGCAAAACGCTTATCTGTGCAGGTGTTTGTCCTATGGGCATAATTGAACTAGGTGAGAACCAAAAACCTGTAATAATTGATTATTCATCTTGCACTAAATGCGCTGTTTGCATAAGCTTGTGCCCATCTAAAGCTATTACTTTAGAAGAAAAAAAAATCAATGAAAAATAATGGTAGATCTTATGGAAAATCATACCTTAGTAGGCGAAGATATTCAGCTTGTTATTAAAGGAAACGTTTTAGCTGTTCTCTCTTCAAAAAATTTAGAAGTTATTAGTTCGGCAATTCATAATGGTGGCTGCAAAAAAACAAAAGCAATAATTAACACTCAAGTTTTTGATGATTATGGTGATCTTCGACTTCATAAAGATCCTGTCAAATTCATTATTGAATCATCTAGAAAATTTGGAAATTTTGATGACTTCGTTGGAATGGTGACTTATGCTTCAATAAAAGATTTTGCTTTAGTTTCTAAGAAAGAAGGCAATCTAGGCGTTAGTGTTATTGCCACTGCCGGATGCACTCATTCTGAATCAGCAGGAGAAAAAATCGAAGTTCATGAAATTCTGGGAACAATCAATATCATTATTATCATAGATGGAAATCCGACCAATAGTTGTCTTGCTAACATATTCATTACCTCAACAGAAGCCAAAACTGCTGCTCTCAGAGATTTGGACATTCGAAGCAGGTACTCTAGTGACGAAGCGACTGGAACAATAACTGATGCTTTAGTAATAGCTAAAACCGGTTTTGGATCAAATATTGTTTCTGGTGGTCCAGCATCAAAGCTTGGAAATCTGGTAGGGTTTTGCACACGAAAAGCAGTTAAAGAAGCTGTAATAAAAGCTAAAGTAGGTGGTTTTTCTCCATCCAGATCTGTAATAAAGAGGCTGAAAGAAAGAAATTTATCTTTGGAAAAACTTGCTTACGAAGCATCAAAAATTGAGAACATATCAATTGATATTAAAGAACTAAAGAAGCAACTTAAAATGAATACAGTCATGACTTCTCTTTTATTAGCTGCAGCCAGACTTGATGATGATTTTAAAAAAGGACTTATACCAAAAGAGCTTGTAGATGTAAAATTTTTATCAAATAAATTCTCAGAAAAGTTTCTAGATTCAAGTAATAGCTCTAAAAATAAAATTATTAAGCAACTGGCTTCTGTTGATTTACCTCCGTTTACTAAGAATATTTTGATTCCATTCTTAATTAACATACATTTATTCGGTTAACTAAAAAATTGGAATTGATGGTGGATAGTATTGAAGTTTGGAACCTTCCTTTATCAGCCTGAGCCAGCTGAGGGTGTTGATATAAATTTTTACCGTATAAAACCTGAATCGGGTACTGTGGGAACACCTAATCCTAATATGTTTACAAATATTGCCGTTTTTGGAGATAATGAGTTAGCACAAAAGCACCCTGAGTGGATTTCGATTTCCAAGGATGGTCCAGCATTTCGCCGATTGACACCTCCAAAAGTAAATGGAGCTAATCCAGGAAATAAGAAATATACCTTGAGGTGGGATGTCTTGTGTATGACAAATCCAGAGGTTAGAAATTATAACTTAAAATTAATAAAAGAATGTGCTGATAAGACTCTTGGTATTAGTATAAGTAGTCAGCATTTTGCGGATCACGGGTTTTGCGTTTGCCCTCGGTGTGTTGAATTATGGAGGGTAAGTGGATTAAATTGGTATGATTGGAGAGCAAAAACAGTAACTGAATTCTTGAAAGAAGTGAAAGATATAGTAAGGAATAAACCCCTTTATGTTAATCTCTTGCCTGATCCTGTTTTAGGTCGAGAAAGATTTGGCTATGATTTTGATGCTCTAGCAGAATATGCCGATACATTTGTTATTCCCATGTTCTCCAAAGCTTATCCTTCTCCTTGGTATTGGGAGATGCTAGCAAGGGCATTCAAGAGTAAATTAAGAAAACCAGTATTCACAAATCTTTATGTTCGTGGTCCAAATGACGATCCTAAACAGACACCTCCGGTTAAGGATTTATTAACTGTTGCAACAAGGATTGCTAGAACAGGAGTTGATGGAATAATATTTCTTGCAGAAAATGCAGAAAGAATTAGAGACTTCCAAAAAGCAGCCATACAAAGTACTGATATGTTGCAAGAACTTGATGGATACGGTGGCGATGAAGTTCTTGACTTAGTGGAGAGTTGGAAATCTCTCTTCTAACTTTGATCTTCAATTTTTTTTACATATTATCTTAAACTAAGAACTTTGTTAAAAACAAAATTATTTCTGCAATTTTTTAATAAAAGCAAGAAAAGCTAAGATCAGAACAACACCACTAAGAGTAACTACAATAGAATTAGTAGCTATTCCAATTGAGGAAAGTCCTAAAAACAATCCTGAAACTCCTACTAAACTAAAACTTAATGCTATTGATAACACTAATCTTTCTATTAATTCCAGCTTTCCGTCTTTAAATAAAACATTAATTAAGCAATATCCAGGCATAAATGCAACAAAAGTAAAACCAAGAAAATAATTCAACCATGAAAAAATAGACTCTGAAGGTATAAAGTAAACAGATGCTATTGTTAGCGTTGTATAGAGAATTATTAATCCAAGCCATAGAGTGGGTTTCAAATTTTGCTCCTTCAATACAAGATGGCATTTCTAAAATAAAAAAGAAAGGATGTGGATGGTTAGCCCATAAAGATTTTATAAATCGGATGCTGTTCGTTCAGCGGTCTTGTACCTAAATCACCTGCACCTGAAGCAATATATGCATCCACTATTGCAACTGCAGGAAATACATAATCCGATTGTTCCGCTGGTCCATACATTAGCCAATTTGAGCCCATTGTTTGCATTATAGCATTTGTTGCAGTTCTAGTTCCTTTTCTAAATTGTTTTTCAAATTTAGCTTTCACCCACCCCATGGTTGTGACAACATTTCCAGTGCCTAGTCCAGTTGGGTGGCCAAATTTCTCTTTTATTTGAGGTATTGCTCTTACTGCGGTTCCCATATCTGGTTCAAATGCAGGTATAGCTGTATCAATAAGTGGTTTTGTTATTCCTCCTTCAGCTGCAAGTGCTAATGCTTCTTCTAATACTTTCATTTTTCCTTCTAAACTGTTATCTTTAGGATCATCTGCTAGTACTATGGATGCTGTTATTCCGCATTCTTTAACTTTTTCAGCTTCTCTTTTTGAAACACCTTTATAGAAAGAATTGTATATGCATCTGTCTTGAAGTCCTGCATTTTTTATGATTTCTGCACTTTGCATTCGTGTTCTAGGACTCATTGCATCAAGTAGAAATGGCGCTTCAGTATGTTTAGTAACAAAATCAACATATTTTTCAAAGGCAACTGCAGTGGTTCCAACGATATCTAAAACAAATGGAACACCTGTTATATCGCTTAAGGTCTCCATTTTATTGATCAAATTTTCTGCTTCTTGAGCATCAAATAATCCTTGATTTGCATCCTTCACCATTTTTTGGCCAAGCCAAAAAATTGAGCCTATTAGAACTGTTGGTAATTCTCCAGGTTGACCGCCGATTTGTATTCTTCCAACTTGATATATTTTTTGTTCCGTTTTAAATTTGAACATTATTTTTCATCCAGATGAAGTTTGCTATTTTCCTACTGCTTTTTTTGCTAATTCAACGCCTTCTTCTTTGTTTTTACCGAATAGTGCACCCATTGCTTCTGCATCTTCTTTCCTAACTGCAGCTCCACCCATAATTACTGTAATTTTTTCTTTGAGTTCTGCTGCTTTCAAAGCTTCGTCTAATTTTCCTAGATTGTTTTTCGCAGGTACCGTATTAACAGAAATAGCAAGTATATTAGCGTTAGATTCTTTTACTTTGTCAACAAAAACTTGAGGAGGAGCACTTTTGCCCACATCAATTGTTTTGAATCCCGCTCTCTTTAGAGCTTTTCTAACGGCTTCTTTGGCTGTATCATGCATATCTGGTTGAATGTTGCCAATAACAACTGTTCCGATTGGGTTCTCTGGTTCTTTGGGCTCTTTTTCCATCATAGATTTAAGCCATGACATTTATTTTTAACACCTTTTTCTTTTTGGTCCTTTACCTTCGATTTTTATACTCGAATTCTATATTTAAACTTTAACTCAGATTATTAATTATAAATATCAAAGAAAAATAAAAATTCGAGAAGACAAGAATGGTCAAAATCTCTAATAAAACTATATTATTACTATGTGTTTTTGCTTTTGCACTAATTTATCGATTACTTACCCTACATTTGGATTATTATCCTCCAGGCGCAGATATTGGTCTACATAATAGCGTTCTTCACTCTATCACCTTGTCTGGTGAAACTAATTTTCAATGGAACTACTATCACATGGGAGGCGGTCTATCACTTACCTTTCCTGGTTATCATATTTTTGCATCATACATTGTTTTAATAACTGGTTTACCTGAGTATTTGGTATTTTCATTAACTATAGCCTTATTCTCCTCTCTAATCGTTTTATGTTCTTTTCTAATAACAAAAGCTGCATGGGGATTATCAGCAGGACTAATTGTTGCTTTCTTAGTAACAATCTCAAGATTCGATATAGAAATGTTATTATGGGGAGGTTATCCTAATTCTGCTGCTTTAATGCTTATTCCTTTAATTTTTTATTTCTATTTGCAGAAAAAGAGGTTTTCCTCTTTCTCTTTTCTATTAATAACAGGACTTCTATCTGCTGCAATCTTTCTATCTCACTCTTTAACATCCGTAATATTCGTCATAATAACTCTCTCTACAATATTAATTCTAATTATTATTCCAAAGAGAATGTTAATTGCAAAAAAACAAACACTTTTTTGGATATCATCGCTGATCATTGGACTTATTATTATCTCTCCATTTCTTGTCAATATAATACCCGCATATTTAGGAAAAAATAGTGGAACATTTACAGGTGGAGTATCTGATATTCAACAAGCGCTACTATCAACCCGCATTCTTCCAATAGAGTGGATTATACCCTTATTTTGCAGTGCTTTTATTTTCCTTTTATTTTCAAAGAAATATAAGGGTAAATTTTTGACCATTTCTTCAATACTATTTTTGATTTGGCTTTTAGTTCCAGTTATATCCACTCAAGGTTATTTAATTGGGCTCTATGTGGATTATAATAGATTTTTATATTTTGTTATTTTACCAATAATCATTCTTTTTGGACTAGGCTTTGATCATGCATCAAATTTTTTTTCCCGCATAATTAATAACTACAGATCTGCAAAAAAGTTAGATTATTCTAAAAAACCAACTTCACCAAAAAAACAAAAGAATTTTATTTATAGAATTTTTCATAATAATATTTATGGAGTATTTGTTTTATTTTTCTTGATTCTTTCATTCTTTGCTCTTCCAATCTTTTTGACTCCATTTCGAGGAAGAACAATTCAAAGCTTCTATCAAGTAATGAACGATCCAGGATATGAGACAATTAGTTGGGCCAAAGAAAACACCCGTAATGACTCAGTATTTGTATCTGATGCACATTATGGTTGGTGGTTATCAGGATTCGCTCAAAGACCCACCTTAAGTGCTGTTGACCCACAATTTCTAACGCTTGAGCGTGAATTTGAACCCGCCCAAGTTGCTAATAACTTGCTAGATACAAACTATGTTGTTGATAATGGTTTAATTCAAGTTAGAGAGGATGGAGGATATATAGGGAGACACAATCCGATGTTTTTGGCAAAACTAAACTGGACCTATTTTCCATATCCTTTTTTCCATTTTAATAATGCTGAGAATACAATTCTGGTAAAAATTGATAAGCGTTATGAGCTTTTTGATCTTATGCAACTTGAGACTACTGAGATGCAAATACAAAATAGTTCAAATCAAGTTTCTGTTCAAATAAAAAAAAGTAATGATTACTTAAATTATACTCAAAACATAACCGTATATTCCGGTGTAAGATTTGTCGATCTTTCAATTATATTAGAATCAGATCTTTTGAATGTTTCAATAATTAATGCAAATTATCTTCTTCATACTAAAGGGGAACTTTTAGAAATTGAAAATTCTGTTGGCTTCATAGATGAAGGATCAAAAGTTTTAGGTCAAATAATATTTGATGAGAATCAACTACGATATACTCAAGTTACTGTAGAGAATCCTAGCGGTTTTTATTTGACCTATCTTTTTAATGAAAAAAATAATTTAAAAATAGATTTGTCATTTGGAGTTTTTTCAGTATCAGATGATCCAGAAATTT
This sequence comes from miscellaneous Crenarchaeota group-6 archaeon AD8-1, assembly GCA_001273385.1. Lineage (GTDB taxonomy): Archaea > Thermoproteota > Bathyarchaeia > Bathyarchaeales > Bathycorpusculaceae > AD8-1. Next base: position 2,783 of record LFWW01000002.1, on the reverse strand, counting down.
ATCAGACTGAAGAAAGTAGAAATAATTATTTAATGCAAATACTTTATTCTAATCTACTTTCTTATCCGGAAGTTCTTACTAATTCAACAATTGAATTTTTTTCCTACTCAGAGGCCATATCAGATTGGAACATCTCCTATGTTGCATGCAGAGATTTCGCTATACTTCCTAAATTTGTTGCAGATCCAGGTTTTCATTTAGTCTTTATTAACGATGAAGTAGCAGTATTCCGAGTAAATAGTTACTTTTACAAAAAGGAGTAACTAGATCTAGTATGATTACTATAATAATGCGAGGAAAAAAATTTGAAACCTTTGCTGTAGCAGTTTTTTCAGTTTTTATTTTTGTATTTTTTTATACGATATTATCCATGAATGGACTTGTGCTGGGTAATGATCCTGCTGTTCATTTGCAACGTGCTGATTTTTTTCTATCAACTGGCAAAATACCAATTAGCGATATAGCTTGGTACCCGCCTATTTACCATATTTTCCTATCAACATTGATTGCGTTTACTGGTGCTATTGAAATTGAGTCATTAATATTCTTAATAAAAACTCTTACTGTTTTGATTGATTGGTTATTGATATTCTCTGTTTATTTACTAGGATCAAAATTTTTTAATAAAAAGATTGGTATTTTTGCAGCTGTATTTTTGCTCTTATGTTTTCCATTATATGAAATCAATCAGTGGGGTGGTTATACTACAATACTGAGCATAAGCATGTTGGTTCTTCTTTTTGTATATCTATCAATAGAAAGAAAAGGAATAGGAAATATACTGATAATCTTTACTCTTGCTTTTTCTCTAGTTTTGACTCATCAGTTAACCACATTTTTAGCTTTCATAATTTTTCCCCCATTTATTTTAATCATGTTTTTAAAATCAAAAGGAAAATTTCCTAAAGCTTGGATAGCGGCTTTGATTGGAGGAGTTATAGCTTTTTCATTATATTATTTAATGCCTCTTTTGCCTTACCTTGGTAGTTTTATCGATATAGTTTTCTTTCAATTAGAAACAATGCTTTTTCAGATCCCAGCAGTTTCAGCTGAAAAATTCATTATAAATTTTGGATTTATTCTATTTTTGTCTTTTTTCGGTTTGATAATAACTTTTACTGAACTAAAGAAAAAAGGATCTTTAGGTATTTACTATCTTCTTTCTCTAGGTTTTTTTATTCCTCTTTTCCTTTCTCAATCATATCTCTTAGGAATTTATCTTCCTTATCAGAGATTTGTATATTACCTGTTGCCTTCGATTGCAATTTTTTCGGCTGTAGCATTCTGGTTTATTTTAGATAAAATAGAAAAATTCAACTATAAAATAGGAAATAAATGGAAAAAAAATAGAGTTTTATTGGTTTCTTATATACTAGTATTTCTTCTTATTTCTCTTTTCATATTTCGGTTTGGAGTAGTCTACGGTAAAATACTTGAAGGAAGCATTTTCTATTCTACCTCTGATGTAAAAGGATTTGATGCTGCACTCTGGTTAAAGAATAATAATCCAGATCCAACTACAGTGGTTGTTACTGAAGTGCCCGGTTCTTGGTTTGGCGTTTTCTCTGAAAAAACTGTTTTTGCAGAAACAGATCCAATTGTTGATAGAAATGTGATTGCTGAATCTGTTTTGGAATTAGCTTACGAAGTGGAGCATCCGTTAACTCTTGTTAGGGCCTATGAATCGAAGGGAGCAATTACTGCTGAAACCTATATATCAATAAATTCAGTTTGGAGAAGAGTTGCATATTCTTCTGGAGCAGGGGACTTTTTATCATATCAAATAAATGGTGATGAAAGATTTTTTGAGCTATATAGTTTGCACAGGGAAATTATTTTTGAGGATAAGAATAATCCTAAGAAAATCATAATTCATTATTTCAATGAAGAGGTAGATCTTTATCAAACTATGGTTTTTAATAATAAGAGCTATCCAATTAATGTAACTTGGACTATTTTAGCCAAAACTGCTGATCTCACTGAAATAAAACTGTATTTAAGTACTTTTTGCGATCTCTCTTTCTCTTTCAAAGAAGCGTATGTTCCCAGTATATTGGATTGGGAAAATCCTTGGGAAAATCCATCTAACTCTCAAGACAATACTTGGGCAGTAACTAACTTTACAAGGGAAACACTAACAGATGATTTAATTGGTTTATATGATGCAACAGATGAAATTGTCTTTTCACTAAAATTTTCTGAATTGCCAGACTGGGGAAATATCGGTGCATTATCCAGTAGCCAGATTGATGCAATACGTTTTCAATATACCTTTGAAAAAATAGAACTGAATAATGAAGCTGCAATGAATTATGCTATTTTATGTTTTTCAAAGAAAAGTTACCCACAACTGCAAGATCTAAATAAATTAAACATTGAATTTGATAGGGAATTTGAATCTGAATATATTATTAAATCCAGAGATTACCATGATTACATTGAAGAAAATGAAATTGAATTTATAGTCTATGACAAAAACCAGCTTGATACAAAGCTTGTAAATTCAAGAATATTAAAACTGATTTATTCTAATAATAGATACGTAATTTTCAAGATCAAAAACAATTCTTAATTACAATTTCCTTATAATCCAAAAAGAAAAAAATAATGAATTTTCTCTTAGTCCTCTCTGAGAACTTTAGGTATGTAGGCGCATGCTGGATCGCTTTCAAACAGATCCCCAGTGTAATATTCTGCTCTTGTGCGGCAGCCTCCGCATATTTCTCTGTACTCGCATACTGCGCATCTGCCTTTGAGGTTGCTTTTGTCTCTTAGTTTTAGGT
>LFWW01000075.1 GCA_001273385.1 miscellaneous Crenarchaeota group-6 archaeon AD8-1 | reverse complement strand
GGATATAACTTCAGCAATTAAGATCTCATAGTATCCAGCTGGGATTATTTCCATAAAATCTTTAATTATCAATTGTTTGCTGAGTGCTAAATTACAGGCACCCTTAAGAAGTTGGAAAAAACTAAGAAGAATAGCTATTAGAAGGAACTCAAGCATGAAAGGTCTAAAGATTAATGACTATTGGCTAAAGAAGATTCTATCCAAATATAAAACAATGGAAGTTAGATCTTACCGTATTAGAGATGTTTTAGGTGAAAGAATAGCTTTGGCCAATACTAAAACCCAAATGATAGAAGCATACGCAACTGTAAAAGAAATAGTAAAGTTTCCAAGAATTGATACAGCTAAATATGATAAAGAACACCGTGCCACAGAAAGCATCTTGGAGAGGTATGCTGAGAAAGAATTTCTTTATGGTTACAGACTTAGAAATGTACAGGAAGCACAAGAAAAAATACCCTATCCTAAACACCGTAGTTCTATATTTACATTAGCTGAAACTAATATTATTGGGCAGTAAACTGCATATCTTTATTTGTAGTTTAGCTTTAAAAATTGGGAATCATATCTATTGGTCAATATTGGTTTTGACACTCACCCTTCTAGGATGATGTTCATTATTTTCCATGCACAATAAATACAGAGCAAGTTTTAGGTTGAATATTCAAAGTTTCCAATATTGCAGAATTATGGCTAGTAAGAAATATGGCGGTGGCACACAAACACAAGCTAGTTTAATGGCATTTAAACAGTTTATAGAGTGTATTTGTCTTTGATTTACTTTAAAATAAAGCATAATTACAGTATATCATCTAAGTTTGCCAAAACACATAGGACACTGATCAGACTTCTTCAAGCCCAACCTAGTAGCCCTAATATTACAGAAATAACAGATGTGAACATTGCAGTGGCTACAGCAGAAATTGGCATTATGCTTCCCACAAGAATCACACACTCTAAACACACAAAGATTACACATTCTAGGCAAACCACAATACTCCATAATTTACAGATATAAGCCAAATGGAGAAACAAACAAATACAGTAATGGAGAGAGCAAAGGCAAAATAATGGTTAGTCAAGGTTTATTGACTAAACTATAGTCAAGTTTTATTGACCAAAATAGGCTTCTTTGGTCAAAATATCTTCACAAAAACCCTTTTTACACAATTTAAAGCAGTATTTAATGGGGGTTAAAGCATTGAGCAAGAGCTTAGCAATATTGATTATCCCTTCATCTAACATAATAGCAATAAAAACCCATGAATCCTCACCAATTTCAAAGTATAGGAAAAATACAGAATGAATGAACTATACAAAGTTGGAATAGCATTAGCAGCTATTGTAACTTTAGTTATAGCATTAGGAGCATATGTGTATCTCCAAGAAAAACCAAACAATCCTAATCAGCCCACACCTACACCAAGTCCAACACCAATTACTCCTCCAGGTCCTTCTCCTACACCAACACCTATAATCACTGATCTTACTCCCCCCTTAGAACTATTTGCTGGAGCAGCAACATGGGCAACCCCACAAGGCAAAACATGCCTGTACATAAGCTGGAAAGCAAACTATGAAACCTACCACCAAACAGATGGAGCAACATGGGAATATTTTCCAGTATCATACATGGACTACTGGCAAACCTCAATACTATCAGCCCTACAACAAGCAGAACTTGAGGTAACCATTAAAGGAGATATCCCACAAGACCTTTCAAAGTATAATCTTGTTGTTATCTTTGCTTACTATGCAGTTGAACCTCATCACTCACAACAAATCAAAGAATATGTAGCACAAGGAGGAAGTGTAATCCTATTGAGTGGAGTTCCATGCTATTTTGAAGAAAACATAAAAACACTGCACCCAGATCCATTTAATTTAGTTTTTGATCTTGATTCCATTTCAGATTGGTTTGGAGCTAGTAAGTTTATGAACTCAGTAAATGATATAGCAAAAGTAGTTTACAGTTACCCATTTGACACATCTATACTATCAACTGATGTTTTGTATTACGGTACATCTGGAAGTGCTGCTGTTGGATCTTTTGTTAGTGATGTGGATCTTATTGCCTATTGGGATTCAGGTAATTTTTTTGCTTTTGCACATGAATATGGGCTAGGTAAGGTTTACTATCAGAGTCAAATAGACTACACAGAACCATAAGAAGGATCTATTAGATGAAAGCTATACCAAGCAGAATCTTTGGTGTTCTTCTGGTTGTTTTACTAAGTTTCTCTTCACTAGCAGTTGTAAATGTTAAAGCACAAGAAGAAAACACTATAATGATTCAGCCTGATGGAACAATACAAGGTACAGACAAAATACAAAAAAACAACAACATCTACACCCTAACCAGTGACATAACATGCTCAAAAGATATGGCTGAAACCCTCATATTCATCCTAAAAGACAACATAATACTTGATGGCAACAGCTACACAATCTCTAGTAATGGAAACGGAATAGGTATCCACCTGAGAGGAAGACAAAATGTCACAATCAAAAATTTAAACATAATAGATTTTGGAACAGGAATAGGTTTTGGATTTAGCAAAGATTATCCAACAAGAGAAGCTGTGAGATTAACAGCCAAAAATAACAAGATAATCAATAACCACATAACCTCTTACTACTGGGGGATTGAATTAACCAATACAGACACCACAATAATCTCAGATAACAGCTTTACTTCAACAAATCCTCAATATGGAGTATCTCTAGGAAATTCCAATAACATACAATTTTATAACAACAAACTATATGGTGGCAGCTTAAAGATTGATACATTAACCAATTATCAAATCTTTGATAACACAATAAATGACAAACCCTTAATTGTACTTCAAGGTGAGTCAAATAAAATAATTGATGGTGCAGGACAAGTCATCCTGATTGATTGCTTTAATATGCAAATAAAAAATGTGAACCCAGCAACTGATCAAAGAGAAACAATACAGTTAATGAGTACAAACAATAGTCAAATAACAAAATGCACAGGAAGAATCACACTATCAAATTCACACTACAATATCATATCAAATAATGATCTATCCAAGATTACCAGTATTAGCTTTCCTTCACAATCTGTAATTGTTTTGTCAACTAGCAATTTTAATCTAATATATGAAAATCAAATCACAGAATGTGATAATGAAGCCATAAGTCTCACTGGATCAGACTTTAACTATATTTTCAAAAACAGCATATCTAAGTGCAATTCAGGAATATGGCTACTAGGATCTAACAATAATAGTATTTTTCAAAATAACATTGAAAATAGCAATTTTGGGATTAAATTAGCTTTTCAGCAATTTGTAAGTATTCCACCTTATTGCTATAATAACTCTATCTATGAAAACACAATCAGTTCCTGCACCCAGGGTATTCATCTTTTTAGTGCAGATGAAAACAAGATCTATAGAAACAACATTTCAAATTCAAGTGAATATGGTGTCTTTCTTTGCTTTGCAGATAGTAACACGTTTTACAACAATAATTTTCTTTATAATGAAAATCAGATCTATGAAGAGCACTACTGGTTTAGTGGGTTAGAACATATAGAGTATTTTTCAGAAAATAACACATGGAATGCTATATTGCCTACTGGGGGTAACTTCTGGAGTGATTATATTGGAGAGGATAATAATGGAGATGGATTTGGTGATAGTCCACATATAATTTTTGAAAACATGACTGATTACTATCCATTAATATCTGCTATCACAATAACAAACTCACCACTACCAGATTTTCCTACTCCTCCTCCAACACCATCTCCTACTACAACACCCACTCTATCACCAACTCCAACACCTACACCTTCTCCTAGTCCTTCTCCTGAATCAGAATCAGAATTTCCAACAACACAGATACTATCACTTGCATTAACAGTGATTATTGGACTAGCAATCTTAGCCTATTCAATGAAGAAGAGGAGAGCTAGATGAAAACTATACTTAGTAGAAGCTTTGCTGTTTTGTTTGTTGTTTTACTAAGTTTCTCTTCAATAGCAATCTTTAGAGTAAAAGCACAGTCTTTTATGACAATTATTATTGATACTGATGGAAGTATTGATCCAATTAATAGCTCAATCAAACATATTGGAAACACATATACATTAACAAAAGACATCAAAGGCAGTATTGAAGTTCTAAGCAATGACATAACAATAGATGGAAATGGATACACCCTTCAAGGAGATGAATCATCAACAGGAATTGACATCAAACACAAAGATGAAGTAACAATAAAAAACTTAACAATAACCAACCACTTTATTGGCATCAAATTATCAGCCTTAAGACTTATTCCTAATTTTGAACCACCACATGAAGTAGGTCATGGGACTTCTATTTCTAATAATACAATATTAAATAATGACATTGGAGTTCTGGGAGATGCTGATCATGATACTATTTTTTCTGGAAACTACATTGTAGATAACAGGATTGGAATAGATTCTAGTGATTCAGTACGTCCTGTTTTTAGTGAGAACCAATTTTTAAATAATGAAGAATCTTTTCTTTTTAATCCATCTGCTTATATGGATGAATCAAATGTTGTGGATGGAATACCAGTAGCAACTCCTACACCAACACCTACAATATCTCCAGAACCTACACCCTCTCCAACTCCTACTTCTAGTCCTACTTCAGAACTAGAGTTTCCAACAACCCTAGTAGTAGCTTCAGTAGTTATATTGGGTATAGGTGCATTAGGAATCTTAACCTTCTATAAGAAGTACAAAAGGAGAACATAGATGAACAGAACAAACATACTATTCTTTGTTACCATTACTCTATCTCTATTAGCATCAGTCTACATCATTGTTACATCAAATCCAATACAACCCACCCTGCAACCAACACTCCAACACAAGCAAGCACAAACCTTCCTAACAGATGTAATAGGATTAGACCTAACAAAATACACCCTAACACTTCTACCAACAAAGGAAATACCCCAAGTACAAACTGAATATGATGAAAACAACCAAGAATACCAGGTTGAATCAGCCTCAAACCAGTTCAAAGCATATATAGAATATGAAAATAACAAACTCACAAGAAGTAGACTACGTTGGATTGAAGAACCAACACAA
>LFWW01000021.1 GCA_001273385.1 miscellaneous Crenarchaeota group-6 archaeon AD8-1 | reverse complement strand
AGAAAGTCAGCTGTTGCAAGAGTGTTAATAGACCAGTACCTAATTCCTGGACCTGTATCTAAGAGCACATAGTCTAGATCATAGTTTTCAATTAAGGATTTCTTTGCTGCAAGAAAGCGTCTTACAGCTTTTAATTGCCATTTGAGATCATGTCTTATTTCGATCTCTTGCACATCTTCTTTTTTGGGGCTAGAAAGACCTAAAAAAAGCTTACCTTTTAAGTTTAGTTCTTGGCTTATATCAATCATGATATTTGAGATATCCACACTACCGTTAAGTACATCATATAGATAGCAAGCTGATTTTTTTCTAAAGTAAGTTGCAAGACTTGGAGCATATAAATCAAAGTCTAATAGGCTAACTCTTTTTCCTTCTTTTGCCAAAGATGCTGCAAGATTGGAAATCAGGGTGGTTTTTCCTGTTCCACCTTTATAGGAGTGAAATGCTAAAGTTTTCCCATGAGACATTTATAAACAATCCCAACATCAACAAGGATAATAATTGTATATCTGAGTAACTAGATTTTATATTTATATACATTATTGCAAAATCACTATAAAAAATTAAAATTTTAAAAATTTTCTGTAAAATTGTAAATTTATTGAATTAATATCAAGTCAAGGATTATTCTTCTTTTTTTGATTTTTGAACTATTTTTCCTACTTTTTGGGTATATTCTTTCATTTTTCTTTGACGTATCTTGCTCTCTTTTAGAGTTTCTTTTGCACGCAAAACTGGGATTATTGAGAGAAAGAGAAGAAGGCTTAATATTTGAGAGAATGAGCTTACTGGGAAGTCTTCAAGAAAGTTTGGATCAAGCAGGGATAAGCCAAATAAGACAATCAAGGGTGTAACTACTAGGGCATAGAATTTTTCTCTTGAACTGTAATCCGAGAGATCTCCAGGAATTGCTAAGTAAATAGTTAAGAATGACCCCCAAGCAACACCTGATATTATTAGATAAAAGAGAACAGTTTCCGAAATCATTGCATAGCCCAGCCCAGCAAAACTAATACCCAACAGGATAAGTCCCAAAATAATTGGTTGTTTACGTCCAACCCGATCAGCTACAACGCCCCAAATCAACCCAAAAAGGGCAATAAAAGCATAACGGAAAATTGTTCCCAGAGAAATAACTGACGAGAATTCTTGGGTTGGAATAAGGTTCCATGCAAGCCCAGCTGCTAAAGCAAAGATTATCCATGGAATTAAGTAATAAGCAAAATCCCTATAGTTTGATTTTTGTAATATTATTTTTTCTTTTCTTAGTTTATACTCGCCTTTATTCATGATAAAAGCAAATAAGCTCACTAATCTAATAAGTGAAACCACAATGATTATTGTCAGTACGCCCTCTCCAAAAATGGTTATTATTGCTATTGCAAGAAAAGCTATAACAAAAGTTTCAAGAATAGTTATTCCTGAAACTCTACCTCTTTCCTCAACTGTTGTAGAATCTGCGATGAAAGCCATGCTACTTGGTAAGACAAAACCCAAGGATAAACCTAATAATATGCAAGAGATTATAGAAAGAAATAAGCCCTGAATTATTGCAAGCGAAAGCGTGGATAAGACGCCAATTATCGGCCAGATAATAAAAATTTTTTTGCGATCTAATTTTTCTGCAATTAAACTGGCAATTATTGCTGAAATAATTCCAAATGCAAAAAACAAACCCATGCAAACATCCACCAAATAGGTATCCTGAATAGCACCTGCTAAAACATCTCCAAGATATACTTGAAGCAAAAAAAACCATGCAAGAGTCCCTGAAGTTAGTAGTGTAACGGAAGCAAATTTTCTTGAAGAAATAGTCAAATCCCCAGTGAAGATACTAAATTTCAAGAAAATATCCCTAATTTTTAATAAAAGTAGAAGTAATATATATCATTTTAAAACAAATCCCTTCATTTACAGCATATATAATAAAAATGTTAACAGAATTTTTTAATAAAAAAATATTATTTTCTAGCTTCTTGCACTATTTTTCCTACTTTTTCAGTATAATCCTTAAATCTGCGCTGGCGGATTTTACTCTCGGAAAGCGTTTCTGCTGCTGAGAGGATTGGCAGAATTGTTGCGAAAAGAGTAATCGTTAGGATTGTTGTATAAAGAGTTAATGGTATATCGAGGCCTATGAAATCTCCTAATCCAGTTATACCTATAAATATTGTTATTGGCAATAGCCACCCCGTAACGTAATATCTCTCTGTTGATCCAGAATAAGCTAGATCTCCTGGTATAACTAGGAAAAGGGTAAATAGCATACCCCAAGCGAAGCCTGAAACCACGAGGTTAAAAAAATATGTTTTTGGAGTTGTTATTAATCCGACTATTGTATATGCTGCACCCAACATAACGAGTCCAATAATAATAGGTTTTTTTCTTCCAATTCGATCTGCCAGTAAACCTGCTGTTATTGCAAAAATGCCAATACCTACAAATCTAATGGCTTGGGCTGTTTGGGTCACTTGTATGTATCTTGGATCCAAATAAAGAGTTCCCCATACGATGTTTACTAAGCTTGCTGCAATACTAAACATAATAAAAGCCAATACATAATAATTGAAATCTTTTGAGCCGAATACAAAGCGCCAAGGTCTAGGTTCTCCTTTTGTTCGATCTATTGGATCTAAAAGAAAAGCTACCAAAGTTAGTAATTTAAGCCCAATAAGAGCTATTAGCACTGTAAGAGATCCTAAACCTAAAGAAGGAATAATAAGAAAAAAGAGCATTGCTAGAAAAAAAGAAATAAGAACCACAGTCCCTGAAACCCTGCCTCTTTCTTCTGGAGTGGTAGATTCAGCAATAAAAGCTTGACAAGATGGAAATCCCAGCCCAAAAGAAAAACCGATTAGAATTCCAAAAAATGGCACTATCTCTTCTATTTGAATGAATGGAACTGGAAGAAGAACCAAGATTCCAAAAATAATCCAAAACAACAAGAATTTTCTTCGATTAACTCTTTCTGCAATAAAGCTTCCAAGAAAAGCAGAAATAACAGTAAAAGAAAGAAATAACAACACTGCAATATTGTACCAAATAGATTCTTCAGGAATACTTGAATGTATCAAATTATTAAAATCATTATAAAAAACATAAAACCAAGCAAAAGAACTTGAAAACAACAAAATAACAGCTAAGAACTTCTTACGCGAAATAGTCATATCCTTGTTTAGGAATCCTATTAAATCCGACTCCTTTCTTTTTATTTTAACCTTCTTAAATATAATATATAATTCATAACGATATATATCGTTTAAAAAAAATAAAATTTAGTAATGAATTAAACGCCCAGCTATACATAAAAATCTGATAATTATAAAATTTTCATTAATTTAAAGGAGTTAAAGTTCTTCTTTTGATTCTCGGATTATTCTCCTATTTTACCCTTATTGCTCAATTTTTCTTAAGTATATTTTTGCTTTTATGAATGGTTTCTTTAGCTTTCAGTAAAGGAATTAGGGAAATAAAGAGAATTAAACTTAGAATTTGAAAAAGATAGACAACGGGAATATTTGTTATTGTTAATAAATCTAATATAGAAAGAAAGAAAAGTACAATTAAAGGCAAAACTGTAATTAGAGTATAGAATTTTTCTCTTAAACCATAAACAGATAGATCAGCTGGAATGCAAATGTAAGTTGTTAGAAATAAAGCCCATGCAATCCCTGAAGCCAGAAGATAGATTAATAAAATTGTCTGTGAAATTGAAAAACTAAATAATACAAAAATTATACTCAGAATTGTTATTCCAATTATTAGAGGATTTTTTCTTCCAATACGATCAATTAAAATTCCCCATATAAAACCAAAAATTGCAATAAACAAGTAGTGAACTATTGTTACAAGTGTAATAGCAAATAAATGTGCCACATTTTGAGAGAAAAAATTCCAAACAAAAGCAGATACAAGAACAAAAATTACAAAAGGGAAAAGGTAATAAGAAAATTCTTTAAGGCCTACTCTTATTAAAAACGAATTCTTTTTTTTATCTAACTCAATTCTATAGTTATTGAACATGTTTATAATATCCTTGCCATAAGGATTCTTTTTATCTTTAGATGCTTCGATCAACTCCAAAGGAGTAAAAGTTTTTTCCCCCGCAATAACAGCAACCTCACTCTTTTGCTTTTCAGCTAAAGAAGACATCCATTTTTCCAATTCATTTATAGCATATTCTTTTTTTGGACTTTTGTCAATAATAAGAGCAAGAAAGGCAACAGATCGCAAAGTAACAGCAAAAAAAATCATCAACAATATGCCAGAACCTAGAAGGCTTATTATAACCAAAGTGAAAAAAGCCAATAAAAAAGTAGCAAAAATTGTTAATCCTGAAACTCTACCTCTTTCCTCAATTGTAGTTGAATCTGCAAGAAAAGCTAAGCTGCTTGGTAAACCCAGACCAAAAGAAAAACCTAAGAGGATACCAAAAATGATAGTAAATTCTTGTCCATGAAACAGTGCAATCAATGCAGATGATATTACACCCAAAGTAATCCAGGTCCAAAGAATTGTTCTTTGATTCACTCTTTTTGAAAGTATAAATCCAATAATTGCTGAAAAAAATCCAAAACCATAAAACAGAATCTTTCCTATTTCTATCCAAAACAAGTTTTGTGTAAAATTTATGAATATATTATCAAGATAAAATTGATATAATAAAAACCAAGCAAAACTTCCAGAAATTAGCAGTATTATGGATAAAAACCTTCTCGCCGATATACTGATATCCTTTAATATAATTGAAAAAATCAAATGAATATCACTATTTTTAATAAAAGCAAAGGCTCTATATATCATTTTAAAAAATTAAATAAAATAAAAGAATTATAATAGATAAATATCCAAGTATATGTTATTTTTAATTCAATGGTATTTTAAAACAGAATTATTTTAGAATGATAAATAATAAGGAATTTATTGCACTATACCTGCTTTAACTACAGTTATTTTTCTCAAGATCATAATCTTGCATATAAGAACCTTGGATCAGTTTATATAAAATAAATTTTTATAAACCTGCCATTTTATTAGCAAGATTAATTTTTAGCTCAGGAAATTTGTAGAATACAAGATTAAGATAAATATGGAAACAAATGATTTGAGATATCGATCTACCTCTATTGCGAATTCAGCGTAAATCCATAATACCTTAAAAGCAGATACCTAGAGACGTGGAATAATGAATATTATCTTTACGTCCGAATCAACGAACTTTTCCCGTAGCTAAAATATTCAATCCCATAGCAAAAGCACCTGGATGAGTAAGTGCAAGTTCCACTTCTCGCATAGCTTCTTCGTAATCCTTTGCTGTGATAATACCCTTTTTTATCATAGCATTTTTATCTTGCTGTATAAGCTTAATTGGAACAGTAACAAGCATTTTCAAAGCATCAGGATTCTGTTGGGTAGCAAATATTGGAATAGGATAAATGCGAATCGAATTCATACCCGCCTCAGAAAATATTGAGAAAAGCTTCCTGCCAATATAGCGGTCTTCTCCCCTATTTTTCGCCCATGCATTGAATTTGGACCACAAAAGAAGTAACTTTGGTGTGTTAGGAAATGAAATCAATACTCCATCATCGTTATCAGAGGCTGCAATAGTTCCTCTTTTTTTTGTTACTCGTTTCAATTCTAGAATTGTCTTTACAGGATTTTTTACATGCATAAGTACAAGCCTACAGTATGATAAATCAAATGTTCCATTTTCATATTTTAAATTATCAATGTTGCCTAGCTCGAACTGCGTATTTTCAATGCCTTTCATTAATGCAAGCTTTTTCGCTGTGTCGATAAAAATAGGATCAATATCTATGCCATGAACTTTACCAGGAAAAACCTTCAGAGCCATTATCCGTGTTATAAATCCTGTTCCGCATCCAGCATCAAGCGCTTTCATGTTTGGTTTAAGATGGAGAATTTCTAATTCCTTTTCTATTATCTTTTCTAATGCTTTGGCTTGTCCTTCAAGCCTAATGGCTTCCTTAATTTGACCAGCATAAGCGTAATCACGTGGTTTATCAATCATAACTTATCCTCAAACATAATTATTTTAGTTTAAAATGCGAGTCCATATTTTTTTTAAGGTACCTAATAAAGATAAATAAATCGATTAAGCTTTCCGGAGAAAGTGTTAATCTGTGATAGAAAAGGAGATTAGGGCTATTAATTTAGTCAAAAAAGAATTTAATTTGTGAATTAAGCATATTTTCACTAGTTTATACAACTTTATCGTTTGGGTTACCTTTTAATTTTAATGTATTTCTATTTTGAAGAGCTATAGCGCCTGCCAAACTATCAGCAGCTGAGTATTTATTAAATAAGTTATCATATGCTAAATATTGAGCATCATACGCTATCTGATATGTTTTTCCTTCAGCCAACTTTAGGTTTGCAATAGTAGAAGCAGAAATAAGATCATCAAGAAATGGTTGATTTGTAGCTAGAATCCAATAAATATTATCATGACCCAAATAACCTTTTGTGGAGCTATTATTACCAAATGGATCAAAACTTTTACATGACACAGTACTTATAGTTCTACCTTGTAATTTTCCATCGAGAGTCTGGTCGATTGCTGGATCGTTATTAACTCCTAAAATCGCATTAGAGTTTCCATGACCATAATGAACAATAAAATTAATAAAAGCCATTTTGCGTTGATTAGTTTCATTATCAAATCTGGTTGTTATTTTTTCTTTTTTTGCCTTATTACCATCAAATAGTTCAATATTTATGTTGTTATATGTACTTTGAAAATTTGGATCTCCAAGATCTCCTTGAAATTTTGTTGCAGCCTCTATAGAAAATAATTCGTTATAATTATCATTTTTTATTTCTTGACGAATAATCATGATTGTTAAATCGGTCATTATAATTTTCTCTCTTTTTCGCTCTTTTTTTGCTTTTTCTCTATCTCAATCTTATAGTTATTAAACATTGAAACCAACATCCTTCCATAAGGATTCTTTTTATCTTTAACCGCTTCCATCAGCTCTATAGGAGTAAAAGTTTGTTCACCAGCAATAACAGCAACCTCATTTAAACGGGTTTTGGGTAGGGAATTAAGCCATTTTTTTAATTCATTAAATGTGTATTCTTCTTTATTTTTTACCAAATCTAAACCTCATATTTTCTATCAGCGTATCATATTTAAAAATAATTCGATTTTTATGCAATTATTCAATAAAATAATATAATTCAATTAAAAAGAATAATAATAATAAATCAAAAATATCAATATTTATTAATTCCATCCCAAATATTAAAGACACAAGAAAATCTGTTATTAAAATATTTGTTTGGAGGTGATCAAATAGCAAAAAAAACGAAAGCTGACCTTCGAGCAATGTCAATAGATGTAGCAGTAAAACTAAGTAATCTATTAACTATAGATAATTGGGATGCAACCTATGCTGCTTTACAAAAAGTTAATTCCGCAGATTTCATAACTCAGTGCGATAAAGTAGGCATCCATGATGCAGTCGTGGCTCAAATTTTTTATGATGCTTTAGTACATTTCGTACAGGGCTGTGTAGTCGGTGGTTGGGCATAAATCCAAAAATCTTTATATACAATAATTTAATCCATTTTTTCTATCTTCCTGAAATAATCGTTATAGTTATTTTAATTTATGCCTTTAACTTCAATACCATAAGTTGAACATCCCTAAGTATTAGCTGAATTAAGGATTCAAGCACTTTTTTTGCGTTACTAGGATCGATAATTTTTAGCTCCTCATTAGCTTGTTCAGCTATTACTTTTGATTTATTGTGTACATAATCAAAAGCATTAGTATCTTTGCAAAAATTTTTAACCATTACAAAATCTGGACTATTCATAAGGTAGCTGGTATCAATTAATTTATTTTTTGGTTTCCCATCATCTGTAGACTTAATTGCATAAAGCAAAGGTAAAGGAATACTCTCATATTTTAACCTATGAAAAAAGCTAGATTCATCTTGAAAATCTTCTAGATCATCTCTAAGTGCCATCAAATAACCAAGCTTCTCACCATAATTACCTAAAGCTTGAACTTTATCATCAGATCCTCCGCCTACCATAGATCCAATTTTTGCACAAACCTTCAAATCTGCATTTAGTTTCAAAAGCAAATTTTCATATTCCTCTACTCCAACATCAAAATTATGCTTGTATGAAACTTCTATTATTTGAGCCTCACACATCTCAACAATATACTTTTCCATTAAGTCCATCACTTTCTTTGGTTTGGAGACACGTTCACAGATCTCAGGCAACATCTTCCAACCTTTCAAAAGAATGAGATCTCCAACAAGTAAAGCTTTTTCAAGACCATGTTGACCTAGAATAGTATCTCTAGAATGTTTTTTATTTGATTTATCAATTATATCATCGTGATTTGATAAACCTGCTGACATCATGCTGAACATCAAACCTGCATCATTAGCTATTTTCTCTTCTCCCCCGACAGCTTCACAACAAAATGAGGTTAAAGCAGGTCTTAGAGAGTCTGTCCAATATTCAGGCACTGTCTTTAATATTAATCTTAATGTATTATCAGATACCTCAGAAAGTAAGTTTTCGCTTAATTTAGAAAGAATATTTTTATTCCTTTTTCTTATGATTGGGTACATCTCTAATAAGAATTTTGGATCTATTTTCATTGTTGCTTCTACCCAAATTAATTTTAGATTCTCAATTCTAAATGATTCCTCAACTATTTCATCTTATTCCAAAAAGCTCTAATTAAAATAACTAGAATTGCTCCCACATTTAAAAAAATTATAAGAAAATCAAATCAATATAATGTTAGAAAAAAATTCCTAAAATATTTTAGTTTCATATTTTTATTAACCAATAAACCAAATATTATTTATGGAAAAAATAGAAGAAATTGTTATTGTTGGCGGCGGCCCTTCAGGAGCCTATTGTGCTTTTAATTTAGCTATCAATGGAATTTTTCCTATAATTTTTGATCCATCTCATCCAAGAGAAAAAGCTTGTGGAGGCAGGGTTCAAGCAGAAATTATTAAGAAATTTCCATTTATAGAAAATATTTTAAAAAAAAATGCCTCTCTAACAAATTTAAAAATGGTGTTCGATGAAAAGAACTATCAAGAATTAGAATTTCTCAAAGGGTACAATATATCTAGAAAAGATTTTGATATTGAGATTCTTAGAATGGCAATAAAAAAAGGGGCTATTTTGATTAAAGAAAGAGTAATAGATATTGAAAGAGTTGAAAATAACAAAAAGAATAAGAAAGAATCAAATAAAATAAAAAAGAAAAATAGTTATTGGATTATAAAAACAAATAAACAAACACTAAAAACTAAAATTCTTGTTGGAGCTGACGGAGCAAAAAGTCTAGTTCGCAGGAAAACGATTGGTCCAATAGCCAAAAAAAATCTTGCTATTGGATATGGTTATCTAGCAACTGGAATTGAAAAAGATATTTCGGTTGTTAAATTTTTCAATAAAATTCCAGGATATATTTGGATTTTTCCTCGAAGAGATAACACAAATATTGGTATAGGTACCGAATTAAGATACGAAAAACAACTCCAAAAATTATTGAATAGATACATTCTTAGTAATTATCCAAAAATGAAAATTGTTCCAAATTCACAATTTAAGGCCTTATTGCCTTATGCAAAAGATCCAAATTTCTTTACAAAATATTCCTGCTGTGGAGAAGATTGGATTTTAATAGGAGATGCAGCAGGTCATGTGAATCCCATTAATGGAGAAGGAATTCCATATGCGCTATGGTCTGGAAAATTAGCCAGCGAGGCTATAAAAGAGGGAAACTTGAAGAAATACCAAGATAAATGGAAAAAACAATATGGAAATAAATTAATAAATTACTGCAAATCAAAACAATTTAATCCCATCTTTAAAAACTAAAAACAAAATAGCTGTTCTAAACCAAAAATGTATAGCTTTATTATTAATATTATTCCATTTCTTCACGAAGTTCTCCAAGTTTTTCAATATGTGTTTTGTATTTTCTTCGTTCCATTTTTGAACGAGGTAAAGTTTCTTTTACCGCCATAATTGGAATAATCGACAGAAAAAGAATAACACCTAAAAATGGAGCAATTATATTAGGAGCAGCATTTATTCCAAATATTGCCGGAATTGCACCAACAGCACCATAGGCACTTAACGGCAAAACTACAATTAAAGCATAAAATCTTTCTCTTGATTTCGGCCAACGATCAGAAAGATCAGCGGGAATAGCTGTATAAATAACCATTAAAAAACCAAAAGCTATACCAATAGCCATAACATGAAGAAATACAGTTAGATTTGATATTGTTAATGTCAAGAGGGCAAAACTAACACCTAACCAGATTAAACCAATTATAATAGGATATTTTCTTCCGATGCGATCAGCTAGAATTCCTGAAACTATACTAAAGATGGCTGTACCAACATATTGCATTGGTTCAGCAGCAGCCATAGCTTCAACGATTTCTTGAGTATCAGGAAAACTTGGCCATAATATATGATCCGCAATTACTGTAACAATAAGAAAGATTAACCATGGAATGAAATACAATACAAATTGTCTATGTGAAACAATAAAACTCCACGACAAATTTTTTTTCAGCTTTTCTGATACCATTTTAGTACTTTTTGAATCTTCGATTACTAATGGCAAAAAGCTAATTGACCTGATAATAACTAATAAAACAATTATTCCAAAAAATCCAAGCTCAAGCATTTCTTGAAGAATAATGAAAATAGCTAGCATTACGAATGTCTGAAGAATATATATTCCTGCCACCTTTCCTCGGTCTTCAATTTTTGAACTATCAGCCATCATAGACATACTAACAGGATAAACCAATCCCAAAGTTATGCCTAAAATAGGGCACAAAAAGAAAATGGAAATTTCACTTTGAAAAAATAATAGTGAAAAGGAAGATATTACTCCTAAAGTTGTTAAAATAAATAATATCTTTTTTCTTTTAAATCTTGAACCTATTCCAGCCCCAATAATCGCTGAAATAGCACCAAAAAAATAGAATAAAGCTTGACCAGTATAGATTATTGAAGTAGAATCAGAAAAATTCCGAAAAATAATTTCAAAATTAACCTGCGCAAGAAAAAAATACCAAGCGAGAAGGCTAGAATTAAGGATTGTTATTACAAACAATTTTTTTGGAGCAATACCAGTACCAAATTGAAGCAACTTTAAAGCCAAATTAATTTTCCTAAAAATAGATTTAAGTCCTAAGTTTATTTAAGGTTTGTTCATTAATAGAAAACCTTATTTTCTTATTAAATAGTCATTTTTAAAAAGAAATTTAATTCAAATGATAAAAATTTTAATAAACAAACCCAAGAGATTAATTTTATTGCTCATTCTTTAAGATTATTTAAAAATATTAAAAAATAATATCGTAGCAGATTTAGAGATAAGGTCTTATCTTTTTCTCTTACCAGCAGGATTTGTAGAAACCATTACTCAAGTTTTCACAGGACTTCTTTCTGCAACAGGAGTTCAATCAGTATGCATCATAGATTTTGGTCGGTAGGAGCTCTTTTAATAGAAAGATGAGTAAAAGCAAGAGCAAAACTAAATGAAGAAAATAAGCCTTAGCTGAGATAACAAATGAAGTTGATCTAATAGTAAAGTCAACAACAGAAGAAAAAAAGACAGAGACAAACTATTAAAAATAATTGAGGAAGAAAAGAACAAAATAGAGTCCCTAACAGAAGAATTGAATAAAGTAAAAAAAGAAAAAGGATGGTGAATAAAAAGGAGAGCTTCAGAGATTGTTTATAATTACATTACCTATGAAGCCTATCCCATAGAATTAAATCAAACCATTCAGCACTCTAAGAACTTGATGATTGAAATTAAAACTGACTTCTTAATATTAACAAAGCAACACTTTCCAATCTACATTCTTAGAAAAGTAGATACAATGCTATCGGAACCAGAGGATACAATTGAAAAAGTCGCATCTGAAGGTAATATTGATCCAACAGTAATCATTGAAAGTGGATACCCTTATAGGGCAGCAATACCTAGACTAAAAGAATACATTTCTAGCAGTAGTTGATATAAAAATAAGTCCTGCACAATTACTTGGTGTAATCAATGCTTATGAAGTAGGGTTCAACGTTATAATCAATACAAAACTTGGCAAAAAACCTAAAGACCCACAAATCACAAATAACAAAATGATATGAAAAATTTTTTAGTATTAGGGGAAAAACTTATTCTATCCTGTAAATTGTTAATTGGATACTAAGAGTAATTGAGGTATATGTTGTGGGTTCATCGAAGATAAATTTGAATCTTTCAGCTTATAAGTTATTTGAGAAACTCTGTGCAAATCCTGAGGAGTATAGTGTTACCGTAGAGAAGATCAAGTGTGGCAGTGTTTTGGTGGATGCTGGTTTGGAAGCCAAAGGTGGCTTTTTTGCTGGAGAGATTATTACTGAAATTTGTTTAGGTGGATTGGGGCAGGTTAAGATTTTTCCAGTTCAGTATGAGGATGTTGTTTTGCCTTCGGTTTATGTTCAAACCGATCATCCTGCTATATCGACTTTGGGTTCTCAGTTTGCGGGTTGGCAGATAAAAGTTGAAGGTTATTCTGCTATTGGATCCGGGCCGGCTCGTGCTATTGCTCTTAAGCCTAAAAAGCTCTATAGAAAACTTAACTATAGTGAACAAGCAGACAAGGCAGTTTTGGTTTTGGAGACTGAGAAAAAACCTCCTGAAGAAGCTATTTTGATGATTGCAGAAAAATGCAATGTCAAACCAGAGAATGTGTATATTGTAATGTTTTCAACCACGAGCCTTGCTGGTTCTACTCAGGTTTCAGGAAGAATAGTTGAAACAGGGCTTCATAAACTTGAAAGATTGGGGCTTGATCCACTAATTGTTACATCTGCATGGGGTTATGCCCCGATTATTCCACTACATCCTAAATCTGGGGAAGCTATGGGAAGAACAAATGATGCAATCTTATATGGGGGAACAGCAAATTACATCGTGGACTTTGAGGATGACCAATTACTAGAAAGCATTGTTAAACAAGCACCTTCATCCTCTTCAAAGATGATGCAAGAAGCCAGAGAATTGGCAAAGAAAAATCCACGCTTTTTAGACATATTTGAAGAAGCAGGATTTGACTTCTACAAAATCGACCCTAACATTTTTGCACCTGCAATAGTTTCTGTAAACAATCTTAGAACAGGAAACACCTTTCGAGCAGGAAGACTTGACGTCCCAGTCATGAAAGAATCACTAGGACTATAAAAA
Organism: miscellaneous Crenarchaeota group-6 archaeon AD8-1; assembly: GCA_001273385.1. Lineage (GTDB taxonomy): Archaea > Thermoproteota > Bathyarchaeia > Bathyarchaeales > Bathycorpusculaceae > AD8-1. The sequence goes on along the minus strand of LFWW01000021.1, from coordinate 3,841 downwards.
AACTAGAACTTCTTCATCACAAAAATATTACCATTACTATCTTTGGCCCCAAGACCTATAGTATTTAGTGCAGGAACAACAACCTTATCTGGAAAAATGCTTTGCACTGTAAAAACACCTGAATCACAAGCCAAAACAACCAAATAATCCGCCTCGTAAGTTCTTCTTTTAACAGCATCAATATTACAAACTAAAGGAACCACATTAGCGCTAACCACATCAAAACCATCCTTCTTAAGCCGCTCCTCCAATTCATCAAGTTTTTTTTGCCCACCAGTCTCACAAATCCTAGCACAAGAATTACATGCAATAAGACTAATCTTCTTCCACTTACGAAGACTACCTCGAATCACACCATAAGGCTTAGAATTAGTTACAATCATAAAATCACTCTTACCTAAATATTTTACAATATGACCTTTAAAACAATTGCTAAAAGATACTTGCAAATCTAAAAAATTACTGACCTATTTGCATTAAACAAAAATATTTTAAAAAAAAGAAAAAAGGTTGAGGTTATCTTCCTCTAAAAATGGAAAAGTGCTCTGTAACGCCATAAATTATGTTATTCTCAGTATCTACGTATAAAGTGATATCTATCCAATTTAGATCCAAATTCTTCATAGAGTTGACAATATGTAAGTCTATTTCATTGACAAAGCCATCTCCGTCTATATCATATTCAGGATTTTCTTCAGGATCCCAAAACTTTGGATGTTTGACTATATTTGCAATAATCTTATCGTCTTGTCCATTTACTACGCCATCATCGTTTACATCGCTTTTATAATAAAGCTCAGCATCTTCAGAATCACATCTGTATAGGCGGAGATCTTCTTCGGAGCCAGGAACCTTTGAAGGATCATATCTTAATGCAACAATTGTTTGATCCCCTAATTCATCGACTTGAACAGTGATAGACCAAACAACAACATCAAGAAGGGAAAAAATTTCATTACCATAAGCAGTACCTCCACTTACATAATTGAAATTTAAGCTAGCAGCATTACTCAAAAACACAGTTATATCTGATCCATAGGGTATAACAGCTTCACCATCTTGTGAAAAAGTTACAACCAAACTATGAAATGATTCCGCAATTATTGGAAACTCATAACTTTGCGTGAATTCAGTTAGAATTAAATCCATATAAACACTGTTATCAACTAATACAGAAGACAAATGGTATGATTCGGCGGGGACAAACTCGAATCTTGGAGTAGTACCATAATCTACAGTTATTATAACAGGGTTTTCTGCATTGTTAGTTTGATCAGCAACTAGCATTCCTTGATAATAAACCTCTCCAAAACCGCCTTCCACATACACAGTAATATCAGATGTTAAAACCTCTCTCTTAAATACAGCCTCTACAATATCATTTTTCTCTGTTTTATATTCAGATAAATCATCAAATTCAGCATCTCTTATAATAAAATGGCAGAATTCCCAACCTTCATCAGCATTAGCATCTAGTAAAACAGTACCAGCTCCTACTTTTTGCCTGTAACTAAGCTCATTTGATGCAGCATATGTAAAAACTTGATCAGAACTAATTTTTGTTGCAGTTACTTCACAATCAGAAGCTAAAAGAGCTGCATTATCAGCTGGAGTATCACTTAAACTTATGAAATTTATTTCTAAATATTTTCCTGTACCACCTGCTTCCCCTGAAACCAAAAGTGTACTTGAAGCTAAGTTAATAGCCAAAAGTAACAATAATAAACTAGTAATCACTGATCTTTTTATAATATTATTTTTAATTATTTTTCTCTCCTTTCTCATCAATCAAATATAACACCGAAATAATGTACTTCGTATATTTAAACAATAATGCTCGAATCTAATATTTAACCATATATAGAAAATATTTCTATTCAAAAATAATCACTCTTTAGCAATAATTTAAATCCTAAAAAAAGTATAAAAGTCAAAATTAAAGTTAAAGCTCAACCATTGTAAATACTTATATTCATTTTGCACATTCATACAGTTTAAGGTAATGATTATGTTTGAGACAGTACCTTCTGGAGTTTATGGGTTAGATGAGATGATAAGTGGAGGCCTTCCCTCTAAGAGAATAATTTTGATTTTGGGAGGGCCTGGAGCAGGAAAAACTATTCTTGCCTCACAATTTCTTTACAAAGGCCTTTCAGAATTTAATGAAAATGGGATAATGGTTAGTCTTGATGAGGGAAAGAATCATTATTTCTCTGAAATGAACAATTTTGGTTGGGATTTCCAAAAGGCTGAAGAGGAAAATAAATTCAGGTTTATAGATGCCACTAGACTATCTAGGGTTGCAATACTCAAAGAAAAAATGATGAAAGAGGAAACACATAGTTTGCGAGGAAAGTTGCTTTCTATTGATAAACTAGTTGAACAATTGCAGGAAAAAATTCAAGAAATCGAAGCAAAAAGGGTAGTTTTAGATACTCTTGCAAGTTTATTTTATAGATTCACAGACCCTATTGAAAGAAGAACAGCTAGTCAAGATCTAATAGAAGCTCTTTCAGATCTTGGAACAACAACACTAGTAACAACAGAGTTATCTGAACTTGGCTTGCAAACAAGAAAACTTACATATGAAGAATTTATGGTTCACGGTGTTATTATGATGCAGACTATCTTTTCAGGAGGATCAACAGTTAGAGGATTGCAAATAGTAAAGATGAGAGGAGTTAGCACAAACTCAAACGTAGTACCATACACCATTGATAGAAATGGAATAGAAGTCTACCCAACAATGTCTCTTTTCAGAGAAGGATGAACAAAAATTTCTCATTTTCTTTAAAAAATTTTATTTAGTCCTCTATTTTTTGTCTTGTAACAATCAATTCGCTTTCAATGTATCGTTGATTATAGAGTTTTCTTACCCTCAAAACTTTTTCTAGTCCCCTTGAGGTGTCTTTTTCAGTTATTCTGATTTCACCATCAAAAAGGCCTAAAATAGCATAAACCTCTTCTGTAGGGTGCATTTGCGGATTTACAATTGCTAATGTAGTAAACCCTCGAGACTTCAGGTCTGGAAGAAGACCACTTAGCCATTTTCGAGTTATAACAGCACGATGCTGCAACAAAACATCTGATACAATCTCAATACAAGCTCTTTTAGACCCGGTGTTCGATCGATCTAAATTTCTAAAAGCCTTAATCAAGGAAATATCAATATCCGTTAAATTGTCAACACCTTTTATCTTGTAAACATTAGGCAAGCTCTTTATCATCACATCAGCTCTAGGATTACAAACAAACAAATAAAAGTTAGATTGAAACTCTTCAACTAACCCCCTAACTGGTCCCACTTCTGTAGTAATGTAAAATGTGGTTTCTCCATTTTTTATTCCTGTCTCAAGAAACCTCTTAATCAACAGTGACCTCTCATCATTTGAAGGAGAAGCAAGAACAACACTGTACTCCTCAGGCAAGCCCCCCATCAATAAGTTATCAAGATCCTTGTAACCAGTGCGTATTCTCCCGGAAAGTATAGCATCAGAAACAGTATATGTTGCTGGTTCGACATTGAAAATTAATTCTTCTCCAGCTTCATCTACACAAACAATCTTTGGTCTAAACTCAAATGATCCACTTTTAAAAGATCTCAACGTAAGAATGATTTCTTCTGTTTTCAAGGGTTCAATTTGCTTACCCATAATAGTTAATCTTAGATTATTAAATTCGAAACCTTCTGGCATACTTACCATTTGAAAATTAGCAGGCAAAAGATTCTCAATTCGAGAAAGCAAAACAGGCTCTTTACCAACGTTAATCAACTGAATCTTTAATTTTAGGTCCTCACCAACACTTAATTCTTCACTTGGAAAAACAACTTTGGCTTGAA
>LFWW01000074.1 GCA_001273385.1 miscellaneous Crenarchaeota group-6 archaeon AD8-1 | reverse complement strand
ATAAAGGAAAAAATCTGAGTTGAATATGCAATCTTTATTAACTTTAGTAAATTGGATTTATTAACTCTTAACGGTTTCAAAATGGAGATTTATTAAGTTGCATGAGAAATTATTGATTCCTGGACCTACAGAAGTTAGTCAAGAAATCTTGCGAGAACAGTCTCGGTATCTCATAAGTCATAGAGGAAAATCTTTTTCTGATTTTTATAGAGGAATAAAGACTAAGCTTGCTGATTTTTTTGAATTATCCAATTATTACAAGTCTGCTGTAACAACTTCTTCTGGAACTTTGTGGTTTGATATTGTTGGGAGAAGCATTGTACAAGAAAATGCTCTTGTTTGTGTTAATGGTGCTTTTTCTTCAAGATTTGCAAAAACAATCCAGGGTTGTGGAAAAAAAGTTGACATTCTTGAGGTAGATTGGGGTAAGGCTATAACAACCAATATGGTTGCTAATAAACTTGAATCTGGAAATTATGATACTGTTGTTATATGTCATAATGAATCATCAACCGGAGTTAGAAATCCAATATATGACATTGGGGCTTTAATTCGAAAAAAATATCCAAATATTATTTTTGCTGTTGATAGTGTTTCTTCTATGGCTGGCGACAAAATATTGCCAGTTAAAATAGGCTGTGATGTTATATTTGCCTCTTCTCAGAAATGTTTTGCGCTTCCTCCTGGCCTTTGTATAGGTGTTGTATCAGAAAGAGCTTTGAAGCGAGCTGTAAAAATACCTTATCGTGGTTCATATACTGATTTAATTAAGATATTTGATTTTGAAGAAAAATATCAAACACCATTTACTCCAAATATTTCTCTTCTTTATGCTTTAGACAAGAGAATGGATCTTTTGTTAAAGGAAACGTATGATTGTGTTTATGAAAGACATTTGGAAATGGCTAAATATACTAGAGATTGGGCAAAAAAGAATTTTGCTCTGTTTCCCGAATCTGGATACGAATCAGTTACATTAACCTGTATTAAAAACATCTGTAGAAAAAAAATAGGATCATTAATCGAAAAACTCGCAAAAAGGGGCTTTCTGATTTCGAATGGCTATGGAAAATTAAAGGAAAAGACATTTCGTATTGGTCATATGGGTGAATGGAACGTAAATGAAATAAAAGAGGTTCTTGGTCTTATTGATGATCTTTGGAAACTCTGAGAAAAGAGTTTAAAAGTTCTATTTTTTATGTTAGTTGACAACGAGGGTTTATTTTAGTAATGTTGGGAGAAACTCATTTAGTCAAAATCAATCATGTTTTTTGTAATTCTAGATTTTATTTTAATATTTCTATTCTTTTTAAAAAGAAAATATTCAAAGTAATTGATTCTTTTGTGAGCTGAATTTATTGGTTGAGATCAGACCTTTTAAGGCTATACGTTTTTCAGAAAAAGCAGGTGCTATTTCCAATTTGATAACTCAACCCTATGATAAAATTGATCCTCTAATGCAAAAACTGTATTATGAAAAATCAATTTATAATTATTGTCGGCTAATTTTGCCAATAGAGAATAATAAATATGAAGTTGCAAAGAACAGAATTAATGATTGGATTAATAGCGGAATTTTGATAAAAGATAGGGAACCAGCGATTTTTGTTTATAGGCAAGAATTTCAAGTTAACCAAAAGAATTTTACTCGTATTGGATTTATAGTTGCTCTTCGTCTTTATCATTATGAAGAAAATGTTGTTTTTCCACATGAAGTTACCTATAAAGAACCTAAAACTGATAGAATCAATATGTTAGAATCAGTTCAAAAAGATCTTGAACCTGTTTTTCTTATTTATTCTGATCCAAAGAAAATTACAATTAATCTATTTTCAAGAATCATAAACACTTCACCTCTAATTGATTTTATAGATTCAAGTAGGGTCAGTCATAGTGTTTGGCAGATTGTTGATTCTCAGTCTATTCAACTTCTCATGAATGCACTAAAAAATAAGAAGCTAGTTATTGCTGATGGTCATCATAGATATGAGAGTGCAATTAATTATAGAGATGCACAACAAAAAAAAGGAAAATGCACAAATTTATCCGCCTGCAATTTCCAAATGTCCTATATAGTACCAATTGAGGAAGAAGGTCTGGTGGTTTTGTCTACTCACAGAGCTTTAAAGGAATTTGAATTAACTCCTAAAAAATTAGACTTACTAAATAGCTTCTTTAATGTTGAACAAATTGATCCAACTGTGAATTCCCTAAATCATTATCTAAGGAATAACTCTAAAAAGCATGTTTTTTGCGTGTACGATGGAACTAAAGCCTATGGATTAATACTAAAAAATAAGAAGCAACTTTCTAAAATTCTTAAATATGATACATCAACTAAGATTGATCTTCTGGATGTTACGATATTACGTGATTTAGTTTTCAAACATGTTATGCGCATTGGTAAAATGAAAATGCACAAGGACATATTATATGTTGGATCAACAACCGAAGCTCTCAATAAAGTTGACTCTGGAGAAGCCAAATTAGCTTTTCTCGTTAATCCTGTAGATCCAAAAATAGTGTGGAAAATTGCAAAGCAAGGTTCAAGATTACCTGAAAAATCAACAGATTTTTATCCAAAACCATGCTCTGGTTTAATGATGATGAACCTTGCTAATGGAGAACAACTATAACTACCAAAATCATTCAATATAAGAGGTTAATCATCAACCTAGAAACAGGATTTCAAATGATCTAATTTAATTTTCAAATATTACCTTAATATTTGGCCTTAGCGGCTTGAAAAATTTATTATGAATAATCTTTTTTTAAATTATTTGATGTATTTGGTCTTGCGTCTTTTGAATTTTTTTTTGCAAACTACACTACAAAAATGGAATGTTTCACCTTGATATGTGATCTTATATTTTGCTGTGTTTTCGTCTAAGACCGTTCCACAAACAGGATCTCGAGCCATTTCTTTTATTTCTACCTCAAATGAAATTTAATCCATCTGCTTATTATTGTTAATGGTTAAAAAGAAGTTAGAATTGGTGAAATTTCAGTTATTTCTTCTATGTTTGTTTTTGTAAGAGCTTTGATATTATTAAATCCATGGATTTCTCCATAGCCAACAAAGGTTATTGCTGTACCATCTTGTCCCATTCTTGCTGTTCTCCCTATTCTATGGAAATAGACTGGAGGTTCAACTGGCACATCATAATTGATGATATGTGTTATTCCTTGAATATCTAGGCCTCTGGATGCAACATCTGTTGCTATTAATAATTCCAATTTTCCTTGTCTAAATTCATTTATAACTCGATTTCTCTGAGATTGAGTAAATCCAGCATGAAGTGGTCTGGCATTGTATCCTTTTCTTCTGAGTTTATCTGATAGTATGCTCGTGCCTACTCGTGTTTTACAGAATATTATTGCTTTGTTTATTCGATTTTTTTCTAATATGTTTAATAGAGCTTGGAACTTATTGTAAGGATTTATAATCATATAGAATTGTTTCATTTTGGTTAGTGCGATTTCATCTTTGCTAACTAGTATTTTTTCAGGTTTTTTAAGGTAATTTTCACAGATTTTTAGTACATTTTTATTAATTGTTGCTGAAAAAAGACTAGTTTGTCTGTTTGATGGAGTTTTTGAAAGAATATAATTAATATCATCAATGAATCCCATATCTAACATTCTATCGGCTTCATCCAAAACAACTATTTTTATTGAGGAAAAAGTTATTTTGCCCCTTTTAATTAAATCTATTGTTCTTCCTGGTGTACCGACGATAATTTGCATTCCTTTTGATAATTCTTCTATCTGTCGATTGATTGATTCACCGCCATATACTGACAAAATTTGTAGTTTTTTATGTTTTGCAAAAAATTTAATATTTTTTGCTACTTGGATTGCAAGCTCACGGGTTGGAACTAAAACTAATCCTTGAATTTTTCTGACTTTAGGATCTATTCTTTCAACCATTGGTACTCCAAAAGCTGCTGTTTTTCCTGTGCCAGTTTTAGCTTGTCCTATAATATCTTTACCTTCAAGCAAAGGCAGTATTGCTTGTGATTGAATCGGAAAAAGTTTTTCATATCCAAGTTCTTCTATACTTTTTATGACTTCCATACTTAGAGGTAAGTCTCTGAAAGATTGATTTTTCATTATTTTTCGTTTCTCATGCCACAAAATTTTTTCATAATAATATTTTGAAAAGCTAATAGAAGCTCACTAATGTAATATGATTAATGTGACATATTGCCTCCAAGTCTTCAATTATAAAAAGGTTTAGATTGCTATCCATGAAAAAAACCATGATTTGATACTTATTCTATGAATAAGCCAGAAAATAAGGAATTCAGCTGTGGAGGAGGGAATTTCAATTTTAGTAACAAATGTTCTGATTAATCTCTTTATTTATTGAAGTTTATTTAATTTTACAAGGTTGATATGATATAATTTTGACCATTTTTTTCCTGTGATGAATAATCTATCTGTTTCTTTGTCATAAGCAATTCCGTTTAGTACCTTATTTGGATCTACATTTGTTTCTTCGTTTATTCCAGTCAGATCTACCCAGCCTTCTACTTTGCCGCTTTGAGGATTTATTATCGCTATTTTATGTTGTTGAAAAATATTTGCATAAATCTGTCCTTGAATAAATTCAAGCTCATTTAGGTTTGATACAGGATTTTGATCGATTACTGTGACTTCTTTTATTTTCTCGTAGGTGTTAGGATCCAAAAAGTACAATGTTGAAGATCCGTCGCTCATGATTAGGTTCGAACCATCATTAGTTATTCCCCATCCTTGAGTTGGATAGCTAAATTCTGATATGACTTCAAAGGAATCCATGTTATATACAAAACCTTTGTTGGAGATCCAAGTCAACTGAATAATTTTATTATTAAAAATTGTAATTCCCTCTCCAAAGTATTGATCTGGTAAGGTTTTGGATTTTATGACTTCTCCTGTTTCTAATATGACCTTTCTGAGAGAGGATTCTTCAAAGAGGCCTGTGCTCTCAAATAGAAAACCAGAATTAAATTCTAGCCCTTGGGTGAATGCTTCTGGATCATGTGGATAAGTTTTTACGATTTCATAGGTGTAATTTATGGGTGTTTGCTGCGATGAATTATTGGATAAGATGAAAATTGTTATTCCAATTATGATTACAATAGTTATTAGTATTGTTGCTATTTGTTGTTGTTTTTTCAATATGTTTATCCGCTTTCGAGTTTTAGTTGCTATTTGTTTCTGGTTATAGATTTTTAAAAAATGCTAATTATGATAATAAAAGTTTTCATATTAAAAAATTAATTTATTGCC
>LFWW01000073.1 GCA_001273385.1 miscellaneous Crenarchaeota group-6 archaeon AD8-1 | reverse complement strand
GTAGATCAGGTAAGGAAGGAACTGGGTGAGTGAAAAACTTCTCTCCAGAAAAGAAGCTATAATTTTTCTTACAAAAATTGGTTGTTCAAAAGAAATTATCAATCATTGCAAAACAGTTGCCCAAATTGCAATAAAAACTGCAAAACAAATTCAAGCTAACGGTACTAAAGTTGATATTCAACTTGTTGAAATTGGAGCTATGCTTCATGATATTGGTCGTTCAAAAACTCATTCTGTGGATCACGCCATAGTTGGAGCAGAAATAGCAAAAAACGCAGGATTACCTGAATCTATAATCTCTATTATTAAACGACATGTAGGTGGAGGAATAAGCCAAAATGAATCCAAGAAATTGGGATGGGCAAAAGATCTTTATATGCCTGTTACAATTGAAGAAAAAATTGTTTGTTATGCAGACAAATTAATTGAGAAATCAAAAATTGCACCAATAGAAAATACTATCAATAAACTAGTTGAAGAGAATAAAATTGATGCTGCCAATAGAGTTAGGAAGCTTTATAAAGAAATCAATGCTCTAATGGATGATTTTTCATGACTCTATTGACATTACTTCTAAAGATTTTCAATAAAACTCAATTAACACAAAGCAAAAAAATAATTAATTCACTTTTCAAGGATATTGAAGTAAAAGTGGAGGTTTTAGGTTCAAATAGTGCTGGCTGGTTGCAAATATATGTGCAAGGCGAAGATCAACAAATAGCAGTTAGTTATCTGACAAAAGAAATAGGGATCTGTCCAGCAACTATAAGTGCTATTGAAAAAGGCTCTAATTTAATCGGACAAATCTCTGAGAAGGCAAATAAATCATTATTAATAGATATTGGAGTTTTTGAACCAAAAATTGTTTTTGCTAGCATTTACCTAGAGGACATAAGGGAACAATTATTTTTGGATAATGAGGCAAGTTTGGATAAAATTGTTGATCTTTTTGGATTAGCAAAAAGAATACCAGTTCAAATAAATGTATTAGATATTTGTAAAAGACAAAATTTAATTAAGGTAAAATTATCTGATAAACAAGTTTCTTTGTTTGAACTTTGGAAAAAATCTCTTCTGGATAGATTAATTGTACAAGGTGTGACACATACCGAAGTTAAAAATGCTATAAATTTTGCGAGGTTAAATAGAGATATAATCAGTGTTGAGTCTTTGGACTTATTTACTCAAGTTTTAACTTGTAAACTAGGGACTCAAGCTAAAGGATTGGTACCTAAATTAGGTCGAACTCTTAAAAAAGCAAAATTAACAGTTTTTAATCCCAAAAAATTATATCCAAATCTCATAAAAATATAAAAAATAATCCTATTCTAACAAATAATAAATCTTATTACAAAGGCAACTCTTATTTTTGATTTTTTTCTTGGAAATGATAATTCAAAAAAACTTTTATTATTGCTCAAGTTTGTATTTGTCTAAGTCAGCTCATTCCAAAATTCTAATTCAAAGCTTCTTGATATGCAGAAAAAATATTCTTCTCATAATATTCCCAGAAATGAGTAGGATTTAAGATTAATTTTCTAGGATTTTCCAGATAAGATTTCATTACCAAAGGTATATCCCTGATAGTCATAACAGGAAGGGCATATTCTCCAAGAAGATTTACTGTATCAACCAAAGATGCACTAATTATGGTAGGAATCCCTAAAATTGATGCCAAAAAAGGTTTATTTTGAGTATAATAGCGATGGAAACTTTTAGGCTCCCAGTAAAGGAGATTAAAATGAAAGCTCTTTAGTTTGCATAACAATTCCAAGTGAGTGCAAGTATTTTTTCCTTCAAAAATGTAAAGATCTCCAATATTTTCTCGTCGCCATAATTCAGCTATGCCACTAGCATTTCTTAGTGGATTTTGTTTATTATCATTATACAATCTTCCAATATAACCTGTTGTCAACCTAGATATTTTCTTGATCTGTTTACTTTCTACATATTCTCTTTCAAAATTAAGAGGCATATTTGGAACCCAGAAAGTTTTCGCGCCAAACGAATCATACTCTTCCTTCACAAATCTATTAGTGACAATAATAGGTGCAAGCTTGAAAATTTTCTTTAAGATATAAGGATTTCTGAAACGATCCAAAGCTCTCATAAACATTCCAAGTACTATTTTATCTGGCCTTTTCTTGTATAGCCAATAATTAAACAATAAAGGAAGATATCGCATATAATTCAAAAAAAATTCCCAATCATCGAATACTGTAGGTAATCCAAGATTAATCGAGTAAAAAGCTGAATTTAAATGATGCGCGTGAACAACATCACAATCAAAATCTTTAAAAATCTTTCTTAGACATATAGGATCATTTTTTGCAGGAATCATATTCGATACATACCGGTTTTTTGGATAAAATGCTAAGTCCAGATTATCGTCGTCAATTCCCCAAGAACTTGTTCGCTTATTTGCATGGATATTATAAAAATCTGGATAACAAAAAGCTGGTCTAGATCCTTGATCAATACTATGTACTAAATAGCGATTAATCCTAATATTGTAACCACCATCATAGATAAAATGTAACGGTTTTAACTTCGATTTAACCATCTTTTTTAATCCTTTCAAATTCAGAATATGCTACAAAATTGATAACTTTTGTTAATGTTACTAAGTTTTTCTGTAGGCTTATTTTTTATTTCTAATTTCTATTCATATTTTTATGTATTATCGAATATAATGACTGGCATAATACAATTTTATTTATTTTTTAAATAAGAACACATTTGGACAATAAGCTGGATTTTTCTCCATTAATTCTCTGAATTGTGAAATTCTAATGTTGTAAAATTGTAATGGATACGGGCTTCCTGTTTTTTTGAAAGCTGAGTATGTTAAATGGTTATATGGTACTGTATATTCAAAAACTGTATATTTTATATAGAAATTATTTTGTTTTAAAATGTCCAAAAAATCTTCTAAATTTTTTATCGATAATGGATGAACTTCCATTTGGATTTTTATATTTGTTTTTAATGTTTCTGTTGCTCCCTTAATTATTTCATACTCATAACCTTCAACATCCATTCTGATAAAATCAATTTTTGGTTTATTTTTGCAAAATTTATCAATTGTTGTTACTTCTACTGTTTCTGTTCCTATTTGGTGTTGAATATTTTCTCTGTTTAGAGTACACCAATTCGGTAATTTACTTAAATAGATTGGTGCCTTTCCCTCTTTTTCTCCGAATGCTATTTTGAAAGTCATGATTTTATTTGGTTTATTTAACTTAATATTATAGAGTAAATTCTTGAAATTTTTTGTTACAGGTTCAGCTGCATATACAGTTCCAGACGGTTTAACTAAACTCCATTCAAGTAAAGCATAATATCCTATGTTAGCTCCTGCCTCTAATGTATTTACTTCTTGATTTAAAATTCCTGATTTAATTAGAAAATCCGTTGCAAAAGGTTCTCTTTTTCTATAAATAAAAAGATCTCGATCTATTCCTTCCTCTCTTGGATTTAGTCGCATTTTATAAGAATTATTAACTTTTACTGTTTTTTGTTTTGGAAAGTATCTTATCCTTTCTTTTGCATCTTTTGATATCTTTCCTAGTAAGTAATATAATGTCATCTTTCTTCTGATCCTAATTCTTAGCTTTATTTACAAATTAATTATTAAATAGTGTTTTTTCTCATCAGAATAATTATATATCATTGAATTTGTTTAAGGTATAAATTTGTTTTAATTTAATGGTATGGTTCCTATAAATTATTTATAATAAATCAACAAAAAATAATCAGGTAAATACCTATGATATCCTATATTGTTCAATATTAAATTTCAAGAATCATCTTTAAGAAAAAAATATAACCTAATAAAATATATTTTGGATTCAGGTCGATTTCGCTGATTTGCTATATGGATTATTGGTCAATTAAAAAATTTCTTGATGTACCAAGATAAGAAATTGAATTCTTGGATGCCTTTTGGAAACACAAAAATATAATAAACTGATATTTCCTAATGCCTTAGCTTTAAGTTACCACTTAATGAAAAATTTTGAATTAATCCATAAAGAAGGAAGAAAATTTGCCCAAAGTTCCACCTTTAGCTTTTCATGTGCTAGCAAAACCTGTAGGACCAAAATGCAATTTGGCTTGTGAATACTGTTTCTATCTTGATAAGGGACTTTTTTATCCAAATAGTAACTTTCGCATGAGTTACGTTGTATTAGAAAATTACATACGACAACTTATAGAATCACACAGGGTCTCTAGGGTGACAGTTGCTTGGCAGGGTGGGGAGCCCACTTTAATGGGGATCGACTTTTTCAAGCGTGCAATTTCTTTTCAAGAAAAATACTGCAGACCAGGAATGACTTTTGAAAATACAATACAAACAAATGGCACTTTACTCAATGACAAATGGTGTGAATTCTTTAAAGAAAATAACTTTCTAGTAGGTATTAGCATTGATGGACCTGAATGGTTACATGATTCCTTTCGTGTAGATCTAAACGGCAAACCATCCTTTAAAAAAGTGATGCGAGGATTAAGACTGCTTCAGAAATATAATGTTGAATATAACGTCTTAGTTACAGTGAATAGAAAAAATGCTAATTACCCCTTGGAGGTTTACCGTTTCCTAAGAGATGAAGTTCGTACAAGCTGGATTCAATTCATTCCGGTAGTTACAAGAATTAATAATGCTGGACGAAGTCTTTACCAGAAGGGTATCAAAGTTTCAAAATACTCGGTTCGTCCTATTCAATTTGGTCGATTCTTAATCTTGATTTTCGATGAGTGGATACGAAATGATGTTGGTCAAGTATTTGTTCAAACTTTTGAGGCCACAGCCCGAAACTGGCTCTGTTTGCCCTCATCCGGAATGTGTGTTTTTGAGAAAACCTGTGGTTTAGGTTTGGCACTAGAACACACTGGTGATTTATACTCATGTGACCATTATGTTGAGCCCGACTACCTTTTGGGTAATATCCTAAAAACCCATATGAAGGACTTAGTTGCTTCTGAAGCACAATATACCTTTGCACAGGATAAATTTGCTTCTCTTCCAAATTTCTGTCGTAAATGTAACATGCTTTTTGCTTGTGCTGGAGAATGTCCAAAAAATCGTTTTTTATCTACTCCTCAAGGAGAATATGGTTTGAATTATCTTTGTAAAGGGTTGCAAGCTTTCTTTAAGCGAGTTCGCAATCCAATGCAAACTCTAGCCTCAATAATGAGGGTTGGAAGACCAGCTTCTGATATAATGCAAATCCTAGCCAAAAAAGAAATTGATTGGCAAATTACCCTTGCAAAAGCAAAACCCAGAGACTCCTGCCCCTGCGGGAGCGG
>LFWW01000072.1 GCA_001273385.1 miscellaneous Crenarchaeota group-6 archaeon AD8-1 | reverse complement strand
GTGTGTAAATCCAAACAGGAGATAAATTTTTACTTCAACAACAACTTGACTTGATATATGCTATAAAATCTCGCCGTTATCGGCAGAATTAACAAAGTGCAATCACAAGGACTACGTCCTCATATATACTCATCAACTCATCCTTCTTCCACTTTTCTAATTGCTTCATCTAACTTCTTTATTTTTTCTGGACTTGCTGAATCAACAAATTCGTATATTTTCTTTCTCTTTCTAATTTCTTCAATTCGTTTTTTTCTGCTTTCTGGTACGACATAAATGGGATAGAGTCGCCATACCATTCTCAGCATGAAAGCTGTTTTGTCAATTGTCTTATTAACAAGTCCTTCATTGCATAGTTCTTTTAAATAATTAGAAAGCTTTTGTCTTGAGATGTGCAGTTTTGATCCATTTTCGACAAATTCCTTTAGGAGATCTTTCCACCGTGTCTTGCCTTTCTTATCGATGAAGAGGGCAACATCATACTTTGAAAAGGTTTGAGATCTTATTGCATTAGACTATAGTCTACACCATCATATAACTATTTGCGAAAAAGATTAAGTCTTAATCCAAAAAAATGGGTGGTTGCGGGTGATATCTCCACTTTCACATGGAATGCAATTCCAATCTAACCTGCAATCAATATAGGGGTTCATCCTGCACTCACTAAAAGTGGATCTTTTCAAACACAGTTTACGAGTGCAAATATTCAGCAAAAATACGCCGTTGAGTAGCCCTTAAAACCTCAGAAAGGGTTGAGACTGATATGCCAAGCTTTCTCGCGAGTTCAATAGTACCTATCTTTCTGGGAAAATCAAAGAAACCTGAAGATAGAGCAACCCGGATAAGCTCTTCCTGCCTCTCAGTTAGGATTCCCTTTCCTCCAAAAGAAGTAACCCTCTCAATCCTGACGTTACAGCTACACTTCTCCAGATCATCAAAGATTTTTCCTACAGTAGGATTATTGTCAGTTATTAGCAACCATTTCATCCGCCCATTGTGTATGCTCACAGGAAAAACCATGAACGCTTTAGCCTTCATCAAAACCTCACAAGCCCTGCATTTCACCACATCCACGATGAATGTAATAGATCCTGGCTGACGAGCCTTAACCGTGACACCGCCGACTGAAGGATGATCCCTGATCTTATTAATCGCAAGATCCAATATCCCGTCTTCGCCTTTCATCGTTACGCTTCCCCAACCAGCCTTGGTTGAGTATCCGCCAATTTGGCAAGAGACCTCAACGTCAAACTCTTCAGTAACTGGAGTAACCCACAACTCGGGAATCCGGATATTCAACAGAGCTTCTATCATCTTATTTCTTCCTAGCTACATAAATACCGTAACCTAGGTATTCACCTGTTTCTTTGAAAAGGCTTGTGATTTGCGCCATCTTCTTTTTCACAGATTCGTCGTTAATGTATTTTAGGGCAATTCTCAGCGAGGAAATCAAACCCTCGTTTTCAAACATTCCTCTAAAGTTAAATTTATGGTCAAGCAATTCCGAATGAATAACTTCAAAACCATTCTTCCTAAACAATTGTATCCAATCGCTGTGGGTTTCAGTGTTAACCGCTGCGGCACACAGGGTTTCTCTAACTTTAGTGACGATTTTCTCTAAAGGCGGCTTTTTCCAAGCAAGTTCTATTACTCCAAGAAAACCCCCAGAGCGAACCTTTTGATAGACTGATTGCAAAGCTTCTGTTTTATTGGTGAATATCAATGCAGCTTGAAAGATTGCTCCGTCGAAGATCTGATCTTGAAAAGGGAGGTTGTTAGCGTTGCCGACTCTGAATACAACTCGATCACCTAGACCGTTTGAAACAGCTTCAGCTTGAGCTTTTAACAGAGTTTCTGTTTCGATGTCTATTCCAACAATTCTACAGCCATATTTGTTTGCTATGAAAATGTCGCTTAGTCCACTCCCGCAACCTGCATCGAGAATGATCATGTCTGATGAGATTTTGCATTTTTCTGCCAATAGTTTAGTTGCGTGTAGCCCTCCGGGATGCAGCACCTTCATTTTTAAGATCTTTGCCATAAACTGGAAAGTATCGCATGTGCCGGGTTCACAAACTATCGAACATGTTTGGCTTGTCAAGTCAAATATCACCTCCAGATGGTATGGGTTATGATTTGGGATAGGTGTTTTCCCGAAGGTTATCGGGAATAAAAAACAAGATGCGAACATAAATCTAATTTTAGAGAATAAAAAAGTGGGGGGTGGTTGCGGGTGATGTCTCCACTCTGGCAGGAATACAAATCCTAAACTGTTCTTTTAGTACAGGTGTTACTTTTCTTTCTTAATTGGTAGATAATTCAAGTGGCGAGGTTCTATAGTATATATTAAAAAAAGGAATAATTTATGGTGCGGGTTTTGGTTTTGGAAACTTGTATTTGCCTTCAATCACTTCTTTTCGAGGGCGATAATACCTTACAACATAATTCCAGCCCTCCATAATCGGCAAACAATTCACCCTACCATCGCCACAACCACCAAAATTAATAGTGAAAGAACCATCCTTGTTAGGCACTACAAAAGTACTATTAATATTATAGGCGTCAAGATCATTTTTCTGGAAAAATCCATTCTCATTGTACAGACTAACAGACCAGAAAGCA
Organism: miscellaneous Crenarchaeota group-6 archaeon AD8-1; assembly: GCA_001273385.1. Lineage (GTDB taxonomy): Archaea > Thermoproteota > Bathyarchaeia > Bathyarchaeales > Bathycorpusculaceae > AD8-1. The sequence goes on along the minus strand of LFWW01000072.1, from coordinate 7,288 downwards.
TCAGCAGGAACATCTTTTATAGTAATCTGATATTTCCCAACAGGCAAATTAGGCTCCACATTCTCATAAACAACCTCCTTAACAGGCAAACCACCCCAACCAAGCGCAGTTCCAATAAGATGTCGTATAGGATTAACTTCTTCTTTTTTGCCAAATGTACCAAAAACGTCAGATACACCCCTACCAAGCTCAAGCAAAGCATTGCGGGTTTTCTTGTAGCTTTCCATGTCATAATCTGGTAAAACAAAAGGCTTAGAGGAAACAGCTTCAATCTTCATTTGATCCTGCAAAGCATTAACCTTTTTCAAATCTTCTGGATCAGAAGAATTAACTAAAGTACGCACAGCAACCATAACATAAAAAGTCTCAAATTCTTCCATTGTCAATTGATAGGTTCCACCGCCATGATAGACCTTGTTGATGTAGTGGTTTTGGTTGACAATCATTATTGACATGTATCGATCTTTAGCATCTGGCATTATGATCTTGGCTCCTTTGCTTATATCTACTATTGCACTGCTGTAGAGAGTGTCTCTATTCATTCGGATTACAGTTTGTTTGTCGATTGGTGTTGGTTGGCGAAGGTGTATCCAAGTGTTTAATCCTCCAGCTTGCTTGATAGTTCTGTCAAAATACTTGTTGGTTTCTGCTCGTACAAAATTATCTACGTTTACAATTATTGGTTTTTTTTCATTATTCATTTTCTTTTTCTTTCCAAAATTCCGAATCAGAATAATAATTTCTAAACTAAAGCATAAAGGTTTAGGTGTGCCAATCTAAAAAAATGTGGGTGTTTTCGGGTGATATCTCCACTCTGGCGGGAATACAAATCTAAATTGAAACTGAAATGGATCGGTCGGTAGATTCAAACGGATTATATGAGTTGAATTTTTTTCTATTAATCTTATTCAAGGGACATAACTTGTGTTATTCCATAAAATATATTTCTTATATTTTGAATCTAACTCTAAATTTTCATCATAGATTATATCCAGTTTTTTATCATACTGCTCCAGCAAATCACCTATCCTTTGGCTCAATTCAAATGACAAGGCATCCGCTTCCCATAATCCCCAGATTTTATCGTTTGGTCCTCTGAATCCGTACCCGTAGCCTTGAGGCAATACAAGAGCCACTCTATCTTGGTTATATTCATTCTCTCTGGGATTTTCAATTGTATATTGCTTGAAGTCTTTTAGTGCTTTGAAGTGCTCTTCTTTTAGTATCCCTTGTGTGTAATTTTTATCTGAATCAAAGACAACGATGTACTTGGCACCATTCTCATAAGCTAAAATCATATCATCAAACAACTGTTCACCAGATCCCAGATAAGGAGGTTCAGTGTAGGTGTAAGTAATAATCGCTCCCCAATCCTTATTCATTACATTTGCAGCACCTCTACAAAGTGCGACATTTAGTTGCCTACTATAATTCCAGCCAAATTGAGTTAATACTACATCATATCCTACTTTGTAATCAAACCAGTAAAGAGCATAATCTGATGTGAATAAAGGACGATCCTCAAAGTTAGAATAGTTCATTCTACCCCAACTAGCTTTCATTGCATTAACAAATTTATTGGCAGCATCAGTGTAGTTATCCGCTTGCATTACAGGTAGCCAAAGTGAAAGATCAATTTGAAAACCTGCGTTTTCATCCCAAAAATAAAACCCCAAAAACTTTTCGCCCCACCAAGTTTTAGCTTGTTCTACCCATTGATGTTGTAGTGCTCTTTCTGTATAAACAATGAATGATAAACCTCTATCATAAGCATACTGACAGAGTTCATTTAGCTTAGTTTCGTTATGAGTTATTCCTGTACATCCCAACACAAAAAGATTAGTGTATGAACTAATTTCATCAATACGCTTTTTATTTGCTTCCATATTCTCATATGCAACATCGACTCCTACAAAAACATCTCCAAAGACTTCAATTGAATTATCTTTTGCTAAAAATCCGTATACTACAATCGATGAAATAAGCAACAATACCGGAAGAATAATAATGACATATTTTATGTTTGTCAAAGTTATCAATAATTAACTAAAAGACCGGATATAATCGTTCCTTCTTTTATTAATTTGAAAAATGTGGGGGTGGTTGCGGGTGATATCTCCATTCTGGCAGGAATACAAATCCTAAATGATTCTCTGAAGCAGCGACTTATACTATTTAGTACAGGTGTTAATTTCTCTGATATTTTTTTTAATGAAAAACTAATAATGGATTTTTTTCCAAAAAAAGAAGGGAAAGATTATTTTTCTCGCTTTCCAAGCAACAATACAACTGCTACAACAACTGCGACTACAACAACAATGACAAAAACATAAATTAGCACCATATCAAAATCAGACTGAACAGGCACACCAAAGGCATACACATTACTATCCATGGAACCAATGTACATTACACCATCAACAACAGCAGGAGAAGAATAAACCGCACCCCCAGTCCGATAACTCCAAATTTCTTCACCCGACAAAGCATCTAACGCATAAACATGACCACGCTGACCCTTTAATATAACCGAAAAAATTTCAGCAAGTTCTTCAGCTGTATAATTTCCCGGATCAGTAATATCTGGAGCAGGTCCCATGTATGATGAACCTACGTATACAACATCACCTGCAACTATTGGAGCGGCAAATACTAAACCATCTGTTTCATGCTCCCAAACCAAACTCCCATCTAAAGCATCATAAGCAAAAACCCATCCGTGAAGAGTTCCAGCATAAGAAGATCCAATGTAAACCAAACCGTTTGCAACTGCTGGAGACGATTGAACGCATAGATCATGTCCAGTTTCAACACTCCATATTTCTTGACCCGTTGTAGCATCTACTGCATAGGTTTTATTATCAAATGAACCAAAATATAAAACACCATCTGAATAAGTTGGAGTAGACTCCACAAAAGATTCAGTTCCAAAACTCCAAATTTTATCACCCGTATTTGCATCCAGAGCATAAATATTATAATCAAATGAGCCCACGTAGACTACACCATTTGCGATTGCTGGTGTTGCAATTACATCATCTCCTGTAGTGTATGTCCAAATAACATTACCATTTGAGGCATCTAAAGCGTAGAAATTGTTGTCAGCCGAACCAATATAGACTATTCCATTCGTAACTTTAGCTGGTGCTTGTACTTCATCACCTGTAGTATATTTCCATATCAAACTACCTGTAGTAGTATCTAAAGCGTAAACATTCCCATCATCAGAACCAATATACAAAACACTATCTGCAACTACAGGAGAAGAGAATATAATATCTTCAGTTTCATGCTCCCAAACTATATTACCATTTGCTGCATCTAAAGCGTAGGTTTTATTATCATAACAACCCACAAAAACAAGTCCATCCACAACAACTACATCAGACCAAACCCAGCCTCCAAGTGTAGACTTCCATAAAACATTATCTGTTATAGGTCCTGGGGCAGAGTAATATCCAGTATTAGCTATATCCTTTTGGCTCATTGGCCACCATTCAGTTTGAGCCTTAATACCTAATGTAAATGTTGAAAAAAATGATAACATAAAAATAGTAACTAAAAAGACAACAGAACCTTTTCTCATATTTTACTTCCTCTTTGAAATTTTAGTTTTCTTAATTTTTGATTGGGGATTACTTATAGTTATCTACATAATGCAAAAAATTAATTAAAATAAAAAGCAAGCAGAAATATTTGCTGGCGAATTAGACACAAATTCCCCTCTCCATTCTGGCAGGAATACAAATCCTAAAAAGTTCTCTGAAACGACTACTTATCCTTTTTAGTGTAGGTGTTGCTTTCTTTTTCTTAAAATTAACAGAGACACAAACGGCGAGATTTTATAGTAATTATCTTGTTAAGAACTTTTGATTCGAGATATAAAAACTGTGTTTTGGAGATGGTTTTATATACCCTCTGAATAATTTCCCCCATCGCAATTATGATTTTGAAAATGTTTAGATTGTGAAAATACGGTTAAAATTGAGGTCTATAAACAAATTTAGATTAAAACGTAGAATCGCCTGTTTCTTGTCTTCTTTATCTTTGCAAACATGCCACCAGCGATGTAATCCATCCAGTTTAGTTCTTGCATGGTAAAGTGAGCCTCTTGGCTTGTTACAGCTTTTGCTTTAGAAGTAGCGCCCATGGCTATTAGTTTTGTTCTGATGGTTTCTTCAAGTCCGAAAAGAATCCCTGTATTTCTTTCCAATTCCTAACCTCCATTAACATTTAATTCAATATTTTCAATAATAGAAAAAAATAGATGGCTTTTAAGAAGTCATCTAAAAAAGTCTACCTATTAGTTATAGTCATGGAAGTATTAAAGACTTATTTCTTTATAATATAGACTTAAAAATGAGTGTTAATGTCTCTAACTTCTTTGATTTTGATGCAGACGGCGAGATTTTATAGTATATATTTTTAAAAAAAGAATTATGTGTCTTCTCTAAAAGTATAATCGCATTTTGTGCACCGCATAAACTGAGTTGACGGTGCATCTACACCTCGAGTTTGCACTTGCCAAACATACACTTTTTTATTTCCACATTTAGGACACTCAACCTTTATGGTTGGGAGTGTCTTCAATTTTTGCTCTTTTTTGGTTAAAACCGCAACATATTTTTTCGGATTTTCTGGATTCTTTAAGACTGGAAATATTAAGGATTTTTCCTTTATTATTTTTGTATAATTGCACCTTTTTCGGCATAAAAGACTGATTGTGATTTTGTTTTCAGTCTTGGTTTTTTTTGGTGTAAGTCGTGATCCACATTTTGGACAAAACTCCATTCTTAGCACCTTTTTATCTTTTTTTGAATACCTTTAGACCTTACTCAATACTGGCGCTATTGTGTACAATTTGCGTTATTTTTTGATTAATATTTTATCCGTGAGATATCAGGCATAAACGGGGAGATTTTATACTATATATCAAGTTAAGATTAATTTAAAAAATGGGGAGGTTGCGTGTGATATCTCCACTGTGACGGGGGTTCAAATCGCGATCTGTTCTTTGAAGCAGCTACTTATACTGTTTATTACAGGTGTTACTTTTCTTATAATTAAAAGAGAAGCAAAAGGCGCGATTTTATAATAAATATTTAAGCTTAAATTTTATAAGTATAAAATGAGAGAATATGGCAGCACCTAATTATGCTGTTAGAAGTTTAATTTTCGGATTATTAGAAGCTTTCTTTGTTTTTCTTTTGGCTTATCTTTTACAAACACAAGTATTGGATATTGATTTAGGATTCTCGGTGATTATACACAATCTGTGGATTATTATCTTAATCACTTTAGGATTAGCCTTGATAATTACAATACTTTATGGAACTATGAGAAACAAAATGGAGAAAAATAGTAGTATTGGTTTATTAATGGGATTTTATGGTGTTTTATCACTGTTCTTGTTGATAATTAATCAGTTTGTTTTTAGTCACTTTCTAGAGCAATAAAATTATAACTTTGCAAAAAAATGGAGGGTGGTTGCGGGTGATATCTCCATTCTAGCAGGGATACAAATCCCAAATAGTTCTTAAAAACAGCTACTTATACTGTTTAGTTCAGGTGGTATTTTTTTCTTAAAATTAGCCGATAACAAAAGCGGCGAGATTTTATGAACCATGTTGAAGGAAATGGGTGAAATTATTAGTTTTTGACTGTAGTACACAATAAATTATTTAGATATAATTCAATTTAAAGAAAAATTCGAATAAATTGCACACGTTTGAAGTAGTTAATTTATAGTATTAATGAATTTTTATTAGTTGAGGGGGGTTCAGAATGAAAAGAGTTTCACGCACTCTTTTGTATTAATCCAAATTTCTACTATATATCTGTACTCGAAGTTTTCGATTAAAGACCATAATTCCTTTAATGATAGCTCGTTTTCTCCTTTGATTTTGTTTTACCCGGAAAAAAAGAGGGGGAAATAAAGAAGATTATGTTCCCTTCTTCCTAAACAATAGAAATGCAATAATTCCTAAACCTACAAGAATTGCAATTGTTGACGCTACAATATAAGTGTCAGTTTGCGGTGCTGGTGTGGGTGTTGGTGTGGAAATAGGTTCATCAGATTCAACTACTCCAAAGTAGGTTTGTGCAAAAGAGCTAGCATAGCTATCAGAGCCTTCAAAAGTTGCAATTACAGTATATTGACCTGGAATATCAGGTGTCCACATCAAACCGTATTTACCTGTTAAATCTGTCGTGGCTCTTCCAATATTTCGGAAATTACCATTATCATCAATAACATCAATAGTAACTTCAATCCCTTTAGCATCTGTTGGGATAGGCTTTTGCATGTGCAAATATCCCATCCAGTCACTCATACTCTCATCAGCAACACAAGCTGCACCATTAGATCCAGCTGATTGATCAGTAACTGTACCAACTATCATCAGTGTCTCACCTAAGGTGATAGCAGTTAATGGTGCTTCAATTGTTGTTTTGCTAGGACCTTTGCCAAAGCAATACAACTGATTATCATAGAGATTATGTGCAACAAGTTTACCATCAGCAATTGCTATTGAACTTGCCTGATACCAACCAGATACGTTCCATAATGGTTCACCTGTGAAAGCATCCATAACATGCAGTTTTTCTCCTTTCCACATTGGAGTTCCAGGAGAGTGTTCGCCATTAGCAGCAAAAACCTTTTCATCTGCAATAGTTAAACCTCCATAGAAAGGCCAAGTACCATAAGGAGTTTCAAAACCAGCATCACCAGCATAATAAGTCCAGGTCAAATCACCAGTTCGTATGTCGTAACAACGTACTATTCCATCATAGCTAGCAGCATAAAGATTTCCATAAGCTCCTACTCTTCCAGTATATCCTGCATAATAGCCCCAATCATTTTCATAAGGTTCAGTTGGACCCCAAATCAGATTTCCAGTTTTAACATCATAGCCATACCACTGCTTGGTTTCTCTAATAAACTCACAGTAGACATCATCATGGATACTGTAGGGCGTCATTGAACCGATTCTATCTCGATATATCCCTGGTGGATATTGAGCTTTATTTAGTTCAGCTTCCCAAAGTTTAACTCCTGTCCATCTATCATAACCAATGAAAGTGTCACCTGATTGCGCATATATCACATCACCTACCACTTGTCTTACACTAGCATCTTCAGTTAATGTCAAATTCATTTCTATGCCATTGTTACCATCAAGTATTTCTCCTGCGCTATTCCAAGGACGCCATTGCCAAAATCCAGAGCCAGTTGGGCTACCTGGTGGAATTGCTTTAGTTGTATTGAATACAATTAATTGTCCATCGT
>LFWW01000020.1 GCA_001273385.1 miscellaneous Crenarchaeota group-6 archaeon AD8-1 | reverse complement strand
GTGTATATTCTTTTCCATGAATTTTTGCTTTATAATTGGTCCCCATTTTTCTTTTTATTTCAAAAATTGTACCTTCGGGATTAGCTGTAGCTTGCCTTTTTGCAGGTTCTCCCACTAAAAGTTGTCCTTCTTTTGTAACAGCTATTACTGATGGAAACATCTTTCCAGCCATTGTAGGTCCTTCTGCGCTTGGGATTACTGTTCCTCGGCCACCTTCATATATGGCTGCTGCAGAGTTTGTTGTTCCAAGATCTATACCTAAAACATTTTTTTGAAATTTTGTTTTACTCATATTTTATTCTCTCCTGATATTATTTTGATTTTTCATTTTTTGATGATTTAATTGCAACTGTAACTATACTTGGTCTGATAACTTTGTTATTCATAATGTATCCTTTTCTTAATTCTTCAGCTATCAAACATTCTTCTACATCTTCACATTCAATTGTAGATACAGCATGATGAAGTCTTGGGTCAAATACTTTTCCCTTTTCTGCATTTATTTTATTCACGCCTTCTTGTTCAAGAATTTTTCCAAGCTTATTAAGTGTCATTTCAATACCCTCAATTAATATTTCTATTGATTTAGCAGATTTTGTATTTTTTATAGCAAGTTCAAGTTCATTTTGAACATCGAGTAGTTGAGTGACAATGTTTTCCGTACTATATTTTTTTGCTTCTAATATTTGTCGATCAGTTCTATTTTTTAAATTCTCGTAATCTGCTTGTAGATACTGTAGTTTTTTAAGGTATTCTTCTGATCGAGCTTTTTCAGATTCCAGAAGTTTTTGATAGTTCACAGTTTTCTTTTTTTGTACCCCGACCATCGAGGCAACTCCTCTATTAAATCTTATAAAATTAGCTAAAATAAACCAAAATATACGTTTCGATTCCAGTTGTTCATTTTAGATGTAAAAAAAATTAATTTCATAAACAATAGTATTTTATTAATTAGCAATTTTTATCCATATAAATTCACTTTTTAATAAAATAATTTTTTATATCACGATTAAAATTGCAGATAATTAATGGTGAATTTGTGATGGATTTAAAAGGAAGTAAAACAGAGAAAAATCTTTTAGCGTCTTTTGCTGGTGAATCTCAGGCTAGAACTAGATACACTTTTTTTGCTAGTGTTGCTAAAAAAGCTGGTTATGAACAAATTTCTTCTATATTTACTGAAACTGCGGGTAATGAAAAAGAACATGCTGAACTATTTTTTAAGTACCTAGTTGGTGGTGAAGCAGAAATAACTGCTACTTATCCGGCTGGTCTAATTGGTGAAACTGCACAAAATCTTAAAGCTGCAGCAGAAGGAGAAAAAATGGAATGGGGAACGATCTATCCAACTTTTGCTAAAGTAGCTGAAGAAGAAGGGTTCACAGAAATAGCTAAAACATTTAAAATGGTAGCAAAAGTTGAAGCATATCATGAACGTAGATATAAAAAATTATTAGCAAATGTTTTGGAAGGAAAGGTTTTTAGAAAAGACACAGAAATTAAATGGAAATGTAGAAACTGTGGATACGTTCATATTGGATCTGAAGCTCCTGATGAATGTCCAGTTTGCAGTCATTCTCAAGCATATTTTGAAATATGGTGTGAGAATTACTGACTATCCTTTTTTTTATTATTAAAAAATATTTTTTCCTTAGAAAATTTACTAAAAAATTTTAGATTTTGGTCAAAACATATATAATAAAACGTATATCCACTACTGTTAAGGTACATCTGATGAGCAAATTATCTAAGCTTGTATTTGCAATCCTCTTTTCATCCATCCTTATTTTAAATACTGGATTAGTTTTAGGGATAGAACCTGATGAAGCATCGATAACTATTAGTTGGGATAGTTCTCAACTCAATCGAGGTGAGGTTGGTATAGCTAGAATTACATTTATAAGCAATTTTTCTCAACCCATTCAAATATATTATATAGGGATTAATTTTGATTGGATGGAGTCTGATACTTTTCAAGGTCAAGATCAATTACCGTCGGATCTCATCATTATTTTGTTGGAATCGACGGAACTTATGGAGATTCACAAGGAGGCTTACCTGTTGGCTTTTCTTGGGACTCTCCGATTTTAACTCTTGAAATTCAAGATTCAACTCAAAAATCCTATCCAGAACTCTATGATGAAGTATCAAATAAACTAAATGATGCTTCTAACTCAAACTATGATAGCCCAGAAGCTAATGATTTAATTTTGGAAGCTATAGCAGCATATGATACCGCAATTAATTATGCTTCAAATAACCAATTTTCAGAAGCTATAACATATCTGCAAATTGCCTCAAGCTACATCGACCAAGCTAACCAAGAAGAACAAGCATTTGATAGTCAAAACCAAGATCAGAATCAAATACTATTATTTGCAGTAATTGGAATTATCGCAGTTGCGGCAATAATAATTATATTTTTCTTACTTATCAAAAGAAAACATAAGAAACCCAAATCTGAACCTGAAACAACTGATAATCCAACTGAATCTGAACCTGATGATACCAACCCTGAAGATATTAACGAAAAAGAAGAATGATAATAATTATTTTCAATTAATCACGAAATCTAAGAAAAGAGATTGTATTAATCTAAAAAAGGAAAGGTTATTTTCTAAGTATAAAATGAAAGGTATGTTACAATTCCAAAAAGCAATGAAACAGCCCAGAGAACAAAAGTAATATCCATAATTCTTTTTCTTTTTACACAACCTGCAATATTGGATAAATTAATAATCCATGCTATCACCAAATAAAATCCCAGAATCAAAGTAACCCCTCCAGCAATGGAATGAATCCACATTGCTTGAACCCCAAAAACATCTGTTGAGTCTATAAAAAAGTCAAAACCATCAAAAAATGAAGGCCCCATAGCAATTATAAAACTAATAAAATGCAATATAACTGCAAATCCCATTAAATAACCATGATTTTTCATCTTTCCTTTGAACTTATAGAATAGACTGATTAACAAAAAAAGAAATGAAATAATTTGAATTAAAAGATTTATATCAGTAACTAATACAGCACTTGTTCCAAATATTCCAGCCAAAAATATTTCTCCTCAAATCCAATTTATTTGATAAGTTAACATTTTGCATTTTTAAAGTTATGCATTTTTCTAAATTCAAAATTTAATAAAAAATCAAAAAGGATATTCTTTTAGCCCAGGTTTCTTATTGGCTTAGGAGAACGTGTAAGAGATGTTTTTTGATACTCATGCCCATTTACAATGGAAAAGTTTTGATATAGATAGGGAATCGACTATTAAAAGAGCAAAAAATCACGATGTTTTTAATATTCTAAATATCGGTGTGGATATTGATAGCTCTTGCAAGGCAATTGATCTTGCAAATCAAAACCCCGGCTTCTTTGCAACAGTTGGAATTCATCCACACAATGCTAATTTGCTAAATGAAAAAACCCTAAAAATTCTAAAAGAACTCTCAGAAAATAGAATAACTGTAGCATTAGGAGAGATTGGTCTTGATTTTTATCGAAATTTTTCACCTAAAGAAATACAAAAAGAAGCTTTTAAAAAACAGCTTATTTTAGCTTCTGATCAAAATATTCCAGTTATAATTCATAATAGACAAGCAGAATCAGATATTCTGGCAATTCTTTTGGAATTTAAAGGGAAAATCAAGGGAATAATGCATTGTTTTTCTGGTGCTATAGATTTTGCCCAAAAAAGTATAGACTTGGGATTCTTAATTTCATTTGCTGGAAATATTACATATCCCAAAGCACACAATCTTCGTGAAATTGTTCAGCAGATTAATCTTGAAAATATATTAATAGAAACCGATTGTCCATGGCTATCTCCTCAATCAGTAAGAGGAACAAGAAATGAACCTTGTTATCTTCCTATTATAGCTCAAGAAATCGCAGAATTAAAAAACTTGTCTCTTGAAGAAATTGCCCAAGCAACAACTAAAAATTCGAAAAAAATTTTTAATATAAAATAATTTAGAATTTTCTTTCTCTTTTTTCTAATGTAGTTAAGGGCATTCGAATTCTAATTGTCGTTTTGTTTCCATAAATACTGTATTTTTGCAGTTTTTTCCCTTCAGGCGTTTTTTCAACCAAACCGCATCTCACTAAAGTCTCTAAATTTCTCCATAACCCTTTCTTAGCTCCCTTTTTTAATTCCATTTTATCAAAAAGTTCACTTACCGTCATAGGGGAATTATGTTTTTGCTGATGATTGGCAAGTTGATTAAGAATATCACGATTTCTTTTTGATCCTAAAACTTCCAATGTTTTTTCAACTAACTCCTCTGGGACAAATAAGCTTTCATGAGTTCCAAGGATTGATTCCATTGAGTCATAATAAGGTTTTATAAAATCCCAATAACATTTTAGAACACATCTTTTCAAATCTCGGGGTGCAAAAGAATCTTTGAATTTTTTTTGTCTAATTTTATTCTGGCATAATTCAAATTCTTTTGATTTTGAGTTTTTAGCAAAAGGTTGAATTATGTTTCCAAACTTATAATTCTATATGAATCGCTAATGAATAATGTCTCATCTGAATTTAAATCTCTTGAATGCAAATATCTCATGAGTTTACCTGAAATAGCTACTGGGTCAGGTAGAACAATTGTAGCTGGATATTCTATATTTTGATCTGCAGAAATGATTCGTTTGAGAACAGAAAGTCCTGCATTTGATTTATCAAAAATATTATATGATGTTCCTAAATGTCCAAGAGATTCTAAACCCCAACTAACATAGGGGTATCTTTTGATTTCAGTTCCAAGTTTATTTCTTTCAAATAGATAAATTCTAAGAAGTTCTTTTTCATAATCAGAAAGAGTATATCTTTTGTCTTTGAGATTTATTTCTTTAATTTCTTCTAGTTTTTCTTCGGTATTGATTTGTCTTAGAATTTCCTGTAGACTTTTTTCAAAATCTAATATTCTTAAAATACTATAGACATCGCTTTGGATCTCTAATCTATCCTCGACAATCACAACTTTAGTGCTCGGACTAAATACCCCTTGAAAAAATTCATGTGCTTCAGAAATTCTTTCTCTGATATCCCCTCTGTGATATCCTCTGCCAATGTCTCTTAATGCTCCAATATAGACGACTGGATTAATTGAATATCCGTTGTTAATCATATACTCTACAAAAAATAGGGGAAAAAAATGTTTTAATTGAGAAACCTCCAAGTCAGCATGAAAGGCAATTACTATTATGGAATTGAGTTTCTGTCTTTTCCATTGATTTCCCAATCCCTCTAAAACATGAATTTTTCCTATCTCTGGGAATCTTTGTTTAAACCATTCTTCAGATAATAAAGGAAGAGGTGCTTTATCTTCTTCATTTTGATTCTTAGGCATTTTTATCATTTTTTATTTTTTTAATTAATTATTTTGGTAAGTTAATTTGTAACTAATTTTCAATTATTTAATCAATAACTTATCAATATAAAGTTAAGTCACAGTAATTGTAACCAAATCAATTATAATAGTTAATTCTTTGAACTTGGGCAAAATTTTAATTTAGAATTTTATTATTTTTCTTAAATAGAGAAATTTATCTGATTAATTTATAATAAAAGAATTCATGGTTTTTTAATACGATAATATTTTAACAAAATATTTTTTATTTGGTTACTGCATATTTTAGTTGAAGGATTATATTTGGCATTATCAAAATTACTTCTTGAATGCCCATATTGTTACACCCCTTTAGAAGTTAATCCTCCAGATAGAATTCATTCAGCATTTTCTTATGATTCTCCTCTTAAAGGAAGCTATTATGGAAATGTCATAAAGCAGGAGTTAACTTGTAGAAATCCCCAGTGTGGTAAGACAATAGAGATTTATTGGTATGCCCCCTTAGCTTATTTTGACAGAATCTAAATTTAATTTTGTCAAATTTATTTTTCTGAGATTATAGTTTAATCATAAAGCTAATTTAATGGGTAAAAATAAATAATTAGCAACTTGGCTGAAACTTATGAGAAGAATTTTAGCGATAACTTTCCTAAATTTTTTCATATCTGGCGGCCTAACATTAATTATACCTCTCTTATTACTTGAAAGAGATGTTAATCTAGTTGAAATTGGGTTAATTCTTTCTATTTTGCCTCTTGTCTTTATGATAATTCGATTGCTAATAGCTTTAGTTGCAGATTCAAAAGGCTGGAACCGTCTGCATCTTCTAATAAATTGGCCAGGAAGTGTTATATCGATATTATTCTACTTGATAGCTACTTCTACTCCTTTTTTTCTTTTTGGTAAAATTTTTGAAGCAATAAAAGAGTCTTCATATTGGGCTATCAGTCGGACTGCAATTTTTTCATTATCACCTAAAAGAGAGGTTAAAGAAGCTACGAGAAATACTGCAGTGATATTTTTATCAACTGCTTTAGGAAGTGCTATATCAGGTTTAGCTATTTCCTTTTTTGGTTTTTCAATTACTCTCTCAATATTTCTAATATTTGCTTTATTAATTGCAGTTCCAGCATTATCCTTTTGGAGAAATAACAATAAGAAAATAAAATTAAAAGTCGTCAATTTTAATAAACTTGTGAATTTCAAGAATTATGATAAAGATTTTTGGTTAATTTCAGCTACAATGTTATTGTTTAGTCTATCTTTTTATCCATTATTAAATCTTTTAATTCCAGTTTTTATGACTGAGGAATTAGGTTTTAGTTATATGGCTATTGGGATTTCATATATGGTGTTTAATTTAATTGCTGCAGCAATAATATTTAGCACTTTAAGAACCTCTTTAGGGCTAAAAAGACTGATTATCCAGATTTCTATTTGTTTGTTTGCATCTTTTTTTCTAGGTTTTTCAAATAATTATTTTCTTATTTTGTTTTTTATGCTAGCTATTTCTGAAGGTTTAGGGATGGGTTTTTTTGAAGCAATAATTGCAAAAGCTACAAAAGAAAAACCAAGTGTTTCTGTTAATATAGGTGTACTTCATATACCAATGAGATTTGCGGAATTTGCTTCTTTATTGTATGCTGGTTTTATAACTGAAAAAATTGGATATGTTCCTGTTTTTGCCTCTTCTGGAATTTTATTTTTGCTATTTTCTATCTCAGCTATATATCTTGTTAAAAACTTGAAAGTTCAATGAGATTGTATTTTTTCTAAAATTATGAGGGAATTATTTTTCAACTAGAATTATTAAGGCTTAGAATATGAAAGTTGTTTTATTTAATGGAAGTCCTAGGAAAAAAGGCAATACTTTTCATGCATTGCAGGCAGTAATTGCCGAGTTAATTTCCAATGGAGTTGAATGTGAATATATTTGGATTGGCAAGGAAAAAATTCAAGGCTGTATAGCTTGTTATCAATGTGCTAAGAATAAAGATAAAAAATGCTCAATTACAACCGATAGTATTAATACCTATTTAGAGAAAGTTTTGAAAGCAGACGGCATCATAATTGGATCTCCAACATATTTTGCTAATGTTTCATCACCTGTGAAAGCTTTTATTGATAGAGTTGGACTTGTAAGCAAAGTGAATGGTGATATTTTTAAACACAAAGTTGGAGCAGCAGTTGTTGCAGTAAGACGGCAAGGAGCAACTAATGTTTTTTCAAGTATAAATTTCTTCTTTTTAATTAATCAAATGTTTGTAGTTGGTTCGAGTTATTGGAATCTTGGTATAGGGTCAGATCCAGGAGATATAAAAAAAGATAAAGAAGGTATGCAGACCTTTAAGAATCTGGGCAAGAACATTTCACTATTGCTTCAAAAACTAAATAATTAACTCTAATTAATACCGATTTTTTAGTTTCATTATTCCTTTTCAATTAACACATATTTAGGGTGTGTCCAACATCCAATAACTATCGACCCTACCCAAAATATGAGACCTACAATAAATGGAATAAGGGTAACAATAGTGAATTCTCCAAAAAGAAGATAAATAGCTGCTGCTGGAATAAATCCAATAATCCCAAACAAGTCAACTATGAAGCTTTTTCGGCCAAAATATCGTTTATTGCCATCTTCAATAAGCTTATTATCGTCCAAACTTATTCGAGTATCACTTAGCTCAAATTCATGTTCCACTTTTTTTATTTGCTCTTTTAAAAAATTAAAATCGTCTATCAAATGAGTTAATCGATTTGTTCGACAAGATCCAAGAATTTTATATGAATTCTCTGAGTTTTTCAGAAATATGAAGGAAGAACGATTTTTTTTCTTGCCACAATAAACGCTAAGCCAAATTTTATCTGCAGAAGGTGGAGTTGAATCTTTGAAGATTCTTTTTAGATTTAAGCTTTTATTGTATGAAAAGTGTTTTAGTTGGTTTTCTACTCTTTGGATTGATTTAGAGTTTTTCCACTTTATATCTGCAGATAGCTGAAAGGTCCTCTCCCCCCTTTCTGTAGATATGAACTACATCTAATTAACATGCAGGTATATATAAAAATTTATTCCAAATAGCTAATCATAAATTAGTGAGAACAAAATAAAGAATTGCTTAGATAACTTTTGATAAATATTTGTTTTATTTCTTTTTTATATTTGTAATTTGCAGATTTGTTGCTTTTTTATGATATAATGTATCATTTTTTGAAACAAGTTAAATAAGAAACCATGAGAGAGCGTAATTATTCTTTATTTGAAAAAATAAATATTTGAAAGAGGTTCGAATTAATGTTAAAACGAGAAATTTTTAATACTTTATGTCCCAAGTGCTCTTGCAAAAAAACTTTAATCAAAATTACAAAGAATAGTCAATACTTAATTTGTGAAAAATGCAAAAAACTAAAATCAAAAGCACTCTGGTTTTATTAGAATATCATTAAATATCAAAACTCTAAAAAATAATGTATTTTATGAATAAAATTATTCATAAATTGATTTTTAATTATTAAAAATATTGATTTTGTCTTAATAAAGCTTGTATATTATGCAAGTAAGATAAGCAGTTGCTACTATAAGGAGTAGAATTTTTTGGAAAAAACAGATATAGTTAAGATTTATTCTCGAAATGGAGAAGTTCATCTAATATTAAATGAGCACAAGTTTGATGAACTTTCGAAGAAACCTTCTGATTTCAACATAATTGAAATCAAAGCTTTGATGAAGAAGGAAGCTGCAAAACCTCTTCTTTTAATACGAGAATAATTATTTTCTTTAATATAAAATAATAAGTGCTCATATTACTAATTTTGCTACAAATAAGCTTTCTTCAAGTATTTTTGTTGCATTTTCTATGTAAAAAATTTTTTGATTAATATTATAATTATTGAAAATTTCTTAAAACTTAAAGTATTGCATATTAAAAATTCTTATTTTGATTTCGTGAATAAACCTTTTAAGCAAATTATGATGTTTAGTTAATAAAATTTATGGAGAAGGGATAAATTGAATAAGAAAATAACGACACTATCAATGATTCTAATTTTAGCAATTACAGCTCTCGGAGGATTATCAATTGTTAACGCTCAAATGACAAAGGCGACTTACTGTTTTGTTGGTCTAATTCCCGACACCGTAGGTGTTGGACAAGAAGTTCTAGTACACATGGGTATCAACACTCCAACAGGAGGACCTGAGTGGGGTTGGACAGGTTTAACTGCTACAGTTACAAGACCTGATGGCACAACCTTTACTCTAGGACCAAAAACAACTGATGCAACAGGAGGAACAGGAACCTCATTTACGCCAAATCAGGTAGGAACCTACAAAGTACAAGTACACTTTCCAGAACAAGAAGTTCCAGTCTCCTTCATGAATTTTGAAGGTGGACAATTTTATCCAGCTGGTACAATCTTTGAAGCAAGTGACAGCTGGATTGAAGAACTTATTGTGACAGAAGAACCAATAGATTACTATCCTGCCAATCCGCTTCCGAACGAATTTTGGAGTCGTCCAGTAGATCAGAACTTTAGAGAATGGTCTGTTATTACTGGCAACTGGTATCAAAGACCTCCAAATGAAGTTGCAGAACACAATGATCCTCCCGAAACTGCACACATTTTGTGGGCTAAACCCCTAACTGCTGGCGGTATTTCTGGAGGAGCAAACAGCGGTGGAATGGAAGACGGAGATGCCTATGAAGGCAAATTCCAAAGCTCTGTTATAATGAACGGAGTTCTCTTCTACCGTACATATGGCGGTGTTAGACTTTCAGGCTATTCAGAAAATGAAAAAGGAACTACTGCAGTTGATTTAAGAACTGGAGAAGTTCTTTGGCAACGAACAGGATGGGAAGTATCTTTTGGCCAACACCTCTACTTTAGCGGCATTAACTACCACGGCGTCTACGATTACCTTTGGGACGGTAGCTGGAACGCATATGATCCCGCAACTGGCGCTTGGGTTTTCGCATTTGAAGATATGCCTGGCGGCAGTGTATCACAATGGTTCGGACCATCTGGTGAAATCTTAAGAGCACATATTAACTATGGCGAAGTAGCAGACAATGGCACTATTATTAGAGACGGTTGGATAGCTTTATGGAACTCTACTGCTTCTGGCAATGCCGGATTAAGCATGAACGCAAAAGGCAGCTGGGGTAATAACGTACATGGAGAGTATATCAATGCTTCAACTCCTGAAAGCTTTACTTGGAATATGACACTAACTGCAGGATTACCTTCACCTAACTTGAGTGGCTTCTTTGGCGGATACCAAAATATTGGCGGTGAACTACTGGTGTGTGCTAACTTAAATTCTGATAGAAGTGTTATGAGACTTTGGGCTGTAGGAGTAGGTGAAAACAATGCTGGTCAAATTAAATTTGACAGAAATTGGAACACACCAAGTCCTTGGTCAGAAGATCTACTAACTATTCACTGGACTGCCTCAACTGACTATGTCGATGGAGGAGTCTGGGTTTGCTGGGCTAAAGAACTTAGACTTCACTACGGATTTAGCTTAGACAATGGCGAGTACATGTGGACTACTGCTGAACCTGAACATTACTTGCAGATTTACGGTTGGGGTGCTGTTGAGCACTCATGGCATATCGCGTATGATAAGCTCTACACTACTGGTGTTTCTGGTATATTGTATTGTTATGACATCTTCACTGGTAATTTGCTTTGGACTTATGCGTCTGAGGATCCTTATTCAGAGTACCTGTTTGGTAATAACTTCTGGAATTGGATTTCCTTTATCAGTGATGGAAAGATATACATGGGTCACACTGAGCACAGTGCTATTGATCCTAAGCCTCGTGGTGCACCATTTGTATGTCTTGACGCTGAAACCGGAGAGGTCATCTGGAAGACTGAAGGTATGTTCCGCTCTACTCGTTGGGGCGGTAGGGGCCTGATAGGCGATGGCATTATGGCTACAATGGATACCTATGATCAACAAATCTACGCTGTAGGCAAGGGTCCAAGTGATATTACAATTCAAGCTGCTCCCAAAGTTTCAGTTGAAGGAGGCAGCGTTGTAATTGAAGGCACTGTGTTAGATATTTCTGCAGGAACAGCTGATCCCAGAATCGCTGCTAGATTCCCAGATGGAGTTGCATGTGTTGCTGACGAAAGCATGAGCGAATGGATGGAATACGTCTATAAACTATTCCCAAGACCAACTGACCCAGTAGGTGTTGAAGTCACAATAGACGTTGTTGACGCTAATGGAAACTATAGAAACATTGGCACCGCAACTACAGATTCAAATGGCTTCTACAGTCTTCACTGGACACCTGATATTTACGGAAAATACACGGTTATTGCCCACTTCACTGGAACAGAAGCTTACTATCCTTCTGTTGCTGAAACAGCCTTTGCTGTAGATCAAGCACCTGAAGCTACGCCACCTCCAGAACAGACACCTGCACCACCAACTGACACATACGTGTTAGGCTTTGGTATTGCTATTCTTGCTGCAGTTATCATAATCGGCGTGCTTATACTCTTGAAAGTAAATAAAAAGTAAAAGCTTAAAGACACAGAATCCAATCTACTCCCTTTTTTTCTTTTTTTAAAAATCCGAAAACAGTATTCCGACTGAATTTAAATAAATATGATGAACTGTTTAATTTTTAGGGAAAAATTAATTGTCCATTTGGTTTGTAATTTCTTTGGTTTGTCTAATAATTAATATTATTCCCTATTTTTTATCTCTTGAACATCAAAAACTTGAAAGAAGATATGGTTTACAAAAAGGAAAAGAAATCGGTGAGATCTATGCTATGATTTCAGGATGGGGCTTTTTTATTTTTTTATTTGGAATTTGGATTTCTCCGCAAGAACGATTTCTACTTCCTTTTATGCACGAGTTTTCATTACAAATCCCGATCTTAGACTTAACTATTTATCTAGTTAACCTGTTGATTTTCATTTCTTTCTTCTTAATTGGTGCATTTTTTGGCATTAAGGGGGTAATGCAAACAACATTAAAAGTTGCTGAAATGCATAGAACAAAAAAAATAATAACAAAAGGAGTATACACTATTGTTCGGCATCCGCAATATCTCGGTGCAATATTAGCACATATAGGCTTTTCTTTTCTCTTCTCCGCATTATACTCTTTACTAATTACCCCGATAGTAATTGCAATAGTATACATGATTTCTTGGAAAGAAGAAAAGGAATTAATAAGAGAATTTGATGGAAAATATGAAAACTACAAGAAAAAAGTTCCTATGCTAATTCCGAAAATTTAGTGAAATTGAAAAGAAGAAAATCTCATTTTTCTGTTCATTTTAAAAGAATTTATAACGTAACCATTTTGTTCCAATGACTTTTTCCCTTTATTCTCAAGAATTTTCTACCTACATAATTCTTATTTTTAATGAAGATAATTATGTATTAGGGAGGGATTGGAATGGAAAATAAAATAAAGATTAGGGTTTTAAATGAAAAAGATCTAGATGCTGTAGTTAAAATAGATAAAAAGGTTTTAGGAAAAGAAAGGCGTGAATTCTGGAAAAGAAAAATTGCTTATTCTGATATTTATCCTCGTCCAGCTTTAGTCGCAGAGATGAATAATAAAGTGGTTGGTTTTATAATGGGATACGTTAGTGGTTGGGAATTTGGAATACCTGATACTATTGGGTGGATTGATACATTGGGCGTGGATCCAGATTATCAGCGTCGTGGAATTGGAAAAACATTATTTCAAGCTTTAATTGATAATTTTAAACATAGTGGAAAAGAACAAGTTCCTGATTTAAAAGACAATAAAATATCAGAAATAGAAGGAGTAAATGTAGTTTATACATTAGTTAATTGGAATGATTGGGATCTTATTCAATTTTATGATAATATGGGATTTAAGAAAGGTGAAATGCTGAATTTAAAATTAAGAATTCGCTAATATTGTACAAAATTTTTTAAATTTTTTATTGTTTTAGTTTAGAGTATAAATTTTATTTTTGGTTTTGCTTTTAAGTTTTTTAGAAATAAAATAGGTGGTTAATACAATTAGTGTTGAGATAATAAATGCAGCTACAGTCGAAAACACGTTTTCTGGTACAATAAAGAATATAGACAAATTACATAGGAAGTGTAATAACACTGCTATAAGATAGTATTTTAGAGTTTGATGTTTTACAAGTCCATAAACTGTTATGGCGACAGCAAAAGGATGGAAAAATATTCTTGGAAAACACAAAAATAGTGACATACATCTATCAATTGTTAAAATAATAAATTCAACTATTCCAAATCCTAATCCTGCGAGAATTGCTAGATTAAAAAGTGACTTTTCTGTTTCACCATGCCTGTATAGCAATCCGAATAGCTTTGCAAATTCTCCAATGAAAGGAGCCAAAATTAGTTCAGAAATTAAAAGCTCATAAAAAGGGGGAATTCCAATCAGAGCATCAATAATCGTGCTGTGAAAATAAACATTTACTGGAATACCTATGATTGCGCCTGAAATGAAAAAAAACATCTTCTCTTTCCAACTTGGTGAGTGCAAAGGGATAGAGATTTGATTTTTTTTCATATCCTGGTTTATATTCAAGAATACACCATGCTGTTTAATGTGTCTTTTTTATTTGGATTTTTTGGTTAAAACAGAAAATAATGTGCTATTAATTAAATATAGAATTGATTGGCTTTAATAACTAAGTTAAAGTAATAGCTTCCCTAATTAATTGAAGAAAAATAAGAATAATAATAAGATCCTTTCTTGTATCTGAATTAATAGAAGTTTCTGCTTGAAAAAAGATTTGGTAAAAATGTCATCCAATAAGGGAAAAGAGTCATCACTGGCATATGGTGGGCAAGCTCTCATAGAGGGTGTAATGATGCGTGACAGAAAGCATATGGTGCTCGTTGTTAGAAAGCCGAATAACGAAATTTTGACTAATATTGAGGATTTGAGTCTTGCAGCAGATAAATTTCGGTTTTTAGGTGTGCCTTTTATTCGGGGAATTGTAGCATTGTTTGAGTCCTTTATTTTGGGTATGAAAGGGATTTTGTTTTCTGCAAATGCTGCTTTAAGCGAAGAAGATGAAGAAGAAAGTATAACTTTGGGTTATAAAGAGCTTATTTTAGTGGGCTTGGGTGCATTGGGGATTGTGAGTATCTTTTTTGTAGCGCCTTTTCTTTTAGCTGAATATTTGAATTTGACAGGTATTGTATTTAATATTGCAGAAGCTTTGATTAGGCTATTAATGTTTGTTTTATACTTAGTTTTAATTTCTTCTTGGGGTGAATTCAGGCGGGTGCTGCAATATCATGGTGCAGAGCATAAGGCAATTAATGCTCATGAAGCTGGTGTATCTTTGGAGATTGAAAAAGTCAAAGAGTTCCCTCGTTATCATCCGCGTTGTGGAACCAGTTTTCTGTTTATAGTTCTTATAATTAGCATTATTGTTTTCTCATTATTGCCTAGTACTGATTTTACTATAAGGCTTGCCTCTAGGTTGCTTTTGATTCCTGTTATTGCTGGTATATCTTATGAACTTTTGAAGTTGAGTGGAAAATACCAAAATTCAATTGTTATGAGAATTCTTACTGCCCCTGGATTAGCTTTTCAGCTATTGACCACTAAGGAACCTAGTGATGATATGCTTGAGGTTTCAGTCAAAGCAGTTCAAGAAATTACCAAATTGAGCAATGTGTAGTTTTTTAGGTCCTTTTTGTTTTTGGTCGATAAGAAATTTGGATTTCTGTTAAGCTGCTCTAGAATTGATTTATTATTATTGTAGGTTTTGCGAATTTAACTGTATATTTGATCAACAATAAGCTTTATATACTAATTCAAACGATAAAGAATACCCCAAAGTTTTCTTGTTTAAATCAAAGAAAATTAGAAGAATGCAAATCATGAATAAAGCTATAAAAAAAGTTATTGGGTTATGTCTTTTATTTTTCCCAAGTTGCATTGCTTATCTAGCAATTACTGCAAGTAGTGCCATATACTATAAAATTAAAGAAATTTTTTAAAATATTTCTTTTATTCCTGGCATACTTTTAAATCCTTAAATGCTTCAAGATTTTCTGTTAAAGTCATAACACTACCCATACTTTTTACATAGCTAACTGGCAAACAAAGTATTATTGAAGTACTTAGCTTTGGTTTCTTTAACCCAATTTCTATTTTTGGTTTTATATATCCAAGTTTCTCGTTGGCTTCTTTTGATAATTTCAGATCCAAATTAGTAATTTCCCAAGTTTCTGGGTTAAAATGGCCTCCAACAACTTCTCCAAGAGTGTATGCGTCAAGAGTGATTACTTTCATTCCATTTATTTTATTAATTTTCAATTTAAAATCACATGTAATAATGTAATAATGCTTTATTTGAATTTTTTTAGTATATAAAATGATTGCTAAGCAAAGAATATAGCAAGCACATTAGATTTTTGCATTGATTATTTCGCATATTTTTTCTGAATTTTTTGATGAAAAAACAAAAGTTCTTCCTTTAACAGGGACGATTTCAACAGCTTTTCCAAATGATGTAGTATAAGCCGTCGAGCCGTCAGAACCAAATCTCACTCCACTGCCTCCATATCTGCCGAAAGAGGCTTTTGTGGCTTGGCAAGAAACGATCTCTTTTAGTTTAATTATTTTTTTGTTGAAGATCCCGTATTTAATTGATAGTTGATTATTGTAAATTTTTATTTCTAATCCTCGGTAATTCCAAAAAAGGAATAAAACAAGAGCTAAAACTCCCCAAGCAATTGTGAATCCATATAAATCTTCAGTAGACAAATCCATGAATAATACCATAAATAAGGTTGCAAAAACAATGGTTGCTGAAAATAAAATTGTTAAAACCTTATTAAGGATTCCAGCTGGTACCCATTCTCTGTAGATATATTTGTGCATGAGTATGTATTTCTTTGTTCTATAATTTATTCTTTGAAAATAATATTAAGGGTTATCTGAGCATTTCTTTGCATATTGGGCATTCTATGCTTTTCTTTGCCCCTATTTTGGTTACTTTATTATTGCAAAAGTAACATATATGAATATTGCATTTTTTGCAACAGAAATTTGCATTATGGTTTCTGCAAACATCACATTTTTTAAATATGCAAAGATTACACAATATTATTCGAGATCTAAATCAAGGAAAATAGAATTTAAGCTAAAGGAAGAAACGACTAAAAGAAGTTGGGGAGAGATTTATCAAACTAACAATATTCTTATTTATCTAAATAGTATGAATTTCAAACAAAACTTTATTATTTCAACTACAAGTATCACTGCAAATAAATTAAATTAAAAAAGCAAGGATGATAAGTTTTGAGTCGAATTAAATGTGAAGACTGCAATGAGGAACTTTTAGCTACGAATGTCGAACTTTGTCCCTATTGTGGGAGCAAAAATCTAATAAAAAATGTCAAAAAAGAAGTAAATATTAGTGAAAAATTAGCTGAAATTTCTAAACTTGAAAGATCCGGAAAATATGGCAAAGCAGCAAAAGAATATGAAAAATTGGGAATGCAAAAAGAAGCAAAGAACTGCAAAAGACTGGGAATTGTCGAAGCTAATAAACTTGAAAAGGCAGGAAAATATGGGAAAGCAGCAAGGATGTATGAAGATTTAGAAATGTGGGAAAAAGCCTATAATTCTCTAAAAATGAAAGTAAGAAATATTGCCAAAAAAATTTAGAATACTTCTTTTTAGTAATTTTATTGTAGATTAAATTCCAATTAAAATTCTAAGTTCGAATTTTTTTATCTTTTTAACCTCAAGGATTATCTTTGAAAAAAATTCTTCTATAACATTCGTCTTCAACCTATTTGTTTTTCTTATTTCTTGCTTAGTTCATTTATTGTAGACTAATTAATTGAATACACACTCAAATTTGAAACAATATGGTTTTTTATTTTTACGAATAATAACAGTGTTTTACATACTCTTATATATCTTTTTCAACACTTAATGTCTAAAATTTAAGGAGAAAAAAAATTGAAAAAGAACGGAAAAGTAAAAAAGATTTCTACAATTGCGTTAATTACAATCTTAACAACTATGACTACACTTGCTGTTTTGCCAATAGCTAACGCTCAAAACTTGATTATGAACGTTGCAACATCGGGTATTGTGAACTTTCCCATTGCAGTTGACTTGAACGGTCCAACCGACCAATTGGAAGGCATAAAATTTGCTTACAAAGAACCAGGTGCTGCTGATTTCAATGTTACAACTGATCCCCCTGTTGATAATGAACCTGGTCTTCCTGGAGAACGTTATGTTACTGATCCAGGCGGTGACTTAGACATAGAATGGACACCAACTATGGTTGGTGATTATGAGGTTAAGTGGGTTATGCCCTCAACAGGTGCTGAGAGCAATGTTGTGACTATTAGTGTTTTGCAAGAAGTTAGACTAACATCATATCCTTATCTTGGAGTTATACCTAATCCGGTGGGAGTTGATCAAGTCGTATTATTGCATGTTGGAATGAATAGACCTGCTGGGCTTGTTGATACTGGATGGGAGGGCTTAACTGTAGACATTGAAAAACCTGATGGAACCAAGCAAACTGTAGGACCAGTTAAAACTGACTCTACGGGTGGCACTGGAGCAACATTTACACCTACTATGATCGGAACTTATAAGCTAAAGACTATCTTTCCTGAACAACAAGCGCCATGGAATGGAATAACCTACAGTGCTGCAGAAAGTGAAGTAGTGGAACTAGTAGTACAAGAAGAACCTATACCTTATCATCCAGGATATCCCCTTCCAACCGAATACTGGACTCGTCCAATAGACTCTCAACTCAGGGAATGGAGTACAATAGCTGGAAACTGGCTACAAGACCCCAATGGTTTATATGCTCCCAATAATGACGATGCACCTGACACAGCTCATATTTTATGGACAAAGCCACTTGATACTGGCGGTCTTGTTGGTGGCGATGTTGGAGCTGGAGAGCAATCTTTTGAAATAGGCGATGCATATGAAGGCAAATTTAATACACGATTCATCCTTGCTGGAAGACTCTACTACACATCAGGCGGATCACGCGGCAATCCTGGTCCAATAGTAACCCACTGTGTAGATTTGCACACTGGTGAAGAGCTTTGGTCAAAAGTATTTCTTGACAACAGAACCATATCCTTCTGTCAAACGCTATATTGGGATGCATTTAACATGCACGGTACGTTTGACTACTTGTGGATAACAATAGGCAGAACTTGGTATGCATTTGATGCATACAGTGGAGACTGGAGATTTACAATAGAGAACATGCCCAACGGAGAGCGTATGATAGGTCCTAACGGCGGTATTCACATATTAAGCGTTAATAGAGGAGCTGGAGAGATGCGTCTTTGGTCTATGGATGGCTGGATTAAAGCTAGTTATGGATCTACTGCAGGAAGTTGGGGAAATAACATGGAAGGACAAGTACATGATGCTAATAACTGGGATGATAACTGGGTTTGGACTAAATCAATACCCACTGATCTGCAAGGTGGAGTTGAAGCAGCTTGGTATGGTGATAGAGTCGTTGGCGGAACTACAAGCACTACAGAAGTTACATTATGGGGTTTAAGCTTAGCAGAGGGATCTGAAGGAACAGTTTTGTTCAGAAATACTTGGCAAGCACCACCTTACTGGGAAGAGGGCGATGTTAGTGTACCTGGCTTTGGCTTACCTTGGGTGGTATGGAGCCACTTAGATCATGTTGCAGTTCTATGGGTAAAAGAAACCCGAGAAAATTTTGGGTTTAGCTTAGAAACCGGAAATAACATTTGGGGTCCAACTGAACCACAGTATTATATTGATGCAATCGATGATACACATGCCTGGTCAAGAGCGATTGGTCCTGGCTACTTCTACTCTTTGAGCTTAGGAGGAATAGTATACGCCTATGATATTCAAACTGGTGAACTGAAATGGACCTACGAAGCAGAGGATCCTTACCAAGAGTTTCTGTTTGCTAATAACTGGTGGGGTAAACCTTGTTTTGTTACTGATGGAAAAATTTACTTAGGCAGTATGGAGCACTCTCCTATTGATCCTAGACCTCGTGGTGCACCATTCTATTGTTTGGATGCAGAAACTGGGGAGTTAATTTGGAGAGCTGATGGATTGTTCCGTCAAACCCGATGGGGAGGACGAGCAATAATTGGAGATAGCATAATCGCAGCCATGGATACATACGATCAACGCGTATATGCAATAGGCAAGGGTCCTAGCGCAACAACAGTTGCTGCACCCGATATTGGTGTTGATGAAGGAAGTAGTATTGTGATAAGCGGTACTGTAATGGATGTATCTCCAGGCACGACTTCCACTAGTGTTGCTCTTAGATTCCCAAATGGTGTACCTGCAGTCTCTGATGAGAGTATGAGTGAATGGATGGGTTATGTCTACAAAAACTTCCCAATACCCGCTGATTGCAATGGTGTTGATGTTACTATTGACGTTATTGACGCAAATGGTAACTTTAGAAATGTTGGCACAGCAACAACATGTTCTACCGGATACTACAGTATAGCTTGGACACCAGATATTTATGGTGAGTACACTGTGATCGCTACTTTTGAGGGCACTGATGGATATTATGCGTCCTATGCACAGACTTCATTTGTGGTTGATCAAGCACCATCACCTACAGCACCACCGGGCGCAACACCTGCACCACCAACTGACACGTATGTTATGGGCTTTGGAATAGCAATTCTTGCGGCAGTAATCATAATTGGCGTTGTCATCATCTTGATGATGCGCAAAAAATAAACAAAATAAAATCTAATCTACCCCCTTTTTTTTTCGAGAAAAACAAAGATGGATAAATTTTTCTTAGTTAAGTTCATTTTCTAAAGAAAATTTAGTAGATGGATGGGATTTAAACCGAAAATGGCGGATTTTTAATCCTCCTATTTTTTGTGTTTTGATTTATCATTTGCTGATTAATTTCTTATTGCTGAAGAAATTAATTTTTTTTAAATAATTATCTAATCAATTTTTATCACATACTGAGTCCATATATATGAAAAACTTTTTTCATTATGCCATTCAATCTACTTTTTTTGTTTCATTTTAATACGTTTACATTGAAAAGTTTCTGATTTAGATTTTCTTTGAATCCATATTAAGAAAGTATATTCTTACTTTTTCCTAAACAATAGAAAGAGAATTACTGATCCAAGTATTACTATAACAATTATTAAACCTAAAACTAATGGATCAATTGGAGATGTTGATGGTTGAGGTGTTTCCGTAGGACTAGGAGAAATTATGGGAGACGATGTGGGCGTAGGAGTTATTGTTGGAGCTGGCGATATAGTAGGAGTTGGTGAAGGACTAGATGTTGTGGGATTTAACACATAAAGAGACCAAGAGTTAGGATCAAATTCGTTATCATTGTTATCTATAACTGCATATCCCTCATTTAGCAAAACTTTGTTCACATTTAGTAAGTGAGTTGAGTTATAGTAGGTGTATACCACGCAGACAATTCTAGTTCCTGTAGTATCAAATTGATAGTAATCATCAATATCTAAGTACACCGGTTTCATGTAAATTAAATCTGATAAGAAATCTTTTGCCTCTTGACCTCCTGGTTCATCTAATTCAGGGGTATTAATGTCAGCAAGTCTTATCGTATCTTCAGTATACACATCGAAAGTGTTTCCATCAATTATATTTGTTACCAAGGCAGTACCATCAACTTCCACACAGAACCCAGTCTTAGTAAAACTAAATAGAAACAAGAAGAAAAGAATAAAAAATAACAAGGATTTCTTAATCATTTGCTTTTCCAGAAATACATACAATATAATTTACTAATTATCTTTTTTCACTGGTAGAGAATATAATCCAACCTATCATAAAAACAATGCATGCTACTGGTAATAATATTAAACGTAAAAATTTATATGTTCTAATCATTTTAAATGCCCTTTTTATTCTCTTTCAGTTTTTTAATGTGAATCACAATTTAATTTCAGAGGTTCAGAGTGCATTATTTATAGTTTTTTCAGGATTTTAAAATAGAGACTTTTTATATTTGGATCTGAAGATCAGGGATTCTATGATCAAATAGATTTGAAGCTCAACAATTTATTTAATAACAAAATAATAGACTGTATTTCTCAAAATTCAAGAACAAAGAGGATAAGAGACATGACAAATAATCTTGAAATTAATTTTTGCAAAGTCTTAGTGAAAAAATCATCAGGTAATAATACGTTTGAACAATATGAAGAGCCACTAATTGATATATTAGATGAAGGAGATAATGTTAAACTCTTAGTTCAAAGTAGATGCTTTGATCAACAATTCAGTATTCATTTAAATAAAAACAGAGACGGAATAACAATTTGTATAGAAAAATGCTATAAAAAAAATGAACTGGAAAAAATAGAATGCAAAGATGTTTGTAGCCAGAATATCCCTCTCAATTTAAAAGAGCTTCAATTAGAAGATATGTTATTTGTAGTATCAACATGTAACAATAACAATGCTCTTGAAATAATAATTCCAAAGATTAAACAAGTTGGAAAATGAAATATCTTCATAAAACGAATGATACTTCACGGGAAAGAAACTATTACGATTGAAGGGGATTTATAAAAAGGCAGATTTAAGACTTTTTATTGATTTTTATTAGATGGCTTTTGGTAATTTTTAGGCTTATTATAACAAGGTTTTTTTGGTCAGAAGCTATATTTTTAGTGCAAAAATAAATGGAGGTGGCTAGAATCAGAAGTGAAGATATTATAGATAAGGATGTGTTGGTTGGGGAAGAAAAAATTGGAAAGGTTAAAGGTGTTATAATAGATCCTGTAGAATGGGAATTAACCCATCTTGAAGTTAAATTGACATCAAAAGCAGATTCCACAAATAGATTAGC
The DNA here is from genome assembly GCA_001273385.1 of miscellaneous Crenarchaeota group-6 archaeon AD8-1. Taxonomy (GTDB): domain Archaea; phylum Thermoproteota; class Bathyarchaeia; order Bathyarchaeales; family Bathycorpusculaceae; genus AD8-1. The sequence goes on along the minus strand of LFWW01000020.1, from coordinate 854 downwards.
AATCTCAGCTTTACGCAAAGGAAAAGCTTGCTGTACAGAAAAAGGAGTAATAATCAAAGTTTCCAAGAAACAATTAAATATCTATCTTAGGCCTTTATGATTTTTTTATAATTTTTCCTTCTTTTCTTACTTTCTGTGTTAGTATCAATTTTTTAATTAAATTCAAACTTTTATAGTAGATTAAAGCAAATAGCCCTCAAAGGAATAAATGAATTAGTAAAATCCGGTAGTAGTGAAACACTACACCTGAAAAGAACTTGGAAGATTGAAGAGCATTTATGAAAAACCAAACTTGAAAATAATATTGATTTAATTCACAGAATAATGCTGTTAAGCATACCTTATTGTCTTTTTACCACAAAAACAACTATTACAGATCCTAATATAATTAAAATTCCTACACTAGTATACTTTAGAGTAAAACTTGATACCAAATTTGGCGGTGGTGTTGGATTGTCAATTTTCCATCCTTGTGAGTCTGTAATTTTGCAATAATAATAGTAGGAACCTACTTTGCTTTTTGATATTGAAAATTCTGCTGATCTTGCGCTATCAATAGCCCTAACTCCTGTTTCATACCACTGGTATGAGTAGGGTGCGATTCCTCCTGAAACACTTGCAGTAAAAAACGCCTTTTTGTTAGGTGTAACCGTTACAATTTTAGGCATTATGGAAAACTGCAGATCCATTATTGGTGTTGGCGTTGGGATAGATGTAGGTTTTGGTGTAGGAGAAGGAGTTATTGTTGGTTTATTTGTTGGTGTTGGAGTTGGTGTAGGTGCTGAGGTTGGAGTAGGTGTAGGGGTTGGAGTAGTAGTAGGTTCAATAGCAATAATATGCAATTGTATCTTTCT
>LFWW01000019.1 GCA_001273385.1 miscellaneous Crenarchaeota group-6 archaeon AD8-1 | reverse complement strand
TCCTTAACCATAAATCATCATTTTTATATGCCTCATACATCAAACCAAGCTTTTTTGCTTTAAAGAAAATTTTTTGCCAATTTTCAGATGTTGTAAATCTAAGTTCTATTGAATCAAATAAGAGAGTTTGTGTTAAGCTAAGATTATATTGCTCCAATAATTCTTCAGGAGTCAGATCCTTAAATGATTGAAGAATCTTTTCATTTTCTAAATCCGCATAAATACTATCTTCAATTATGTTTGTTGATAATTTTAATTTCTTTGAGGCTTCTTTTAGCACATAATTTCTCTTTTCTTGATTGGTTGCAGGACCGAGATTTCCTGTAATTTCGAAAATTTCCTTTCGTATTATTATTGGATCAAAGGCGCATTTACATATAAAAACTGACCTACGATCAAGTAAAATGGATAAACCTCTAATAAAGCGATAGTCTTGTTGTTCAAATCCATAAATATAATCTTTTATAACCTGTTTTTTTTTCCCTAAATTATTTTTATAAATCTTGATTAAATTTTGTGCTATTTGTAGATTATTACTAGTTTTTTGTTTATACCTAGGATAAATTTGCGATTGTCTTTTCCAAACAACTAACAGATTACTTGGTAATATTTATTTAAACAACCTTTTCTTCTTTTTTAGAACGCCGATTACTTATCCTTACCTCTATAGTCTCTTTAGAAACAATTTCGTATAACCTAGCTTCTTTTCCTTCAACTTTTCTTAAAAGGCGTCCTAATCTTTGTATATACTCTCTTGAACTACCGGTTCCACTGATAATGTATCCAATTGAAGCATCAGGAACGTCGATTCCCTCATCGAGAACTTGTGAAGTCACTATTGTTTTATACGTCCCATTTTTGAATTTTTCAAGAATTTCACGTCTTTCATTTCTTGGAGTCTGATACGTGATTGAAGGTATAAAAAATCTATTACTTATCATATAAACTAAATCATTATGCAAAGTGAATATCAGAGATTTTGCACCTGGATGGCGTTTTAGTTGATCACCCAATATTTTTATTTTCTCTTCCGAATTTAAAGCAATTTTAAATGCATTATTTCTAGCCAATAATGCTCTCCGAGCATTTGGGTCTCGTCCTGTAAGCATAATAAATTTTTGAAAATCTAATGCACTTCTCATAAAAATTTTTTTATCTTTCAGATAACTCTTAAAAATGTTCATCTCATCAATATATTTTTTCTTTTCAACTGAACCTAATTTCACATATATCTTCTCATACACATAAGGAGAAAGATATGCCCCTACTAAATCCTTGACATTTAGGCTAAATACAACATTGCCTATTAGAGAGGGAAGAATCTTGTGTCGTTCATCAATTCGTTCATAAGTTGCAGTCAAACCTAGTCTATAAGGAGCAACATACATTTCAGCTATTTGCATATAGTTTTGTGAAGCAAGATGGTGGACTTCATCAAAAATCAAAAAACTAAACTTATTGCCCAAATAACTTGCCTTCAAATAGGCTGAATCATAAGTTGATACAGTAACCATTTTAATTATTTTTTCACCGCCGCTTATAACTCCGGAATCGATATCCAAAAATTCTTTAATTCTTTTTTTCCACTGATCTACCAAATCCAAGGTTGGGACTATAATCAAAGTTTGAGTTTTAAGTTCACAAATTGCTTTTAAAGCAACATAAGTTTTGCCAGCAGCAGTTGGCAAAACTATAATTCCCTTTTTATTATTTCTATTCCAATTAAAGAGAGCTTTTTCTTGATATTTCCTAAGAGTGATCTTGCAAGATATAAACTCAATTGGAGGAGGATGCATCACTTTATCTTGAAAAGATATCTGGCTTTCCTTAAAATAATCTATAATATCAGAATAATACATAGATTTGGCACGGTACGCCCCTATTCTAGAATCCCATCTTCCATAAGGAGTTCTAATATTTCCTTTTATTAGCAGAGAGCCCTTATCAAATAAGATACTAACCATAAACAAAAAAAGTATTTGATATTAAATAAGGTTTTAAAAATCTTTTAATTAAATATTTTAACAAGCCAAAGCTAATGGATAGATTGAAAATGAAAATTGGGTTGATTACGACATTACTCATGAGATAATGGAAACAAAATTTCTTAGCAGACAAGAAGTTCAAAGTGAACTTTTAATTGCTATCGAAGTTTTTTGATGTTGGAGCAGATGGATTGAAAGTTTAATTTCAAAAAAATATAGTTAAACGAAGAATGTATCAATATATAGCAAAACGGAGTGTATTACGTGAGCTAAAAAGCTTAATTTGAGTTGAAGCATTGATTGTCTAATATATTAAAAAATCAAAATAGCATTTTTACTTTTTTTTTGGTTTCAATATCAATTTTTAGTTTTATACTGGTCGCATATCTAATATTGTATCCCAATAACCTTGGAACAAAATTTGCTTTACATGACTTTTTGGTTGCTTCAACGTTTATTGCCGTTTGTTTGTTTGGAGCAATTGCCTCTGTTTACCCCAAAACTTGCGGAAAAATATTTTCTTGGAAATTAATAAAAACAACAAATAATCTTCATTCCACTAAATCGAACTTTAAAAGCCATCATTATCCTTGTAAAAGCTTCTTAAATCATATTTTAAAAGTTGGAAAAAACTATTTATGTGCAACTTGCACTGGATTATTGATCGGAGCTATCTTTGGAATTACTGGTACTATTGTTTATTTTTATGGAAATTTTCAAATCAATGGAATTTTATTCCTAGTACCATTCGGCATAATATTCTTATCTTATGGACTATTTCAGTCATTAATACCAAAAATGGAAGGACCTTTAGCAAGATTATTCGCTGGAATCTTATTAGTATTAGGATCTTATATTATGCTGATTAGTCTAGACATCGCAGGCTCTAGTACTTTTATCAGTCTTTTTTTTATAGTTATTAGTATTTTTTGGGTTTATACAAAGATCCATCTATCACAAAGAGAACATAGAAAAATTTGCCTAAATTGTTCAAAAAAGCTTTGTAATTGCAGTGAAAAAATTACATATTACTAGCCCGTTTTTGGTGGGTCATCCTATAAATTGCTCCTGCTACTAAGAGAGTTCCAAATATTATTATAATAACATACCAGTATTGTCCAAAATCTATACCAAACATCATTGTTATACCAAAGATAATTATCATTACACCTATTATTATACCAGCAATTATTCCACCATGCGGTAGACCAAAACAATCTTGCTCGGCTTTTTCGCGGGTCTCTTTTTGAGAGCGATACATTCCAGTTTGGAGATTAGCGCCGCATTTAGAACAGAAATCTGAATTATCCTCGTTTTTAGTTCCACATTTTTGACAGTATACCAATAAAATTCCTCAGAATATCCGTTTATTGGATTTTGCTAATAAGGTTTGCTAGAATATTTTTTTCAGATGATTTATAGAAAAAATTCTTCATAATAAAATATAAGTATAAAAATTGCATGAATTATTTTCTAATCTTTAGAATTCTAAAATAATCTTATTGCGAATTCTATTTCCAGCTAGTGAAATGATTATTAGATAAATTATCAGAGTATTTTTCTTGATCAGAAGCATTGGATAATGTTACAACATTTTTTTTACAGCAGATTGTTCCTGATGATAGCATCTCCCTATAAATTCTAGTTATGATCATTTTAATTTTTTCAGTTTTTGAATTAAAACCAAAAATTTTTGAAATCTCTATTACAAGAGATTCAGGGCTAATTCCAATAGCATATTGGACAACCAATTTTATTGCTTTCTCGATTTCTTCAGAAGGAATATGTTCTGGTTTCCTTTTCGTAAGAGGATTATCTGATACTGGAACTCTAACAACAATATCAACGGGCTTTTTTGGCCAAAGAAAATTCTCTTTAAAAATTATTTTTTCGTCATCCAATAAGAGATCCAAAGCTTCAGTTACCGCAGAAATAATCTTGGGACCTAAACGCCTCACATTCCATAATAAGGCTAATCTCTTCGCAGCATAATCAAAATGAATTGGTCCTTCATTATTCACTAGTTCTTCTAATAGTCTGCTCTGTAAATTTCGATTGCAATCAAAATGAAAAGCATTTTTTTTAATTAAACTGTAAGGATAGTTAGAAGTTCTTATTATAACGGTTGGTTCATAAGATACCTTTAATAAATGAATTTTATAGGGAATGCCGATTTTTTCTATTCCGCTAAATTTTATTTTTTTAACTTCAACTTTTTCTGAAAAACAACTTGTGGATTCTTTCGATTTATTTATGTCTGAGATTTTGTTAGTTCCAGAGTTGTCTTCAAATCTTTTTTGAATAGTTTCTCTTAATCTTTTTAGCTCAGACTCTTTTCTCAAAACCCAACTTGGAGACCATATCCTATGTATCGTCCATCCTAATTGGTTAAGAATTTGTTCTCTTAATCTGTCTCTATCTCTTGCACTATAACTGGATCGGTAAGTGTTTCCATCACATTCTACTCCTAAAATAAAACCATCAGGATCTTTAGGATCAATTACACCTATATCAATTTTATAACCGCTAAAACCGACCTGTGGATTAACATGATATCCCATATCTTCTATTTCAGAAGCAACAACTTTTTCTATTCTTGAATCAAAAGCATTTATCTGCAAATGATCCGCAGCTATACCTTTAGGACCTCTTTCAGCATATTCCAGATATTGATAAAGAGCTAGTACACCCTTTGGACTAGAATCTGATATTTTTAAATCACTAGCTCTAATCGAGGTAACCAGAATTAATTTTTCCCTTGCGCGCGTAACAGCAACATTTAATCGCCTTTCACCACCTGGCTTATTAAGAGGCCCAAAATTCATTAATATGCGATTTTTAAAATCCCGGCCGTACCCAACGCTAAAGATCATAACATCTCGTTCATCTCCTTGAACATTCTCCAAATTCTTTACAAAAAAGCCTTCAAGTCTATCTTCCTTGAAAAAATTCTCAAAATCGGGATTTTTGCCCAATCGTCTTTCAATGGCTTCTTCAATTGCCTCCATTTGTGCTATACTAAATGTTACAACTCCAAGAGTTTTTTTCGAGTTCGCAGAAAAATGTTCAAAAATCAGATTTGTTACAGCTTCAGCTTCTAATACATTTTTTCTTGAACCTCCACGATCATAAATAGCATTTTCCACAAATTGCAATTTTACTCCTAAATTCTCATTTTTTGCTAAAGCTGAAGGAAAAGTAATTAGACTATTATTATAGAATTTAGAATTAGAAAAAGAAATTAATTCCTCATGTTTACTTCGATAATGCCATTGCAATGTTTTTACGGGCAGTCCAATTCCTAAAAACTCATCCAGGATACTATCAAAAACTTCAATCTCTCCATCAGTACTTTCATCCCAGTCATAATCATCAATTAGAGATTTCTGGAAAAATGAGGTAGGAGGTAATTGTTTATTATCTCCCGCAACAACAATAGTTTTTCCCCTATAAATGGATCCAATAGCATCTTCTGGAACTATTTGGGAAGCTTCGTCAAAAAGAACTAAATCAAACTTCATTAGATCAGGGGCTAGAAATTGACTTACAGAAAGCGGACTCATCAGTAGACAAGGTTTAAGCTTGAAAAGAAGATTTGGTATTTTTTGTACCAAATTTCGAATAGGCATGAGACGTCTTTTCTTTGTTGACTCTTTAAGCAAAATATTAACTTCGGAATCAACAGCTTTTATTAAAATATCTTGGGGTTTTCGATTATTAGCTTCGGAAATTACCCTATTTGGCGAAAGCCGAATTATTTTTTTATCTAATTTCTTGAAATCATTAATTAATTGTTCATGATTTTCTCTTCGAAAATTCCCTAATTCGGGATTTTTAATAAATAGCCAATCAATCCACTTTTGATAAATTCCTCTTTTAAAGATATCAATTATTTGATTTGCAGGAGGTTGATTCTCTACCAGTAAATTGAAAAAAGAACTAAGTCCAACTTCTGAATAATATTTTCTGATTTTTTTAAAATCAATCCATAGCTGTAGTTCATCAATTCTGCTTCGAAATTCCTCAAATCTACTAAATATATCATTTAATTCTAATTCGTTTAGAAGATTATTTTTGTACATTAATTTTTTTTCAAAACAAGATTCAAATTTGGATATTAAATTTAAAGCAGTATCACTAAGAGCTAATAATTTAGAATTTGAAGGAGCATTCTCTGGTCCTTTAAAAAGAATTTCAGCAAATTTCTTTGAGATATGCATATCTTTGAAGATATTTTGGAGTTTTTTTGTCCATTCCAGTACAGATATTATCTCGATCCAATTTGAGTTTAAGCCTGAAAATCTGAATCCAAATTTTATTTTTAGCAGATCTTGATTGTTTCTTACTTCTCTTTCTTTTTCTCTAACAAGTTCTGATCTTTTTAATTCGTTTAATAATTCTGTATAGTTTTGCGGATTCTTGTTTTTGCGCATTTTTATAGGTTCATTAGTTAAAATACAAAGGGTTGAGAGCTTTGTTTCCAATTCGTTAGCCCATTGTTTTATTTTTAATAGATTTGTTTCGTAAATAGATAAATTGGATTTGAAAAAACTTTTTTCAGAAATAAGAGGTAATAAGTTTCTTAACTTTTCCTTCCATTCAATTATAGATTTACTTAATTTTACACCTAATTGTCTGATTTTTTGGGATGGATTACATGAAGTGGTAAGATTAATTAGTGATTCAGGAACTTTTGTTGTTCCTGAAAAAGTAATAACTTTTTCAACAATATCGATTGCTTTTTCAATATTTTCAAAATTGGTTTTATACCCTTGATAGAAATGACCAACTAGACTCATGGTTAATTCTTTTGTAGAATCGATTCTAGATTTTAGAAATCGGATTCTTCTGATCTTTCTTAAATCTTCTAAAACTGAAGGAGGGACTTTTCCAGATAAGCTACATAAAGCAATAGTTTTTTGATCTTGATAATAAGTTGAACGGAACCAACGAAGAAAACTTTTATAAGGGCCACTATAACGCCTAATATATTCTTCAATGGTTATATCAAAAATTTTGTTTGAATAAATCTGATTAATTTTTTTAGTTAATTCTTGAAATTCTAAATAATATGCTTTTATTTCTTGGTATTTTGGATGTTTATTGGGTATTTTTCCAGGAGTAAACCATTCGGGTTCAGGTTTACAATCAGAAAAGCAAAGCTCAGCTAATTGTGAGAGTTCTATTATTCGTTCAATCGAATATCGATTATTCTGGAGACCGAATATTTTTGATAATTTGTTCGAATTTGATATCCATTGCTCCACGCTTAATTCAGTATCCTTAGCGAACATTAAAAGTTCTTCACGTTTTCTTAAAAGTGAACTTTCTTCAAGATCAGTAATGCCCAAGAAGGGCTGAAACTCAGATAATATTTTAGAAATCTCAAGAGATCTAATAGGATCAAGTTCGAATATAGATTGATGATACTTTTCCATTAAGAACTCTCTGGTTTTACCGCACCATATTTTTAATTTTTGATAACTTTCTGCTTCTTTAATTAGTAAATCAATGTTGGGATTTAGAGTCCAAGATATTTCAGGTTTTTGGCTTTCTTTAATAATTGAACTAATTTCTATAAGCTGTTTTATTTGATTGAAATTGGAGGGCGAGGATAAACCAAGATTTTCTGCAAATTGAATAATCTCAGATTCTAATTGCTTCAAACTATAGAGGATATCATCCAATGATTTCAAAAGTTCCGAACAAATTTCTATGCTAAAATCGCTACCCAAGAAACCATACCAAGGAAAATTAGGCTCGTCAACAACTTTCCATACACCCTTAAGTTGGATCATTAATTCTAAGAATTTGCTCATTCTTTCCGGATTTAGAGTTTGAAAGTCTTCTATATCAACCGGAATAAATGGAACTTTCGCTAGATCAGATAAATAGCCTAATACTTGATAAGGAGATTTTTCTAATTCTGCTTGTTTTTCATGAATGAATTTGACATACTCATTTAGCTGCTCTCTTTGACGCCTTAGTCTCTCAAATTGTTCTAAAGAAGGCATTTTTTTAGGGATCAAGTGCTCATCGAGACTTCTTTTTAGTTCAGCAACTACTTCACGCTTGTTTGCTTTATTACTATGAAGCTCAAGACAAAAATGAGATAAACCTACTGATTTTAATCTTTTATATACGATTTCTAATGCAGCCATTTTATCACTGACAAAGAGAACAGATTTTCCTTGCGCAATGCATTCACTTATTATATTAGTGATAGTCTGACTTTTTCCTGTACCCGGAGGACCTTCCATAACAAAACTTTGTCCATTCAAAGCATATCTTATTGCCACTCTTTGACTACTATCTGCATCCAATACTTGAAAAACCTGCTTTGGATCCTCAATCTCATCAATATCCTTCTCATTTGGAAGAGAATCTAGAATTACCTTTGTTTTTTTATCGTCTATTATGGCTCGAATTAAAGGATGTTTTGAAATTAAGTTTTCATTTGATTTTAGATCTTTATAAATAACTAATTTGTGATAAGAAAACAAACCAATCTCTACAGACCTATCTGTTTTCCATCCAAGATTAGCTGCAATTTCTTCAACTGAATTTAAATATTCTTCTAAAGTATTTTTTAAAATAAAATCAGGCAAAGAAGGAAATTCCACTTTTAAATCGTTTTCTAACTTTACTTGTAAAGCAGGATTAAACAATACTTCTTCTTCAACAGGGGGAACAGAGATAATAAATGGATCTCGAATAGAAGCTCTTGAAAGAATTATTGGTACTAGTAATATTGGTGATCTAATTTCTTCAAAAGAAATTGGATCCTTCCATATCAATTTCCCAAAAGTAGCATATAATACCCTAACTCCTCTTTCTCGATAATCTGAGCGGGAACGTCTACTTAGATTCTTAAGAGTTCGTTCTAAATCTTTTCTATTTAGTGTTTTGCTAATTACTTGACTTATCTTGGGTTTGATCCCAATAGTAAATGGGTATAAATCGGGTTTAATATTCATGTTATCTTTTAACACATCTGTATTTTCTGGAGGAATCCAAAATTCTAATTTCCTTTTTCTTATTACTAATTTGTTAAAAATGGTAGTTATATCTGGGTGAGATATAGAAAGAGTACCTCTTTTGGAGGGTTTAAAATATAATAATCGATTCCTTTTTGAAAGATCCATAAGTCTAGATTTCCAATCTTCAATTCTAATTTTTAATATAGAATCAGTTTGGAAATTTTCTAATTTGAATTCATCAAGAGACATTTATCTACCGAACTACTCATAATAGAATTTAATAGTTATCGTTATGACAATGTTAATATTAATGTATAAAAATCGATTAAAAATCATTTTTTTATACCCGATTAAGTATAGTGTTAGAATTTTTTACATCGTTAAACGTCATATTAGTTTTTTGTTTTAGGTTATTTGATATTTATTAGAGTATATTTGCTGTTTTTTTTGTTTTAATTAATGATGGATACCATGAAAAATGTTTTTTGCTTTTTAAATTCTCTTGTTTTATTTTGAAAAATCTTCGAGAAATGAGCACATAGCAAATGTTATTGAGGTTTCAACAGTTGGAAAAACTCTTTTCGGAAATAGTGATTGTAATCATATGAAATTGCATATTATTCATTAAATGTTAGGAACCATTATTATCAGTATAAAATATCATATGAAGATTAGGAAATGAAAAATGGTTAATCTCGAAGATTTGGGATTTGCGAAAGGAATAATTTTTGAAACAATAGTTTCAACCTATTCAAGTCAAGGATCTCCTAATATAGCGGCTATGGGTGTCCTCCAATTAGATTCAGAAAATATTATGATAAGAATTTACAAGTCTTCTAAAACTTATAATAACCTTGTTTCAAGAAGGTGTGCAATTATAAACTTATCTTCAGATGCTGCACTTTTCTATAAATCAGCTATTAAAGATTCTTATGTTAGGGATGAAATTTCTTTAGATCTTTTCAAAAAGGGTGATCTTGTTGACGCCCCAGAATTAAAAAGGGCAGATGCTACCATAGAAGTTTTGCTGTCTGATATTAAAGATTTAGATTCTGAGAGAGCAGAGGTGTATCTTAAAACAAAATTAATTAAAATAAGAAATTATTTTCCTAGAGTTTATACTCGTGCCTTCTCTGCGATTATCGAATCTGTAATATTAGCTACTCGAATAAGACTTCTTTCAGTTGGTAACGAATCTCAGAAAAAAAAAGCATCGAAAATGAAGGAAAAAATAAAGGAGTTTGAAGAAATAGTCAAAAGAACTGCCCCAAACTCAGAGTATGATAATATCATGTTTGATTTAATAAATAAGATAGAGACCTGGTTGGGAAATTAATGAAAGTTTATGTGAAAACTCCAGCAAGGTTGCATCTAGGATTAATTGATATGAACCGTGAATTATCACGGGTTTTTGGAGGATTGGGTATTGGAATTAGCTATCCTAATGTAAGTCTTGAAGCTACCCAAAATGAAAAAATGGAGATAATCGGAGAAAGAAAAAGATTAGTAAAAAAATATGTTTCAAGGTTTTTGGAAAAATATAAAGTTCAAAGTAATTTTTTACTCAGAATAAAAAATGTTATTCCTGAACATTCCGGATTAGGATCAGGAACACAATTAGCTTTAGCTGTGGCTGTAGCGTTAGCCAAATTAAGTAATATCAATGCAACTATTCAAGAACTATCATTGGCAATGGGTAGATCCAAGAGAACAGGAGTTGGAACGGCAATTTTTGAAAAAGGCGGTTTTATTCTTGATGGAGGAAAAACAATTGATAATACAACAGGAAAAATGGAAGAATTGTCTCCAGTGCTTTTTAGTAGAGCAATTCCAAAGGATTGGAGATTCATAGTTGTTATTCCTGATATTAAAAGGGGGCTAGCAAACTCTATGGAGGCTAAAGCGTTTAAAGAAGTACCCAAAATGAGTTCTGAAGATGTTGGAATAATTTGTCGACTTATAATAATGAAGCTTCTTCCCTCGTTAATTGAAAACAAAATTAAGGATTTTGGAGAAGCAGTAACAAAAATTCAAATAACTGTTGGAAAGAATTTTTCAAATGTTCAAGGCGGAATATTTGCTAGTCCTATTATACAAGAAGGAATTGACTATTTTATAGAAATGGGGGCATATGGAGCAGGACAAAGTTCATGGGGCCCAACATTTTATGGATTAACTAAAGTTGCTGATTCTCAAAAATTTAAAGATAAAATGATAGAGTTTCTTGAGAAAAAAATGGGAGGAGTAGTTTTTATTGCAGAGCCTAACAATAGAGGCGCTTATATCAAAATAACTAATTAGAGGGTGTGTTTAATTTGAAATTGCTTATAATTACAGGATTAATGGCACAAGAAACCATAAAACAATATATTGTAGAATGTAATGTTGAATCAGAAATCTCTGCGTTAAAGGTTCCAGTCGCAGCTCTAATTACTCTTAATCAAATAGAAGACTTTCTAAAACGAACTGATGTTAAAAAATTTGATCTAATTCTTATACCAGGATTAATTCAAGGAGATACAACAATTCTTTCTAAGACTTTTGAAATACCAATTTATAAGGGTCCAAAATATGCTGCTGATTTACCTATTGTTTTGGATTCTCTTGAAAAGATCAAACTTTCTACAATTCTGCCAGCATGCGATATGCTTAGAAAGGAATTGAAGCAAAAAGCTTTGCAAGATTTAGAAATTGTCGAAAAGGATAAAGATAAACTGCTAAAAAAACCTGGTAATATGTTAATAGGACAAATGGCTGTTGGTAAAGATTTTCCTATGAGAGTAATGGCTGAAATAGTAGACGCAGCTCTAATGTCAAATAATGAAATTCAAAAATTGGCGCAATTGTACGTGAAAAATGGTGCAGATATTATCGATGTGGGAATGGTTGCTGGAGGATCTAGACCTTTAGATGCAAAACGTGCTGTTGAAGCAATTAAGAAAGTGGTAAATGTGCCTGTAAGTATAGATAGTCTTGATCCTGAAGAGATCAAATGGGCAGTTAAAGCTGGAGCGGATATGGTATTAAGCGCAGATGCAGGAAACCTAGAAGAGATAGCTACAGTTATTGCGGAAATTCCAGTAGTTTTTATTCCAACAAATCAATCTGAGGGGTATTTTCCAAATGAGATTGATGATCGTGTAAAATTTTTGGAAGAGATCATACATAAAGGTAGAAGGATGGGGATAAAGAAAATTTTTGCTGATCTTATTCTTGAACCATATAATCTGTTGGAGTCGCTGATAGCTTTTTACAATTTTGCAAAAAAGTATCCAGATATTCCACTTTTTGTTGGTGTTTCAAACATAACGGAACTCTTTGATGCGGATTCTATAGGGATTAATGCTTTGCTTGCTTATCTATCATCAGAATTAAAAACAAGTATATTATTGGCCACTGAAAAAAGCAATAAAGCTAAAGGAACCGTGAAAGAAGAGAGTATTGCTTCTAAAATGATGTTCATAGCTAGGAAGAGGAATTCATATCCAAAGGATTTGGGAATCGATCTTTTAGTATTAAAGGATAAACGGAAATTTGAAGAATCTTATAATAATGATCTGGAAGCAAAAACAAAAGTAATTAAAACTAACAATGTTTCTGATGAAATAATCTTAGATTCTCATGGCGAATTCAAAATCTTATTAGATAGAAAAACAGAAAATATTGTTGCTCTTCACTTTCCAAATTCCCAAATACAAATACCTAGTAACATAATAAAAGGAAAAACAGCTAAAGCGGTGTATAATAAAATCATTCAAATGGATTTGATTACTAGGCTTGACCATTCTGCATATTTAGGCAATGAACTTGCAAAGGCTGAGATTGCCCTTAAAACCGGAAAAGAATACCTCCAAGATGAGAAACTTTTTGATATTTAAAGTAATAAAATCATAAATTATTCTTTGATAGGATTCTCTTGTATGAATAATGATCTCCTAAGATTTCTAATTAGTGGAGCACCAATAACAACCGTTAAAATAACTAGCACTATCCGTTCCCAGGGATACAGAAAGAACACAGTAGGCCATATGATAGTTTCAAAGTCTATTTGGGAGTAATATTGCAAAACTTGTCCAAAAATAGTTTCATAAAGCAAATTTCCCATTAGATGTTGCATCATAGTTCCAATAAAAGCTAGAATAGCTAAGCCTTTTGCTATATTCTTTGTTCCAAAAGTAAAAATCCAATCAACTGCTTTACGCGGTAAAGGAGATATTAAGAAGATAAAAGCGATAATATGCAACCAGGCAAATGGAAGAGGGATCGTTAGATTTCCTATAGGAATTTCAATGAAGAAACTAGAAAAAGGATGAAGGAGAAAAGTTATCAATAAGATTGCATTCAAGAGAATAACTATTTTCCATTTACGCTTAAGCATTAGCGCTATAGCTATTGCATTTATAGTTGCTGGAAGAAAATCCAGACCTAGAAATGGAGCAGGTTTTCCGTATGCTATAGCTAAAAAAGTCCCTAATATTATACTTGATCCACCAGTTAAAAGACCCAAAATGCCTCCATATAGTGTAGCAGCTATATCTGAAATTGAAAAATAAGCACCGGATCCACCTACCATTGGAACAAAAGGTATCATTCTTAGTACTGAATACAATGCGCCAAAGATCACAATTGCGGCAATTATGGCTGTTTTATTATTTAGCATTTTTAATTGAGCCATCTGGGTAACCACATGGAAGTTATTACAATGCCTTGTATTTTTTTACATACTAATAAGATTTACTTAGAAAAAGCAAATCTATTTTTATAATCTAAACCCTAAAAAGCATATAAAAATAATAGTAAAACTCTATTTTTTCATAAAATTTTCTTAAAAGTCAAATTCATTTTAGAAGATTCCTTAAAGGTGTGAAGAGTCGGATTTACACTTTAGTTTTCTAGCAAAATATATAATTTGGATAATTTTTATTCTAAAATAGAATTTATTCTATTCTTAATATAAAATTCAACATAGCCGCAGGTTTTGCAAGCAAATCCAAATATCTTTTTTGCTTGTCTTGTATTGCTTTGATTAGCATTTGAAATCCAACTCCAAGCTCCTAGAAGATAACCTTTTTCAATGTGCCCACCACATTTAGAACAAGTAGTCTTATCTAGATGCAAGTTATTATCCAAACCATAACCTCCTTAAAAGAAACAACCTAAGAATTCGATAGAGATTCTTGAACAGGATATTTTATTTTAATTAGCCATAAGAAGTATTTTTTATTATGTTCAAAGTCTCCTTGAGTTTTTGACCAATAATCAAGCCATCTTTCAACAGAAGCAAAACCGCTTTTATCAGCTACTTTACCTAATATTGGAGAAAACATCCAATAACCGTAATGTCCATTATAAAAACTCTCAACAACAACTCTCTTACATTCCTCTATTTTGCAAAGTTTGGGCATTGTCTCTTCAAGATACTTAGAAGAAAGTCTACAAACATTTTCATCGAAATCTTTTTCTCTTAAAAGATAAAGATTTGAAGAATTTTCAATAGTTTCAGTTTCAATATTTTTCTTAAGTTGATAAAATATTTTTTCTGATTCAATATATATTTCACAATCAATTTGATCGAATTTCATTTTCTCTCCAATTTGTTCATCTTTACGTTCATACATATTTCTCTTATTCCTCATTACAAATTATTTTCTAATAACACACTATAACCAGCGACTTTTGCCAAAGCTAAACATCTATTAAAAATGGTCAAATGCAATTTTTGTCTCAAAGATTCACCAGTAAGATCATTATTTTCCAAAAATTCTATCTTATTAGCCAAATCCACATCCCCAATCCCACGCAACCAAATTTTAAAATCCCCTCTTTTCATATGAAACTCAACGGATTGAATTGGAGCTTTTTTTATTGCAAATACAAAAGTCTGAAGATTATAGGCCTTTATATTAATTGGTTCATTTAAACCAAGATAAAAATTAAAAGTATTTCCAAAAAATTTACCTTTCAACAATTTTCTGGCAAATTCTCTATTTATATTTAAAACACCAAGATATTTTTCTCCTTGATTAGTTAATTTATAATATCCTTTATCCGGAGAAAACAAATAACCCATCTTAGTTAAACCAATCACATGCATCATAACTGAAGGAAATTTTATACCAATCTCCTTTGAAATTTCAATTGGCTTAACTGGCTTTTTATGAAGCAAAAAAGCTTGAAGGACTTCGCTTTTAGCAGGTGACAAACTTAATACACTCATATACCAATTATAATAGATCGACATTAAGGAAAAACTTGGCTTTTCCTTTAGAACATCGAAAATACAGTTAAATTTTTGTGAGGGGAATATAAAAAGTCTTCTCAAGACATTAAATTTCAAATAGATCCATTTTCAATAATAATTAGTAAAATAGGATAAGACATTGTGATTTTATGAAAGAAGTTGCTTCAGAGCTAGATGCAGCATTTAGATTCTGTATTACAAACAGAGATAAACAATATTGGTTATCTGCAAAATTGTATAAATCAAAATTAGTTATAGAAGATGAGTCAGGAAATAAGATTGCAGTCCACAAAAGACTGAAACTATTGAAAATTGAAAGACAGGGGAATGTAGACTGGCTAATTGATTAATTAAAAGAGGAAAAGTCTACAAGATTTTGTAACCAACTTTTATAAGATATACTGAGAACTTTTATGATGTTTAACAGGGAAGAAAGCTTAGAATATTATGCATTGAATCTCACTTCAATTGCTTAGCATCTGGAAGACAAGCAAGAACTTGCATATGACTATTAAAATAAAAATAGTCACACATTAGAGTGTTCGAATAGTCAGGTATATCCTGTTTTGCTTAATTCTGTAACTTTTTTCAATTAAACAATTTTAAGAGGAAAATGAGAATGGGAAAAGTAAGACCAGATCACATAAAAGAAATAGCTCGCAAACTTGTAGAGCGGTTTCCAGAAAAGTTCACTTCTGATTTTGATCAGAATAAAAAAATGGTGAATGAATTTACAAATGTAACTTCAAGCAAAATCAGAAACAGAGTTGCAGGATATATTGTTCGATTAATGAAAAGTACTTCTAATAAAAAAAGCGATTTAGAATATTAATTAAATATAGGTGAATTAAATTTTGGAAGAATTAACTAATACAGAAAAGAAAACATACAATTTCATAAAAAAAGTTGGAGAAATTCAAACAAATAATATCTCAGATAAACATATGATTGGAGCGATATCAAAACTAAAAAACCTAGGTTTGGTTGAAGTTTTTAAGAAACAAACAAGCGAGTATAGAAAAAGAAAGAAAAAATTTGTGAGGATAAAGTAATTTCAACTAAACCAATTTAATAACCGAGCCAATAACTCAAAATTTTATTTATAGAAAATATTTTGTTTTTGTCTCTGGTTGGAATAAATGAAATTAAAATTATTAATCATACAAAAAGATACAAAAGATTACAGAAAACCAGAATATAGATTCATAGTAGTGGATTTAAAAAAATCAAAAAAATATCCCCAGAATTTTGTATGTATACTGCCTAAAACTATTAAATCAAAACCAAAACCAGCAAGCAACTTTGAAAGAATCTTTGGTGAAAAAAAGAAAAGAGGTAGCAAAACAACTCCTAAAAAAGGCAATCAAATCAGATTATGACACAAGAACAAAAAAAGTATTAAAAGAAAGGCTTGAACTCTATAAGCCTAAAACACCTAAAAAAATTAAATGTATAAATTGTGGAAAACTCTTCATTCAAAAGAATAGAAATTTTAGAAAATACTCAACATGTTATCAATGCTATCTAAAAAGATACGTCAAAAAGACATAAAATATCAATAATAACACCTATTTTCAGTAAAAAAAATGCGGAGGCCAGGACTTATATCCTAATTTGCCAGTAAAATACGAAAAAGTGATAATTTCTGGTCACTCTTCCCATCTATAACGTTTCTTTTTAATCTTCATTTTTTCTAAATCGCAACTATAACAAATACCGTTATGACAGCAAATTGTTTTTCCGCACTTAGAACATCTCCATTTCTTTTTTTCAGCTTTTAAAAATTTTTCCATTCCATGCTCTTTAATGTATCCAAGATTATCAACCATGTTCATATGATAGCGTTCTTCATAGCTTTTCCCAAGCTTTATAATTAGTTCACAGGGAAACTCATTACATTCATAGCAGAAGTCAATTTTGTAATTTAGAAGTTTTTTGCATTTTTTCTTAACAAAAGAGCATTTTTTATCACGCTGACGACAGCCAATACAGTATGGTAGTTTAACTCCTTTGGCTTTGGTGTCATTTATTAAAGCGAGATAATTGCTGCAAACATTACAGTTCATCCCACAAGGAGCAATCAGCTCTGCTTTCAAGTTATCAACTCTTTCTAAGTCTTAGTTATATCCAATTTATTATTTAATCTGATTAATGTTTAAAGAATTTTTATTTTATAAATTGTCTATCTTTGGTTGTTTGGATTAAATTTAATCTAAAAAATAATTTCAAATAAAAAGAATAAATCCAAAATATTAGACTATGTTTCAATGTAGGAAGATTAAGGGATTTGAATTATCGTCAACCCAGAAAAAAAGATAGGATAAAAACACTCATCTACATTGCACTATATTTAGTAATTATCGGATTAGCAGCCAGCTATATGCTTCTTTCGTACTGGTATATTTGGATTGCATTGGCAGGAGTTGGATTGGTGATCCTTATCTCTTGGCACGCCAGAGCATCAGCTTATCACTGTCCAATATGTAGCTACGAATTTGAAATATCCATGTTGACAGATTTTTTCAGCCCTCACGGAATATACAAGAAAGGGGCTTGGAAGTATTTGAAATGTCCTAACTGCTCTAACCGATCAAAAATGCAGATAATCATAAAAACAGAGCACAAATGCGGAGGGTGGGACTTGAACCCACGAAGGCCTGAACCAGAGGATCTTAAGTCCTCCCCCTTATCTTAGGCTTATCTGGCCGCCTATTTAGACCTGGCTCGGGTACCCCCGCGTCAACTCATACATCTCTCACAAAACCATAGTTAAAGTTTTTGTGAGTTTTTTCTGCGAGTTTCTAAAGATAATGCTCTAATTACTATTTGGAATTTAAAAAAAGGGAAAAGTAGACCAAGACGGAATTCTGCTTATTCCATGCCCCATTTCTTGGTTAATTTAACTACGATAAAGATAACAAAAGCTACGATAATAAAGGTGATTAAAGCTACTAAGAAGTTTCCAATGCCGAATATTTGCGAATTGATTTCAATTGTTAATGTAGTTAAATCTTCTAATCCGGGAATAGCTAAGCCAATGAAAGGTAGCAACAAATCACCTACGAGTGATTGAACCAAGCCCCCAAGATAAAGACCTATTATGAAAGCAATAGCCAATCCAAGAACTTTATACTTGTTTAGGAAATCTTTGAATTCATTCCAGAATCCTTTTGGCGGAGGAGGAGCAGGTTTTGGTGTCAATAACTCTGTGATCTTTTTCAACTCATCTAATATTTCTTTTTCTTTAGACATAAACACCAACAAGTTATCTTTAATTAGGTATAAATTTAAATTTAACCAATAATAAGAAATCGGAATCTTGAGTGGATAATTCAATTTTAGTTCAAGTTAATCAAATCATTAATTGTTTAAAAAAAATTACAAGTTAGATATTGATCTAGATTCCAATAATTGTTTTTGCTATCCAACCAATAATAAACGCAATTGTACCAACTCCAATCATTATTCCGAGCATTATTGGAATCAATGATTTCATAGAAACTTCTTTGATCACTGAAACATAATAGGTCAAAAAAGTGAGCATAAAAAACGCACTAACACCAGTAATAAAAAAAGCTACCCAGAAATTTTCAAGAATAAAATAAGGTAAAACTAGCAATATTACAGTAATTAAATATATTATTCCCTCATGCAGTGAAGCTCTAAGTTTGATAGTTGTCTCTTCATCTTTTTTAGTAAGATAAAGTTGTATTTCAGAGGCAGAACTTGAAAAAAATTGAGCTATACCGGTAATTAATCCAGCAAATCCTATTATTGTAGGATCTTGAAAAGCAAAAGTAAATCCTGCTAATTGCCCAACAACCTCTATCCAAGCATCATTTAAACCTGTAATTATTGAACTTAGATAATTTAGCCTCTTTTCATCTAGCATATCAATTAGTTTCTTTTCGTGAATGCCTTCTTCTATGATAAATGTTTTAACTTCAGGTATTTCATTTGAAATCTCTGAGTAGGCTTTTTGGGCTTTTCCTTCTCCTTGCTCCATTTTTTTTATTGAAAAAGTGAAACCAAAAATCAAAGCCAACAACAAATATTTATAAACCAAGATTTTTTTTGGTGGCAGATCTTTATGTGTAAATTTTTTCCATATATTATAATGATGTAATTCCTCTTCTGATATTTGCTTGAGAATCGCAGAATTTTTTCCTTTTGATCTCTCAGAAAGAAAGCTATAAACTTCATGTTCAGTTATTTCAGTCTGTTGAAATACCAAAATTTTCTCTAATAAATAAGATTTTAATGCCATTTTAATTGAAGATTATGCTTCACAAATAAATAATAATATTGTGATCTATAAAAAATCATGATACACAACATATTTATTTCACTATCATCACAGGACATGAAGCTTTATTCCTGTTACTCCCCTAGCACCCATAACTATCATATCAATCTTCTCTGTCTCAGCTACCTGTAATATCTCAGGAACTGTTACTCCTTCTCTTAATAGACATGTAACATTTTTAATTTTTGAGAATTTTTCAGCTTCAATGAGAATTTTGTTAGCATCTTTTTTTGCCTTTTCGGATAAAATGTTTATTGTTTCTGCTGAAAGCACATCATAATTTGATGTACCTGGAAGATTAAGCGTGGGTGAGGCCGGGGGAATAAATGAGTATACATGTAACAAAATTAATCTTGAATTAAATTTTAATGCAATTTCCGAAGCATATTCTACAGCCCTATCAGAATGAGATGAACCATCAACAGGAACTAAAATTTTACTAAAAACCAAAATGTAAACCTTCCAATTAGATCTTAATAAAAAGGGAATAAAGTTATTTTATTTTTATTTTTCGTTTCTTTTTTGGTTTCTTTTTAGGGAGAGTTACCTCTAAAATTCCGTTAGATAGTTCAGCAACTACTTTTTCCATATCAATTTCTTCAGGCAATTTTATTGTTCTATGAAATGATCTGCAAGCTCTTTCTTTACAAACATACTCTTGTCCCTTGTCATTATAATTCCAACCCATTTTTGCAGAAATTGATATTGAGTTTTCTAGAACATTAATCTCAATATCTTCTTTCTTAAATCCCGGCATTTCAGCTTTTAGCAAGTAATTTGTACCTTGATCTATCAGATCCACCAAAATAGTTCTAGTGTTAGGGATACTAGGAAACATAGCAGTCCATGAAGAGGGAAAGAATAAATCTTCAAAATCTCTTCTAAATTTGGAAAATGCATCATCAAAGGAATGCCAAAGATCTGATGGAGTAATTCTAGCAAATTCATATGGATTTTCTTTTCTAGCAACAATATTTTTTTCTTTTTTAATAGGTATTTTATCTTTTTCAGAAGTATGTGATTGTTTTTTCGAGTTTGCCTTTTTCTTTTTTGGCAAAAGACATCACAGTTATTTATTTTTACATTTCACAGATTTATTTCTTGCTTTGGAGCAGATAAAACAATTTTTAATTAGTTTTTTAATGCTCGTTAAACATCTTTATAACAAGCTTGAGTTTTTTCAATCTACTTTCTAATAATTCATAAAAATATTTTATTCTATAATATTTCCATCTCAGTTAATATATAATTAATCCATTTTTTTAGCAGCTATCTGAAAGTCATATCCTATCTTTCTATGAGATCTTATCCTAGTTATTTTTATGTTTATAAAATTAATTTGTTTTAATTTCTTTTCCAAGTTTCTTTTTGTGAATAAATGAAAAGTGGAATATTTTCCACTACTTTGGCTAAAGCCTGACTTATAGAATAATAATCCCCACAAACTAGCAACAATAATTCTAATATCTCCTCCAGGTTTGAGTATCCTATGTATCTCTTTTAAACCACCAATGTAGTCTTCTACATGTTGAAGAACCCTACGTGAATACACCTTGTTTATGCAACAATCACGAATTGGGAGATTTTCTAAATCTGCAATAATATCAGCAGAGCTATTTCTCTTAATATCCAAACCCAAGTGATTTTTTTGTTTATTATTACCACATCCCAGATCAAGGCTTATCATTGGATCATTTCAACTATCTATTAGTTTTTCTTACTTGATCAGATAATTTAATAAAGATATGAATATTTAGGCGCACAGATACTGATTCGGATTGTTTACAATTACTATTTTATTTATCATCTTAATTAAAATCAATCCAAATCAACAAGATTAAAACAAATGAGTTCCAATTAATCAAAATTAGTCCCAATCAAGCAACTCTTAAATATAATCATACAAAATATTTTTTTTCCATAATGAAAAGACCTATAGAGAAAATTAAAGTTAAAGGTCGTTTTTTAGGGGTATTTGTATTAATAATAATACAATTCCTAGTTGGATTTATTCACATATTTTTGGGATCAATTTTGCTTTTAGGAATCTACTCGTCCCCAATTGTCTTATCTTCAACGCCGCAAATGGTTTATAGTCTTTATACCTTAATTTATGGAATCTTAGTGGCCATTTTCACTTATTTATTTTGGAAAGAAAAACGTATAGGATGGATTGGAACTGCAGCAATCTCAATCTTCATAATTATTGTAGATATACTAGCAATATTTGATTTGCTAAATTTTCTAAGTATTCCAAAAATGGCTGGATTAGGAGAGATTCCCTATAGTCTCTTTGTCCTTTTTTACCTCTTTGAAGATCATATTAGGCTGCAATATAAGATCGAGTTCTAACAATTAGATCCGCATTCTATAAGATGATAAGAATAGATTAAACGAATGAAAAAAAAACCAAAATAAAAAAACTTAATTAAAATAGATTCTTAAGTATGAGGAAAATTTTATTTTTAATTATTCTATTATTAGGAGAATTAGGTTGAATAATAGAAGAATTAAAATCCTACTGATTAAGAGTCTTCCCTTAATTTGCATTTTAGTAGGAATAATAATTGTTCTAGTTTCAATTGTTCCCTTCACAAATGGAGATACGCAATGGGAATTTGAAGCAGTTCTAGGAGTAATTAAATGGGGGAAACCTTACGTTATCACCCAAGGAAACATGATAAACCAACCTCCTTTAGGATTCTATACCGAGGCAATTTTCTTTAGAATTTTTGGAGTAACATTAGAAAATGGAGTAGTTTTAGTGACTTTATTTGGACTTGGCTGCATCATTTTAGTATATGGTATAGGTAATTTATTATATGGTAAATTAACTGGATTATTAGCAGCAGCAATTTTTGCTCTAACACCTTGGTTTGTAATTCTTTCAAGAAGTTTTCTAATTGACACTCAATGTTTATTCTTAAGCTTATTTTCTATTTTTTTAGGAATCTTAGCTCTTCAAAAAGATTCCATAAAACTATTTATTGTTTCAGGAATATTTTTCGCTGCGGCTTTTTTAACTAAATTTTATGCTATTTTTTCCTTGATTCCAATATTTTTGCTCTATGTTTATTATGAATCAAATGATCGAAAAAATAAAGGCAGATATTTAGGAGCTTTCTTAATCCCTAGCATATTATCTGTTTTCTTATGGTACCAATTCATTTCAGGGCAAGGTTTGGGTTCTTTATTTCAACATAAGGATTTTATTAATCTTAATCCGAGCTATATTGAACCTTCAATTTTTTTCGTAGGTAATTTTGTCTTGAATTATGGTTTAGGTGGTTTTTTAACTCTTGCAACAATTTTTTCATTCGCTATTTGCATTTTTTATAGAAAATTATTTTCAAAGATTTGTTTGTTTGATTTAATTTGCCTAATAACAATAATTTCAGTGGTAGTAATTAACACAGCTTTAGGAGTGATATTAAATCTTAAAGCACCTTACTACAATGTTGTGAAATATGCTTACCAAGCTCTACCTTTCTTTAGCTTGCTAGCTGCAACATTATTGATTAAATGCTTTTTAATTTTTAATTTAATTAAATCTTCCACAAAAATTCTCAGGTTTATTCATGCTTTCATTCTTTCCATAGGAATAATTTTGCTTGCTGGTTCAATTCTAAGCAACATATATCGTTTGCATGTAATTTCCATGTGGCCCTCTATTCTATTTAGGTTCGATATGAATCTGGATGCTGGGTATTTCTTCTTTCACAATAATCCTATTGAAATATATCATCCTCTACTAAAACTTCAATGTTTTGGGTTTATGTTGGTACTTTCTGGACTTATTATTGGTAGCATAGACAAGATTAAAATCTTCTTAAATATAGTAATAGCAAAAATAAAACCTAAACATGCTATTTCTGTAGAATTATTGAAAGATAAGACCAATAAAACTTAAAGATACCTTTCTTAAACAAATTCAAGGATCTTTTTTATTTTAACCTCATTGTTTTAGGTTTTTTTTTGCGAATTATTTCTAGCATAAAGGCTTATATGTGTATATCAGTTATACATTTCTATAAAATACATAATAGTTATAGCCCAAAAAGGCGAAGCTAATATAAATCACTCTTGACTTCAAAAAAAACCCAAAATTTTAAAAAGTGAGGTCTTGACCTTGAAACAGGAGCACCAAGAAATCGATTCTATACAAATAATAATTGCTGCATTAAATGAGGAACCTGGGATAGGACCAACAATAAACGAATTGACAGAAAAATTGGGTAATCAACGAATTTTGCTGATAGATGGAAACAGCTATGACAAAACAGTAGAAATAGCAAAAAACTCGGGTGCAGAAATACTTTATCAAAAAGGACAGGGTAAAGGCGATGCAATTTTCGAGGGACTTAAATATTCAGGCATCAATTCAAAATATATAGTCCTTATCGATGCAGATTTCACATATCCTGCAAAATATATTCCTTTTATGGTTGATATTTTGGATAGGAAGCCTAAAGTTGGAATGGTTTGTGGAAACCGATTTAATTCAATGCTTGATCGAAGAATTTTAAGAGGCCCATTCTATTTAGGAAATAAGATTCTCTCATTAACACATAACTTTATTAACGGAGTTGTTTTGAGTGATCCTCTAACTGGCTTGCGTGTTATTCGAGCTAATCTTCTTAAGGACTGGAGATTGCGGGCTCAAGGGTTTGATATCGAAGTTGAACTAAACAACCTTATCAAAAGAAAAGGATTTTACATTGTGGAAATCCCAATTCAATACCGAAACAGGATTGGTAAAAAAAAGCTAAAGATAAAAGATGGATTAGTAATTTTAAAAAGGATCATAAAAGAAACATTAATCAGAAAATAGATAAAGAAAAATAATTCTCAAATCTATCTGCTGGATTATAAACTAAGAAAAACAAAATAAAAATACAAACTTGCATGTTATTTCAGGTAACTAATAGTACACAGTAAAGAAAACAAATATTCAAAATATAACATTATTTTCTTTTTTCATTTTATAGACTCTTGTAGCATTTTCTCATGATAAAATTTGACTGTTTTTATCGAGAAATGGGGACTAGAAAAGATAATCCAGAAAAATACATCAAGAAATATTAAAATATACAATTTTAAAGGAAACCATATTTCACTCTAATAATAATATTTATTTTTGATATATTTGAAAAATAAAATAAATATAATAATAACAATAATTCCAGCAATTGCTTTCACAATAATTTCACTTCCTTATTGGTATGGATATTTCTTCCTGTCAGATCCATTTTTTCCAGAAATAAAGTATAGCCATCTTTTAAGAGTTGAACTTTATGGAACTATCAGTTTATTATTTTGGTTTGTAACATTCTTTTACTATTCAAAATATAAAATGCAGAAAAACAAAAAAGATAACCTGTAATGTTTCTTTAATCACTTATTTTTTTTCATTTAGCATATATTTTTCTGCTTTTTTCTTATAAGGGTCTTTTTTTCCCTGATTTTCAAGCTTTGATCCTTCCTCTATAAACTGTTTTATTCCTCTACCCATTTTTCTTCCTCTGAAAGTATGTTTGTCAATAGCATAATCAGGCATTTCTAAGCGTTTTCCCTGTTTTACATCTCCAAAAAGAGTGATCATTAAATTATCAGCAATTCTGCATTTAGGAGCTCGAGTTAATATTAAAACTGCATTTATAAAAAATAAATGATATTCTTCTTTCCTCTTTCCCTTAGAATAAATATACATTGATTCTAAAGCATTAATTATCAAAGGAGCATGAGGCTCAGCAATTCCAATATCTTCAGAAGCAATTACCTTAAGTCTATTCCATAAGGCTTTAGGATTAAAACTTTCTAGTTCTATTGCCCAGTAGACTGCATCATACTCTTTTCCTCTCCTTATTTCTTTTTGGAGAGCAGAAATAACTTCATCCAAATAATATCCTCTAGGAGTTAAAGGAGATCCAACACTTCCGTCATTATTAAAACCGGTTTGCAAAAATGTTCACCAAAAATAATTCTAAACATATTTCTCTCTTATTCTTAGAATCTTTACTTTTGTAAAAGACAAAAGATTATCGATTAAAGCTACTGTTTTATTTAAAGATGGTTCAGGTATATCTTGATAATAGTTGGCATAACCAATATGTGTAACAACTGGAGAAATATCTCTTAGCCAACCTAAAAAGATCTCTAAATCAAAATCCATAATTGGCTCAATTGAAATCATCTTATTACGATAGGGAAGATGAACCATAGATTCGTACCTTTCAATTACAGAGGGAGCATTAGAAACTTTGTAATCCCTATTAGTTTCAAGTGTAGCTCCAAGTACCAAATTTTTAGGTAAAAGATCTAAAAAATCAAAATATCTTTTAGGATTCTTTGTTAGAAATAAAAAATAACTGGAAGGACTATTTCTTATAGCTCTAAGGACTTTCAGTATCCATTCTCTAGGAACCCAATCTCCAAAAAGATCGCCCATATCACAAGCAAAAACATATTGCTTACGAAACTTCTTTTCTAGTTCATGCTCAGCAATATTCGGCTTAAACCCATCCTTATACTTTTCCATATGAATCAAGCGAGTTTCAGCTAGTTTTCTAGCCCAGCAATATTTGCAATTATGTAAACATCCGATAACTGGATTCCAAGTTTTGGTTATGGCATCAAACATCTTAATTATAAATAGTGAATATCATCCAAAAATAAATTTGCAATAAATTACTTATAATGAAAAAATTTTGATTATTTAATTTGATAGTTGATATAATTAAGGGTATGTCTATTTTTTAATAGTGATCTAAGATCTTTTTTTAAATATTAAAGGTAATCCAACTAATGGAAGGGCCATCATCCATAATTCCATATTATGACCAAGGAACCAAGCGTACCAAGTGCTCCATTTAGCATCAGTTCCTAAAAACAACCACATCACATAAATAATTGCAAAGTAAAGACCAACTCCAGTAATCAATATACCAATTTTATTAAGATTCAGTTTATTTGAAAATTTAGCGGCTGTAGATTTCCTAATTATATCAATACCATACAATAGTAATGCAAACAATCCAAAAACAGTCAAACTAAAACTAAGAATATGATCAGGATAAGCTATGACATACTCTATTCCTTTGCGTGAAATAGCCCCTAACCAATTGCCTGTGTTGTTCACCCAAAATACAAAAACGTAGAAAACACCTGAAATTAACCCCCACTTAATAGCTCCGTTAGGAGGTTTATCTGGATTTAACTCCAAAAAAAGTTTAGTAAGAAGAATAGGAATTCCAATAGCTTCAATCATAACAGGTAAAGTGCTTTCTAAAAAATTTCCCAAACCAAATATGTTGCTTTCAATTCCAACAACTACAGCTAAACCCCAGATCACAACAGGAATCAAAGAAAGAAAACAAACAATCTCACCAAGTAAAATCCACCTAACAGACATGAAGATTTCAGGTTTTTTAAGATCCTTCTTTACTACAAAGAACAATACAGTTATAACTGCTATTAGAGCTGCCATAGTTCTAAAACCCAAACCAAAAGTACCTGCAGTATCAGTTAGGGAAATCCAAAAATAATCCCTATAGATGTTAAATGCTCCTTTTATGAACTGATAAGTAGTAAACAAAAACCAGGTGAGGGTTACTATTAACAAGCCAGTTTTTATAGGTAAATCTACCTTATTGCCTGCCAAATCTCGTCCCTAATTACTTTCTCAATTTGTTTTCAATATATATTCTTTTGGAATAAAGTTTCGTATAGTAAGAAATATGGGAGAGCAATCTTTTTCTAAGCTTTAAAGCCAATTTAGATAGTCTTATAATTAATTCATTCTATAATTGCACTAGAATGAATAATAGAGAAGGGGTTAGGAAATGAATGAAAATCAAATATCAAATTTTTTGATAATTTTTGAAGGAATTGGTGCAATATTTATAGGAGCTTTCTTAACAGCCTATTTGCTTGGCCTTCCTACGGATATAGTCTATCATTCTGATCCAGCATTAAGGATGATCCTATCCTTATTTGGAGGACTCTTTATTGTTCTCATATTAATTGGATTAACTATCTCGAAAATCAACAGGAAAAAAAATTGAAAATTTTATTCAATTTTGCTTTCTTTTAAATATCTAATTTCAATTTAATTCTCAAATCTGAATCTGATAAAAAGTATTATTGAAAAGATATTGAATTTTGTAGTTCAAAGTAATCAGCAGATTTTCAAGCCTTTTAATGAAACCAATAGTTTAAACGATCTAAAAGCAACAATATATTTAGACAAAATAAAAAGGAAAAAACATGGGAATAATAGAGAGTACTTACTCGGTTCTTATCAAAATAGCTTTTAAATTTGAAATCTTTTATCCTCAAGCTATTAACTACTTCCTAAGTAGAAAGCTCAAGGAATACAAAAACAAAGGAACAATAACAGACTACAAAGTGAAAACTAAAAGAAAGGAAAAATTCCACTATTTTTTAGAAATGGATCTTTTCATAGATAAGATTAAAGGGGGTGAAGAACATACCTGAAAATAAAAAAGGACACGTTAAGATCACTATTGAAGCAGAGATAAATGAACCTTTAATGGAAATGCTAAAGGAAGGCATGGCAAATATGCCACATTTGATGCAACAAGCAATGGCTCAAAGAAAAAAAGAATAACAGAGAGAAAATACAATTTTTCTGTAAAAAAAATGATTATAAAACGTTTTTCAAAGACAATTATATCCATTTTTCTAGTTTAAAGTGACCTAAGATCCTTGAACTCACAAATAAGAATAAAGGATTTTCATTAGAATTAAAATTCATAACATAGAGAAAATTTTTAGAGAAGTGCCAAATAAGATTAAATAATAATTCTTATAAAAAAACAATATTAACACACAAACAAAGACATTCAAAATAAAAAAATATTAATCTATAAAAACATAGAAATGAAATTAGGATAGCTTAATTAATCAAAAATTTATTCATTAATTCAGAATAATTTAGGAGAAACTAAATGAAAGAATTTTCTAATGAAGCATATTATCTACTCTTTTCCGCATTATCAAATCGAACAAGACTAGCGATTATTGACTTTCTAATAGGTGGTCCTAAAAATGTTTCAGAAATATCATCATCACTAAAACAAAATCAAAGTCTTATTCTAGAAAACCTTGAAAAATTGGAAAAATGTATGTTAGTTATCTCAGAAAAAGTGGGAAAAGATAAAAAGTATTTATTAAACAATGAGATCATTGAGCCACTTTCTCATGTTTTAGAAATACACACAAGCAAGTATTGTTCAGGACTAACAAAATGTATTCCTAAAGAAAAACTTAAGGAATATATGAAAAAAGAGGCATCAAAAACGATCTTTATAGAACACCAATAATTTAGATAAGAAACCCTGCTAAATATTTTCCAGAATATATTATTTTATTTCTAAACTGATTCTAAGATTACAAAAAAATCATTTATAGATTTAAAATTAATAAAGTCTTATCATAATTAAGGGAAAAATCTTGATGAAAACTCATCACAAATTGTCTTTTTCTAACTCAAATAATATGAATGAAATCGAAGATGAGTCTATTGATCTAATAGTGACTTCTCCACCTTATCCAATGATTGAAATGTGGGACAAAGTCTTTTCTGAACAAAATCCAATAATCAAAGAGAAATTAAATGCTAAAAATGGGAATGATGCATTTGAGTTAATGAATCAGGAATTGGATAAAGTTTGGAAAGAAGGTTATCGAGTTTTGAAACATGGTGGTTTTGCCTGTATAAATGTAGGTGATGCAACAAGAAAAATTGGAAAAGAATTTAAAATATATATGAATCATTCCAGAATTCTACAATTTTGTGAAAAATTAGGTTTTAGTTGTCTTCCAGCAATTATATGGAAAAAACAAACAAATTCTCCCAGCAAATTTATGGGATCAGGCATGCTTCCTGCTGGAGCATATGTAACCTTGGAGCACGAATTTATTCTTGTTTTGCGAAAAGGCAACAATCGGCTTTTTACAAAAATTGAAGAAAAGTCAAACAGGAAACAAAGTGCATTCTTCTGGGAAGAGAGAAATATTTGGTTTTCTGATATTTGGGAAGGACTTAAAGGAATTAGACAAAATAATATAAATAAAGAAATAAGAGCAAAGAGCGCAGCCTTTCCATTTGAACTAGCTTATAGATTGATAAATATGTATTCTTTAAAAAAAGATCATATTTTGGACCCTTTCTTAGGAACAGGTACCACCACTATCGCTTCAATAGTAGCTGGAAGAAATAGTATAGGTTTTGAAATAAATAAAAAATTCAAAAACCATATTTCTTCTCGATTTGATTCATTGGTGGACTTCTCAAATCAAATTATTGAAAATAGACTTAAAAACCATATAAAGTTCGTAGAAAAACAATTAGAAAACCAGAATGAACTAAACTATAAAAGCACATATTATGATTTTCCAGTTATGACTCGCCAAGAAACAGAAATATTGTTTGATGAATTAAAAAAAATTACAAGGAGAAAAAAGTCTTTTGAAATTACCTACCAAAAATATCCAACTTTTTATTTTAAAAAAGGATTAATAATAAAAAAGAGGAAACTATCAATATCTAATTAAATTTCTGAGTTATTCCTTATCCAAAACTTTATATGACTAAAATAATCTATCTGGAAAAATTCATATCAATAATCTTTCCTTTATTTTAATCCAAAAATACTTCAAAATAAGCTTTTATTATATTATATCGGAAAATAAAAGATATTCGAAAATGGAATATACCCAATTATTGAATGGGAATTGAACAGGAATAATTGTTTATATTAAGAATTAATACATCTGATATTACGAAGTGAAAAAAATGTTCAGACTAACAAAGAAGAATCATTCAATCCGAAATTGGAGGTCAAGAGCCTGGAGTATTGATCCTCATAAAACAAAACTTATATTAAATCTATAATTGATAAAACCAATTTTTTTAACAGCTATTTTTAAGCAAAATTTGCTACATTATCAAAATTTATCTTAGGATAATATCTGTCTAAAAATAATAATTTTAATAACTAATAGATAAATTGTCAAAATTAAAAATTTGCTAAGTTTTAAAATAATTTTTAGAAAAAAATTGAAACACAAAGTAAGACACAAGTAGTGAAATCTGAAAAAAACTATTCGAATTATAAATAAATTAAATATAACAACACTAACAACACTAACAACACTAACAACACTAACAAAATCAACAAAATAAATACCTAAAATAAACAGTTATAAAACAGATGAAATAATATAATGAAACTTAAATTGCATATAACAAAGAATAAAAACCTAAAAGATTATCAAACCGGAAAATATATAAGATTTGCAATAACAGATCTAGAAATCTCAAAAAATTACCCAGAAAATTTTGTAACTATTCTACCAAAACAGATTCAAACTACAGCAAAAATAAAAAGCAATTTTGTAAAGAAATATAAAAATGAAAGCGTTAAAATAGCTATAAAATTATTAAAGCAAGAACTAAACGCAACCGATGATCAGGACATAAAAAATGAAATAAGAGAAAGATTAAAAATTCTAAATCCTAAACCAAAAAAGCTAGTTAAGTGTAATAAATGTGGAAGAGATTTTCAAGCCAGAAAGTTCGGGTATAGAACACAGAAAATCTGCTATGAGTGTGTATCAAAGAGATATTTAAATCAAAGTTAATACGGATCAATTATCTTAAAAATCCAGGATAAGAAATCTTAAGAATAAGCAACTAAAGTAACAACATACTCTTTGTGTATTTTAAAAATTGTTTACCAAGGAGGACTTCCAGTTGCAAGAAGACTCCTATTGTATTGATTGCATATATTATAAGCATCATATATGTTCCAAATCCAGAAAGCCAAAGGCAAAAACAGAGGAAGAAAGAGAAACCACAAAAATAGTCCTATTATTACAGTCATAGGAACTACTAAGAAAAGAAAAATCAAACCTCTACCTATTCTCCCAGCATATATCTGACCTAAACCTGGAATTAAAAGAGATAGGACAGCTCCCAAACCTGAATTCTTGGTTCCAAATGTTACACTAGAAGTGCTAATCTCTTTACGAGTCGGTACCACCTTCAAAGGATTACCACAATTAGGACATACGTTCATTTCTTCAGTTACTTCTTTTCCGCATTTGGTACAAAAAGCCAAAAATCAATCACCTTCAAAAGAAGATGTAATAAAGCTTTTTATAAAAAACTTGTGCTACCTTTTAAAACAAGATAATAAATTAACATTGTAATTATTCATTTGAAGTTTTAGTAATATCTAAAATTAAATGTATTATTTGTGCTTATTTTTTGATTTTTTTTGAATGTCTTAAAAAAAAATAAAACAAGAAAAGATTTAATAAAAATTCTAATCTAAATCTTAGTGCATAAAAGTGTTCTTTATTAAAAATAATTAGATAGTAACTTGTGATGGAATGGTAAAAAAACTGGATACAAAAAAAAATATTCAATTAATCAAAATATTTATTTTATTTTTTTTATTTTTCTTATTATTAATAAGCCAAAATGTCCTTGCCCAAACCATTGGGATACTTATGAGACAGGAGGAACTTGCAATTTTGGCACATACAATTTTTTTGTTGGCGACATTGATAATGATAAAACATTAGAACTAATTACTGGAGGGATGAGTTATGATATGATTAATTCATCCAGAACAGAATTAAGAGCCCCTTTTAAAATTTGGAATTGGAATGGAGAAAGATTTAGTCTAGAAAAGAGCCATGAGTGGTTAGGTATTACTAGAAGTACTTTTGCAACTGATTTAGATCTTGACGGTCTTCCTGAAATAATTACAGGTGGCACAAAATCAGATGGAACAAACATTAATTCTATACTTAGAGTTTGGAATTGGGATGGCGCAAATTTACTACTAAAATCTGAATATGAAGGTATCTCATCAGGATCTATCTCAGCATTCGATTTTGATGAAGATGGAGTATCTGAGATAATCGTAGCAGGAACTAATACTACTGGAGCAAAAACATCAGCTCAATTATCAATTTTTAAATATAATATCAACACGCTTGAGCTCTTAGGGACTATACAATGGTGTGCTTCAAAAAGCGCAAGCGCAACATCAGTAGCAACATATGATTTAGATTACGATGGACAAATAGAAATAATTACAGCAGGATATGATAATGATCTTAACAATAGTAGTGGTCAGATAAGGATTTGGCATTGGGAGAATGAAGCCTTCTCTTTAATTGAGAATAAGGAATGGAGAATGGTAGAAGACGTTTTTGGAGTCACTATAACAGGTGATCCAATGGGCAACACTATCGTGAATAACTTAAGAATAAAAGATGTGGATTTAGATGGAATCTTAGAGATAGTAACAGGTGGATTTGCTTTTGATGGAGAAAAAATAAACGCACAATTAAAAATTTGGAACTGGGAAAATCAAATCTTGGTTTGCGAGAATAGTCATGAATGGATAACCAATGATGTTACTGAAATCAAAGCAGTTAGATTGGATGATGTCGATGCTGATAACCAAGTTGAGATTGTAACTGCAGGATTAACAGGAGCATATGGTGGCTTTGATGATGTTAATGTTCCCCCCGAACAAGGCCAACTAAGAGTATGGAGATGGAATGGAGAGGAATTATTCTTAAAATACAAAGAAGACTGGACTGTTGGGGATGGAGTAGTTGCTTGGAATGTTCAAACAGGAGATATTGATCAGGATGGGACAGTTGAGATAATAACTGTAGGATGCATGTATGTTTCTGCCTTATGTGATCCTGATCTAAGAATATATTATGTTGTTTTGGATCAAAATCCACCACACTATCTAATTGTAGTCATTTTAATAATAACTATGATCATAACTACATTGGTTATTCTTAAGAAGAAAAAATAAATTACATTTTTTTTATTTCTTAGATTTTAGAAAAAAAGCCATTGCTAAAACTATAGAAAAGAGAATAAATAAGGCTCCTAAAAAATCTTGATCAATAACAAAACCTGTTGGAGAGGGTATAGGAGCTATAGTAGGAGTTGGTGATGGAGTGAATGAAGGAGTGGGTAGTGGGGCTTGATCTTTCAAAAGAAAAACAGTCCAAAAGTAAGGATTAAATTCATTATTTGAAAAATCGTCAATAACAGCATGATATTCGCTAATAAGAACCTGATTAACATTCAAATAATGAGTAGAATTCCAATCCAAAAAAACCAAACAAACAAATCTACCAAAAGAATCAGTTCTAGAAATATCATCAATATCAAGGATTACAGTTTTATTCTCAATCAAACTCTCCAAAAAAACAGTAGATTCAACAAATCCTACTTCACCAAATTCTGGAGCATCAACATCAGCCAACCTAACAGTATAACCCTGAAAAGTACTAAAAGTATCCCCATCAACAACCTCAGTAACATAAACCTCAATCATATCCTCCCCAGAAGAGGGAGTTGGAGAAGGAAGAGGAACATAAACATAATCAGGAACATACTGTAACCAATCCCTAATTGGGTAGATAGCAGCTTCAACACCAACAAGTTCTTCAGGAAGATCCCCAATCTTCCATCCCTCACCAGTAGTCTCACAATAATAGTAGGTTTTTTCACCATAAGTAAAATAGTAACCATCAAGATCATCTCCTAAAATGCCAACCGCATAATGGTTAGGAGGACTAAGATAGACTGTACCATACCCCATAATCAATGTCAAAGTAGCAAACAATATTGAGGTATCTTCACAATCACCCCCATTATCCACCAAAGTTTCTATAGGGAATCTAGGATACTCATCATAACCAGAAGTAACATTATCAGAAGTATAATCCAAGCTTTGAACAAAAGCCAAAACAAAACTAACTTCATCAAAAGAACCATAACCTTCTCCATCAGCAGCCTCTTGGAGTTTCTCAGCAACCGATTCTATATAGTAATCATTTGTGGTGGTTAGAAAACCATAACCTCCAGGACCATCTCTAAGTCTATCAAATACTGGTACGCTTTTGTATTCTTCATAAAGATATTGTGGAATAGATAAACTCCAAGTCCAAGTTTTCCCATCATAATCCCACTCGAAATCTCTGTAATAATAATTATCTTGACCATTAACTCTTATAGAAAAACTCTTTGTAAAAACGGTTAAAAATAATAAAGCCAGAAGAAAAACCATAAAATATTTGGTTTTCATTAACAATACGGTTTTGCTACTTCAATATTAGGTTTATCCAAAAAATGTTGAAAAGAAATTAATCAAATAAAAAAGAAAACCAACAACATTATAGACTTGTATATTTCTTATTCAAAATAGCAAGCATAGAACCTTCTTATAAAGCAAAATTCGTTTCTAATTCAGAACCCGTGTCTTTGATTATTGGATGAATTGTGCTATCCCCATAAGAATGAATTGAACTGCAATTGCTGCTATAAAAAGGGCATTTACTT
Source organism: miscellaneous Crenarchaeota group-6 archaeon AD8-1 (assembly GCA_001273385.1). Classification (GTDB taxonomy): domain Archaea; phylum Thermoproteota; class Bathyarchaeia; order Bathyarchaeales; family Bathycorpusculaceae; genus AD8-1. The sequence goes on along the minus strand of LFWW01000019.1, from coordinate 7,963 downwards.
GTGCGATAACTAGCGCGCCTGATTTACCGAGGAAGTGATAGATTCTCCTTGTTGATCTTAAAATTATCCAAGTTATGGTAAGAACAATAATTATAGCTACTGTAGTTATTGACATACCATATTGTTGAATGCTAAATATTGCTGTGGTAATGGCACCTGGCCCAACTAAAAGAGGCATGGCTATGGGTACTGCACCTACACTTTCAGGGGTTTTTTCCAGATCAATTATTCTTCCTGTGATTATCAATCTAATGGCTATAATTAAGAGCAGAATTCCTCCCGCTATTTGAAAACTATGAATAGAAATCCCAAAAATTGAAAAGATTTCTTGTCCTGCAAAAGCGAATAATAGGAGCAAAATAATACTAACTATTACTGCAGTGTTGAAGGTTTTTGCTCTTTGTTTTTTTGGCATTTTTTCTGTTAGACTCATAAATATTGGAATATTGCCAAGAGGATCAAGCATTATAAAAAGCACTAAGATAGCTTTAGCTAGATTCAAGCTATTGTCAATTACGATTTCAAATATATAAGTCACCTTTTTTTCTTTGAAACTAGATTTATAAAAGCCTTAGCATACTTGAAGAAATATATAAAAAAAACTTTAATATTTCGCAAATGGAGCTTTAAATTTTGAAATTAGACAAGAAATATTTTGGAATCTTGGTAGCATTTTTCATGACTTTAGCTTTGGATACAACAATGACCTTTACAATGACCTCAATAAACGTTGGTTGGAATCAAAGTTTCTTTTCAAGTTTTTTAAGAAGTTGGATTATTGGTTTTATTGTGGCTTTTCCCACAAGTATTATAGTTATACCTTTAGCAAGAAGGTTAGCATCCAGACTGGTCTTAAAATAGATTGTATAAATAGAAATTTTTTTGCATAAATATAAAAATAAATACTTAGAATCTTAAAGATCTGTTCAGGTTAATAATCTCTAATACCAAGCACTACCAAGATACAAAATGATCTCTAATATTCTTTTTATTTTCTCATATTATCAAATAAGCTAAAAAAACAACTACCAAAAGAAAATAAAACATAATTGGAGAACGGGAAAAACTAATAATTCAAACAATTAGTAAACCAAAGTGTTTTATGTTGATTAAATTATAAAAATCATATTAAGATATCAGATATTTTTTATCACAATTATGATATAATAAAGACAACCAAGATCCAAAGTCCTGCAATTAAAGAGGGTTTATCATAACTCAAGAGATTAGAATTTCATTTTTTGAAACGCTTTGCCCAAAGTGTCCCTTAAGTTATACAAAAACCATTAATAAAGTAGGTATCAAAAATGATAAAGAAAAAACTAAGATTTGGATTTGCGCTATTATTGTCCATGATGACAATTGCAGCCCCCTTATTATTTATCGCACAAGGCCAAATTCAATCTTCTCCTCAACAAAATCTTGTAGTTTTATCAGAGAGAGCACAACAAGAAGTGGAAGCTTTAATTGATTGGATATATTCTAATGAGGAGTTGATACAAAAAATTGAAGATAATGAATTATTAACTGATCTTGAAGAAAAGGTGGTTTTATTTAATCAAGGCACCTCTTATGCAACTTCTAGCAAAACTGCATATGAATTAGAAGATTACGAGACTGCTGTTGAAGATGCGCTTGAAGCATTAAGGATTTTCAGGGAAGTAATCAAATCAATACATAACATTCTTTCAGAAGTGGGAGTGAACACAGAAGATATTATTGACATGCAAACCTTATTAGAAGCAATCTTGCGTGCTCAAGAAAAAATAGACAGATTAAGGGAGCTAGTATCAGAAGAAGATACTGAAACAATTGCATTAATAGATAATGCTGAAATTTATCTTGATAATGCTAAAGAAGATCTGTTCAATGAGAAAATTAATGAAGCAAAGATCAATCTTAGAGAAGCAAATCAGATTATCTCACAAATAGTTGCAATCATAAAAGATCAAGCTGAAAACTTTAATGACTGGCGAATCTTTAGTTATTGTGAAAGAATACGAGAAAGAACTAGAGAACGATTTCGTTATGGAAGGCAACAAGGAATAAACATTGATGAACTTTTAGAATCTTTAGGTTATCAAAGTGAGAATCAGTTTATGGAAACCTTAGAAGGCTTAATCCAAGAAGCTAATAACAATTCAGAGCAATTAAATAAAGCAATAGAAGATTTGGAGACGATTAGAGAAATGATTCAACAAATGGAAGAGACCATGACTCAAAGTATTAATCAGCACCAAAACAGATATGGTTCTGGTGGTAATGGTGCAGGCTACTCTAGTGGACAAAATAGTGGCGGTTCCTAAAAATTATCTATCTTTTTCTTTCTTAGAGTTTTTTTTATCTAAGTTTCACTTGATTCTCAAGACCTATTTTCTTAATATCAACAATCTCTAGCCTTTCAAGCCTTCTTACTAATCTCCAAAGACTAGTTCTGGGCATATCTGGAAATCTTTCTCTTATCTCAGCCTCGAATGCTTTACCATCATTATCAGCTAGAAATTGGATTACTCCTTTTTCCTCTTTAGATAATTGAGGATAAGCTTTGAATATTTTTTTGACATTTGGTTTCCTTTTTTTAAAGAAATATAGTAATCCGATAATTGTGATAATTATTGCTCCTAATGTTATAGCAAAATATTCTATAAAAATTAGAGTCTGTCCGCTATCTGTATCTTCTATTGAACTTGGAGGTAAAATATAACTTATTTCCCATTGATTTGGATACAAAGTAAATGTTATTATATTCTCTATAGTATCAATGGCACTTGGCATTTCACTTAGATAAATCACAGTTGAATTCTTTGGTAAACTTAATTTTGTGACAAATGAAACATTGATATTTAAACTCCAAACTTCAGCTTCTTTATTTGTTAATGCCAAAGTTTCGTATTCAATAGTAATTTTATTTGATCCTAAAGTGAATATTGTAAGATTATAATTATTGATTTCATAATCTACTGGAACTTGATCTTGATCAACAATCACCAAGTTTTCAACAGAGTTTGACATTCAACTATAAACCCTAAATTTGCATTCGCGCAAGATAAAGCAAGTAACTGAAAAACAATTAGCAAAAGGACTGGGGTTGCTTTTCTAGCGTAACGTTTCATGAGATTTCATAGTTTACTAAACACATTGTAATTAAAATTTTTATGTATCGCTACTAAAGATTTTTCAATAAATTATTTTTAAATAATATTTAAAAAAAGCCTATATCAATTAATCTTGTTTCGGGGATTAATAGGTTGTTTCTATTTTTGAAATGCTTTTTTCATAATGTCCCTTAAACCACACCACGCATATATTAAATCTGGTGATTTAAGATGATCACAAAAAAGGTAGGGATAAAAAAAATCAGTATCTTGCTTCTAACACTTTTATTTGCAATTAGCTTTGCATCAGTAGCCGCAACTTATGCTGAAAACGACCCAACAAACGATTCTCAAGGAGAAATTAAAATGCCTGAGGTTCCAGGTCTTCCTGAAAATGTGACTCAATATAATAAAACTGACGTTGTTCCGGTAGCTCAGACAGAGAAAGTACTAAGTGGAGAACCTGCACTTTTTGCTTACCAAAACACAACTATGCTCTTTAACTCTACTATGAACTGTAATTTAGTAATAACTTGTCAAGCCTCAGCTAACCAGAAAATATTTGCACTAACAATAGATCCAAACCAAACCATGACATTGACATTGAACTTTAGTGATAATCCTCTACAAGGTGAAAAAGAGAGAAACAGGAATCTTAATTTTTATTCAAGCATAGAACCGGATGTTACAGTGAAACTAACTGCACAATTACGATTTTACATTAATCAAACAGAGCTTACTAAAGAATTAGGCTGGGAAATAAATCCTGAAAAGTTGACTTGGATGTTCTGGAATGGAACTCAAAATGAGTGGCAAAAAGTTCCTAGCTACTTAGATCAAAATGGATATCTCACTTGCAACACAGACCATTTTTCTATTTGGACTATCGGAGAATTTGAAGATCCTTCTGAAAAAACTCAAAATCTAGTCGACATGACCTTAATCTATGGTGGGATAGGTGCAGGATTAACAATAGTTGTAGCCCTTGGATTGATTTTATATAGCAAACGTAAATAGTTTAGAAATTCATCCTTTAACTTTTTTTTCTTTTTTTTAATTTTTACAAATGAGCAATCAAAGAACACAAAAGTGTATAAGCTTACTAAAGAATAAATCTAAGCGAACAAGCAAATAAGGAAAAAAGAAATGAAGTCTAAACCAAGAATCTTGGTTGTTTTCTATTCAATGTATGGTCATATATTCAAACTAGCCCAAGAAGTAGCAAAAGGTGTGAATGAAGCAGGAGGAGAGGCTATTATAAAACAGGTAGAAGAGCTTGTTCCAGAAAAACATCTAAACAAACAAGCAAAACAAGCTAAAGAAAAAATGAAAGAAATAGAAATAGCAAATCCAAGAGAAGATCTCATAGATATAGATGGAGTTATGGTAGGAGTTCCTACACGTTTTGGAAATATGTGCTCGCAAATGAGGAACTTTTGGGATCAAACGGGAAGCATGTGGGGCAGTCTTATTGGTAAACCAGCAGCAGTTTTTACAAGTTCTAATACACAACATGGTGGACAAGAAACAACTCTAATTACTACACAGATAACCTTTTTGCATCATGGATGTGTGGTAGTTGGCTTGCCTTATTCTTTTAGTGGTCAATCAAGAATGGATGAAATAACTGGTGGATCACCTTATGGTCTGTCTACAGTAGCTGGAGAAGGACCACCATATGAAAGAGTGCCTACTGATAACGAACTTGAAATGGCAAAAGGATACGGTAAATATCTGACAAATATAGCTAGAAAATTAATGAAGTAAAAAAGCTATTATCTGCAATTTTTCTCATTTAAACCAAGTTTCCTTGGGTGTAGAAATTAGGCTTCTAAAAAAATTAAGAATTGAGCAAATTTTTTAGCTTGGTTCAACATGGATGGTTAAATCAATGTTAGGACAAACCGCTTTGATATCAGCTTCCAAATGATCATTTAGATCATGAGCCTCCTTAACACTCAAAGAGCTAGCCACAGATAGATGAAGCTCAGCAAATACAATAGAGCCACTTCTGCGTGTCTTTAAATTATGAAAATCAATAAAACGGTAATCATGCTGCTTAAGAATATCACTAATTATCTTCTCTTCATCAGAACATGATTGATCCATCAAACTATGTGAAGACTTCCAAACTAATCCAACACCCATTTTAACAATAAAAATAGCCGCTACAAAAGCTAATAGTGAATCCATATAATCCAAACCAATAATTTGACCAATAATCAAACCTACCCAGACTCCGATAGATGAAAGTACATCAGCCATCAAATGTTTAGAATCCCCTTCAAGCGCATTGGAACCAGTCTTTTTAGCAGTATTTAAAAGAAGAAGAGAAACAGCCAGATTAAGAGACGTAGCAAATACAGATATGACTATTCCTAAATTCAATTCCAATAAATATCCCACATCAGATAGACGCTCAAAAGCAGTAATAATTATGAAAAGAGCTGCAATAATTATTAACACTCCTTCAAGAAGACAAGAGATGTCCTCAATCTTCTGGTGACCATAATTATGACTTTGATCTGGATCTTTTTCTGAAATTGAAATAGAAACAAACATCATTCCTGATGCTAGAATATTAATTATTGATTCAAGAGCATCAGATAACAATGCAACAGAATTAGAGACAAAAAAAGCAAATAATTTGAGTACAAATATTGCAATTCCGCAGGTAAGGGCTATTATTGCTGCTTGCTTTTTTCTCATAATCAATAAGTGAAGACATATTTTGCTTTTAGGTGTTACTAATTATTAAAAATAATTTAATTTTGCCAAAACATATGGTCTATATTTTAACAACTGGGATCAGAGTTATTATAACAAGAATTTCCACTTTGCAATAAAATGGAACCAAGGTAAATACAAAATAAAAGAGCTGGAAAGATATATGGTTCAAACTTTGCTGAATTTTCTTCAAGGATGAGTATATACAATCATTAATACTTCAATGTCTAACTCTTTTCTGTCCTAATTTTCTAACATGATGATTTTTCAAACTACCTTTCTTCCTGGGAGCTCGCTCATAAGCAATAAGGGTCTCACTTCTTAGAATCTTCAGCTTTCTAATTTTATCATGAACCTCCCTAAGTTTCTTCATATTCTCCACATCAATCTTACAGTGAATATCAAATTCACCATAGACTAAAGACCCCTCGGTTACACCTTCAAATTTCATCAAATTTTCAAGAACCTGATGCTCAACCCCATGCTGAACTACCACCAAAATATAAGCCTCCACCTCTTTCTTGTTTGACAAAATAAATCAATCCAAATATAACATAAATTAAGATGAATTAATAAATGATTAACTACCCGAAATTCTATTATAATGAAACACTGATTCATTCAAAATTTTACATTCAAGAACTGATTTTTAACGATTATTTAATTGATTATATTATAGAATTTTTATAAAGAACTTAATCAAGAAAAGATAAGCCAAAAAAACAGTTAGTAAACTATTCTTGATCAAAATAAGATAATAAATTCAAAATATCAGAATTAAGATATAGAATCTTTAATCAAGGCTCGAAATTAAGAAGTTTATTTTTAATCTAAATTATCAAATGAAAATGAGATAAGCAAGCTAAAAAAACAATCTTGGATAAGCTTAACTAATCTAATTTCTTAAAAGTTAGGCTCTATAATAATTAGTTGTAGGGGAATGCAGGTTTGATTGAGGTTTGGATTGATGGATGTTGCTATCCAGTAAATCCTGAAGGAACGGCATGTATTGGATATGTGATAAAAAAGAAGGGATTAACCATAGCTAAAGGTTCCAAAATAATTGGAAAAGGTCAAGGAATGACAAATAATGTTGCAGAATACAATGCTTTAATAGCAGTTTTAGAAGAAATAAGAAAAAGGGCCCTGTATACTGAAGAAATTATAATTAAATCTGACTCTAAGCTTCTTGTCAATCAAATGAAAGGGAATTGGAAAGTAAAATCAAATTTGATCTATCCGCTTTATAGGGAAGCAAAAAAACGTGCATATAATTACAATATCAAATTTAAATGGATTCCAAGAGAGAAAAACAAGGAAGCAGATGAAATGTCAAGAATCGCATTCACAACCTACTCAATAAAAGAAGATTCATCTACAGATGATCAAATAGATAATGATATGATTAAGGATTTACTTACTTTCAAGGGTTTTATTACAGAAAAAGAAGCACAAGAAAAAAAGAAGGCAAAACAAACCAAAGAGACTATGAAAGAGATCAACAAAAATAGGGATACTGTCAGAGTTGGTGAAACTGAAAACCTTATTATTGATAAAGATACAAACCAAAAAAGATTATTATTGTATGGAAAGGAAATCTCCCTTTTATCATTCAAACTTGGAATAAAAAAAGATGAAATCACCAAACTAATCGAGTTACTCTCAAAGGGAAAAAACATATTGGAAAATAGTTAAATCTCAAATTATCTAGTATCGTATTTTGATCTTTTAAATTATTTCAACTTCTTTGCTAAAGGAATAACCTTAAAATCATATTCAGTAGAAACTCTAATCCCAGAATCCTCATAACCCATCTTTAGCCAAAAACCATATGCTTTCCAAGCAACACCCTTAGAGTTTTCAGTAGTGTCAGTTTTTATAACATGAAAACCTCGAGATTTAGCTAAACTTTCCACATACTCAACAAGGGCTCTACCAACACCCTTACCTTGCTCTTTCTTAGCTACAACAATATTATCAATATTATCATCACTCTTAACCGTAAAAACAATAAAACCAATAACCCTATCTTGATCTTCAGCTACAAAAACTTCAAAATCATTATTTAACTTGTTCTCAAAAGCCCACATTTCCCTTAACTTCTCAATTGATGTGTACATGTTATCCTCTGGAACACCAAA
>LFWW01000071.1 GCA_001273385.1 miscellaneous Crenarchaeota group-6 archaeon AD8-1 | reverse complement strand
TTTGATTGTTCGCAAGATTAGCAGTGAGGGTTCTAGGGGTTTTGGGCCGTCTTGTTTTGTTAAGAACGGGATATCTGCAACGGTTTCTCAATAAAACCCCAATTTTTAAAAACCTAAAAATTAATCTAAGATTTTTTCTATTGCTTCTTTATCAATTTCATCAGCTAGTGGAATACCTGTAACTTCCTCCGCCCTCTTAGTGAGACTCATCAAGTCACTTCTATTCATAAGCTCAAGCTTCCATTTTCTAGCTCCTGCCATCATCTGCTGCAATCCAACCCCTATCCTTTCTGTTAAAAATGTATATACCCCAACAGCCTTTAGAGGTATTTCATTGAATCTTTCACCATATTTTTTCTTCAGATCTGGAGTAGCTATGAAAAATTTGCCAGGAACAGTACCATATCGATCTGCAAAAAGTCTAGGCAATTTATCCTTTGTAGAAAGTTGAAGAAAATAGTCTGATTTCATCACAGCTGTTATCGGCGCTCTTGCCATTAAAACAGCTTTGACAATGGGTCCTTCACCAAAATTACTCATCGCAATTGATTTCAAAATAGAAGTCTCTTCTATAAAACCGCCTGCCATAACTATATCTGGCACATAAGCGCCCTTTCTTTTCAAAATCCTACAGCATTCCAAAACTAAAGCCTCAAGATATACTGTTGGAAAATTCATCTCATTCATCATAGAAACTGGACTCATTCCTGTTCCACCCCCAGCACCGTCAAAGGAAACAGCATCTATTTTTGCTTCTGAAGCAAATTTCATAATATATGCAATCGCTGAAGGTCTAAAACCACCAACCTTCAAAAAAACTTGTTTTGCTCCTTGCTCTTTTAACCATTCAACATCTTCAATGAAAGATTTTTGTTTTGGAATTGCTATTCGACTATGCCTTTCAAAAGTTTTGAAGACTCCTTCCTTAAATGCCTCTTTAACCATATCATCCTCTGGATCTGGAATCACTCGATATCCTCTTTTCTTAACTAAAATGGCTTTATCTAAATCATTAATTCTGACTTCTCCGCCTATCGCTTTTGCACCTTGTCCCCATTTTCTCTCAATTATATTTGCTTCTAATTTGGATAAAGCGTACAAATCTACACCTAATTTCTCATCCTCCAGATTTGTCTGAATTATAACATCACCATGCTTGGCATCCCAAAATTTTCTAAAAGTTTCGACTCGACGTTTTAAATCTTTTGAATATGTTAATTTTCCTCGCTGAAATTTTGCCTCAGAATCCATGCCACAAACATTTTCACCGATTGTAATAGCTGCTCCAGAAAGCGCAGCCCCTATTGCCAAACCATCCCAATGTTTACTGGCAACCGCAGTGGATCCAAAGGCTCCAGTAATAATTGGCAGCTTGAGGAGTATTTTGCCTACAGTAGTTTTTATATTTACATTCTGGAAGAAAGCTAAGTCAGGATCTTCAACGATACCTTGCACTTTGAATACCCCGCTCTGGATATTGAAGTGTGACCAATCTAATCGGTAATCTTTCAAAGAAGCAGCAGTGCTTGCACCAAATTGAACAGGTTCAGGATACAAAGCCTCTCTTCCTCGAAAAGCTGAGAGACTAATTTCACAGAGAATTGGACAATCATGTATACAGATTGGGCACATACCACTAACAGGGCTTACATCTTTAGCACGTGTGGATGTACCTGTAGTTGATTTGCCATTCAAGTAAGAACTATTCTTTTGAACACGAGCACTCGTTTTAATCACCAGTTAAGACAAAATATGAATTGAGTATTAAATATAAAAAGCATTCAAATTCAATCAAAATATCAGAAAGCATAAGAAGCTTTCCAATGAGTGAGTATTTAATTAACTTCCAATTAAAGAAAAAAAAATGCGATCAAATATTACTTATTGTATACTTAAAACTATAAAGAATTATATAATCGATAACCATTTTATTGTAGCTCTCAAAATGTCAGCTCCAAATTGCCCCTGTCCAAAGAGAGAATGTAGCCTTCATAGTGATTGTGAAAAATGTGTTGAACATCATAAAAACAAGGATGAGATGCCATTTTGCGCAAGATAGATATTATTTTTAACGAAAAAATTCTATTACAATAAAATCACGAGAGATTCAGGCAATTTACATTAAACCTTCATGAGATTACTTCATTTAAAAGAATAATTGGCTTTAAAATGATATTCTGCTAATTATGTCTTTGAATCATATTGAATTAATTGAAAAAAGAATAAATTTATGCGGTCGCCGGGATTTGAACCCGGGATCGCAAGCTTGGAAGGCTTGTGTCCTAAACCAACTAGACGACGACCGCGCTCAGGATACAAGCCTAATACAACAAAATAAGCATATCTCAACCAAAGCAGACGAAGCAATCATAAACACTCTAATAACAATTAAATCAAATAGAATCAAAGAAGCCACATGCAGACAGATAAGCTACAAACTAAAAGAAACCGCAAGAAATTCTGGTATAATTCAACCAAAAGAAAGTAAAACAATACATTTCAATCGCAAAAAATTAAATCATCGAAACGAGAAGATATAGCCTTCACTCGATTTTCAAGAAAAGATTAAAAAAATTAGAAGATAAAACCAGAAAATCGATTATTAATGATAAATTGGAGCATAAAATCGACCATCCTTAGTCTTCTTGATAATAGCAAACATTCCACCAGCTATATAACTAATCCAACTTTCTTCTTGATAACTAAAACGTGCCTGGCGACTTGTCACAGCTTTTTCAATTGAGGTAGCTCCCATGGATAAAAGTTTAGATTTAATATTAGCCTCAATCCCAAAAACGATGACTGAAGATGTTTCCATACCCTAACCTCCGCTCAGATTTATTTTGTAATAAAATAGAAAAAAATGGATTATTTAAAACAAATATTCAATAAAATTCTATCAAATTACACATATATATTACTACGACAGTTATTTAAACAATCTTCCCTAAAATACCAAAAGCCTAATCACAAATCAAAAAACAACGCAAAAACTGAAAACTAAAAAAAATTAATCTAGAAAAAAATTCATACACCATCAACGATTTCATAGTGTTCCAACACTTAGCTTATAAACAACAAAAAAAACGGTACAGTCTACATATAAAATATTTTTTGAATACAACAAATTCAAGAGGAGACGATATATCCGATGTTTAATAGCAGAAAATCACAAAACAGTTTGCGCTGATTGTAAACAAGAATGCACAATTGCATTCAAAAAGGAATTTCCAAATAAATTTTAAAAGAATTAAATATTTTAGAAAAAGAATCATTATCCTTTAATTACAGCCATAGGTGTAAGCCTAGCAACTTTAGTCGCTATGCCTAGATTATCACTAACATCTACCACAACGTCTACATTCTTATAAGCATCATCAGCCTCTTCAGCTAGAACTATTGGACTTGCCGCCTTCACAACTATATCGCGTTTCTCCAAATTGATACGTATATCCTCACCCCACCATTTTCGTTTTGCGGCTGAACGACTCATCATTCTTCCCGCACCATGTGCAGTTGATCCAAAAGATAAATCCATAGCTTTTTCAGCCCCACTTAGAATCCATGAACTTGTCCCCATACTACCAGGAATTAAAACAGGCTGACCTTTAGACCGATAATCAACAGGAATATCTTCATGACCAGCAGGAAAAGCTCTCGTAGCACCTTTTCTGTGAACCCACACTTTCTTACGTCCACCATTAACTTTGTGTGTTTCAACTTTTGCTATATTATGGGCAACATCATAAACAAGTCTTAATCCAAAAGTCTCAGGATCCTGATTAAAAGTTTGTTTAAAACTTTGCCGAACCCAGTGCATTATTGCTTGTCTATTTGAAAAAGCATAATTCACAGCACATGCCATTGCTTGATAATAATCTTTAGCTTCATTGCTCTTTCCTGGAGCACATGCAAGTTCTCTGTCAGGAATATTAATGTGGTATTTGTGTGTTGCATTTTCCATGATTCTAAGGTAATCTGAACAGACTTGATGACCATATCCTCTTGACCCGCAATGGATCATCACAGTAACTTGACCTTCAAAATTAATACCATAGGTTTCTGCTTTATTTTCATCATAGATTCTATCAACTTTTTGTATTTCAAGAAAATGGTTCCCTGAACCTAAAGTGCCTAATTGCGTTAAACCTCGTTTCTTTGCAATTGGGGATACTTTTTGAGGATTTGCGTTTCTCATACATCCTGATTCCTCACAATGTTCAGCATCTTCAGACCAGCCAAATCCTTTTTTTATCAACCATTTTACCCCTTCTTTGGTTACGCTATCTAGTTCAGATGCACTTATTCTGAAATCTTTTCTACGACTACCTAAACCAGAGGGTACATTTCTGAAAATTATGTTAGCCAATTGTTTAAGTTTAGGTTTCAAGTCTTTTTCAGAAAGAGTTGTTGATAAAAGCCTAACCCCACAATTAATATCATAACCAACACCCCCGGGGCTTATAACACCTTCATCATAATCAGTTGCTGCTACTCCACCTATTGGGAATCCATAACCCTCATGACCATCAGGAAGGGTTACCGAATGTTTGTATATTCCAGGCAAATGAGTAACATTAGCAGATTGCCAAAGAGTCCTATCAGTTTGCATTTTTTTAATAAGTTTTTCATTTGCAAAAACTAGTCCTGGAACCCGCATACCCGGCTTATATTTTGGAATGCGCCAGATGCAATTTTCGATTTTTTCAAGTGGAATTTTTTCATGAGAGAATTTATGTGATCCCAAAAGTTTCACCCTAAAAAACAAGATCTAACTGGTATATAAAATAGTTTTCAGCAAAAATTTTTTTTTATAATTAGGTCAACTTCAAAACATTAATAGTAAAAAATGAAAGAGTGCAGAAAAAAATGATTTCCATGAAAATAGTATAGAAAAATAAACTTAATTAGGCATTTCTATTATCTACGTAGAGAGAAAATATAATTTAAAGCTGAGAGAAATGAATGCGATTATTTTTGGAGCACCGGGTTCCGGAAAAGGTACATATGCATCTAGGCTAAAAACAAAACTTGAAATAGAAGTAATTTCTATGGGAGATATTTTCCGGGATATAATGAAAAAAGAAACTGATTTTGGTAAAAAAGTTAAAAAATATGTGGAAAAAGGCCAATTAGTACCTGATGAAATGGTTATAAGTGTTCTGAAAAAAAATCTAACGCAAATCCCCTCTGGAAAAGGAGTTATTCTAGATGGTTATCCAAGAACCATTCCGCAAGCTGAGACTCTTCAAGAAATTGCTAATATTGATGTCATCCTTTTACAGAATGTTCCTGATTGGATTATTATTGAACGTTTATCTTCAAGAAGAATTTGCATTAATTGTAGTGAAGTATATAATATTCGTTTTCTAAAACCTAAAATTGAAAATGTTCAAAGACCGGATGATACTGCCGAAGTTATAAAGGAAAGAATTCAATTATACCAAAAAATGACAAGCCCAATTATAGATTATTACAAGGAAAAAAATACACCCTTTGTGATCTCTGAAATAACTTCTCTTAACACTCCTCCAGAGCAGATTGTAGAAAAAATATTAGAAGAGTTAAAAATCCTAAATTTAACTTAAATATCTAATATAAACTCCAAAATTACTTCATTTCTTTTTTTTATTATTTCCATTCGATGATAAGTTACAGCTTTCACCCCAACTTTTTGAGTGTGTTTTTTGGGATCAAAAAGTTCACCCCAAGCCTTCGCTTCAATAATTAAAGAATCTGGATTTTTCTTAAAAGGAAATATTTTAAATTTAGAATAGAGCATATTTTTTATTTCGAAGTTCACCAACAATGCTTCGAGCCAATTATAGAGAAGAGCAAGTTCATCTTTAGCTTCAACTGTAATAGATTCTTCGAAACTCGGGTTTATTTTCTTGGTGTTGGTCATAACCTCAAACATTGCAGATGCAGCATTTTCAAAAGCTTCTTCTATATTTTTCCCATATGAAGCGATATAAACATCTGCTGTATGTTCAAGAAATTTGAACTTTTTATTTCTGTGCAAATTTATCACTTATTTTAGATCGAATTAGATCAAAATAAACTAGAATTCTTAGGCAAACAGGTAATTCATTAATATTTATTTGAGATTTCATTTATGGCTTCTATTACAAGTTTTATTGAGTTTTTCACATCATCAAGATTCATCATACCAACAGGGCTGTGAATGTACCTAGTTGGAATAGAAATTGTACCACTTGGTACACCCTGTCTTGTTAGAGAGATTCGAGCTGCGTCTGTTGTTCCAGGTAACCCTGTCTCAAGTTGATAAGGTATATTATTGTTTTTTGCCACATCAACAAGTAAACTAAGTACTTTCGGATGAGAGACTAAACCAGCATCAGTAACGGTTAATGCAGGACCTTTGCCCATTTTAATGTTAGATTCAAAATCCTTTACACCAGGAATATCCCCCGCAACTGTAACATCAAGCGCTATGCCAAAGTCAGGATTAATTCCAAATGCAGCAGTTCCTGCACCTCTTAAACCTACCTCTTCTTGAATAGTACCCACAGCGAAAATATTACAATCAGACGAATCTAATTTTCTGATCGCTTCAATCATTACCGCGCAACCAGCTCTATCATCAAAAGCTTTTCCGGTAACAATTTTTTTTCCAATTTTCTCATATTTTACATTAAAACTAATTGGGTCCCCAATTTTTATGCCCATTTTCTTAGTTTCTTCAAGATTTTTGGCTCCAACATCAA
>LFWW01000050.1 GCA_001273385.1 miscellaneous Crenarchaeota group-6 archaeon AD8-1 | reverse complement strand
GAAGTAGAAGCACAAATCTGGCCCACACCAACACCTCCGCCTGCAACAATGACTGACACGTATGTGTTGGGCTTTGGTATTGCAATCCTCGCAGTAGTAATAATCGGAATAGTTCTAATACTTAGGAAAAAATAAGAACACTATCAAAAATAGTGTAATCTTCCCTTTTTTATTTTCTATTAAATTTATCGAAAACTTAAGATTCTTTATTAGTCAATTATTCATAGGATTGAGAAAAGCAATCAACCTTTTTAGCGTAAAATCTTGTTACCTCTTCAATAAAGAGGTAGGGATTTGCTGGGATTTTGGGTCTTGATCTAAAATAAAAAAAGGAGAATAGGCTCTAAAGCCAATAGCATTTGCTGATACAATTGTTCCCAATATCCACTCAGCTCCCTTTATTGAATTTAACATTCTGGTTTTCAATTTTTTCAGCTAAGTCATAGAGTTTTTTTGAAAAAGCATGATCAGGATAATTAGATGCAAAGAAAAATTCACTATCAGACTCTAAGAGTTTACAAAAACATGGAATAGCCATATTGACTGGTTTCTCAAAAAACTCTGAGAATTTTTTTGGATTTTTTGTATTATAAAAAAGTCCAGGAAACTTGTTTAGGATAATCTCTGATTCCTTGTTAAAATGTTTGTAGAGATCTTCTATTAGAATTTTTGTTCCTTTTAAATCAGACTTTTCTGTTGAGGATATGAGAAAAGAAAAATCAGAAGCGAAAATTGCATTAATTGAGGAATATTGAAATCCAGGGCTAGTATCAAAAATTAAATAGTCAAAATCGAGTTTAGAAAAAAGAATTTTTTTCAAGTATAATATTTTTTTTAGTGATTGCATTTGCCATTTTTTATCTTTGGATGTCATTTCTCGAATGGCCTGTGTTGACGGATTTGCCAGACCAACGTAAAGTTTTCCTTTCATATCAACAATACAGCTGCAACAATTTAGAACTCGCTCTATATTGCATAAATTATTCAAGTAATCATTGAGCCAGTATTTCTCTTCATTTTTTTGGAAAACACTGCTAAGGCTAGGAGCGTTAAAATCAAAATCTAATAGGCAGGTTTTTTTGCCCTTTGAGGCTAGAATTGTGGCTAAGTTTGCTGAAAGAAGTGTTTTTCCTGTTCCGCCTTTGTATGAGTGAAATGATATGATAATGGTTTTTTTCCTCCACCAGCATTGTCTGGTTCAGGTTCAAGGGTCGATGTTTTTGTTTTCCTCTAAGCTAGATTCTATTTCTAGCTTACCCATAGCCAAAACTTTTAGTTGTTTTCATTATCTTTATTTATAGATTATGAAAAATTCTGAATATGAATTTCTTTTATTTTTCATTTTGAGGTCCAAAAAATATGACTTTTAAATTGAAAAACATTAGAAAGTATGTGATAAGTATTTTTGAAGAGATTGAAAGCTTATTTTAAAATAGTATAAAACCAATTCAGTTTTTAAATGAAAAATGAATGTATCGATTTTTGATATATTTCTTGTTAAGAAATTTAGTTTATATTAAATCTTACGATAACGCATTGATGTGAACCTAAAAAAAGACAAAAGTAAACAAAAGCAATATCACAATAAAATATCCTGATTATTAGCAAAATCCTAGGTTCACTATCCCTCCTTGAAATTAAAGATTTTAAAAAATCTAGCTACATAATAAATTATTTGAGCCCCCTACAAATTTTGAAATAATACGAAAAGATTTTATGTATGGTATTTTGCTTTCTCTAACTAGTATGAACTTAGCTATTTTTGAAAATAGGATAGGCTTTTTGCCTCTTTTTCAAAAAATCAGCAGAGAGCCCTTTGATCGAGAAATATTTTTCCTTACCCAGATGGTTCAACTTTTCGCGCGTTTGACTATAAGTGAGGCATCTTCCGATTCTTCGTAGACGTCATTGGCTATAATAGTAACGGGTTCAGATTTTTCTTGTGATTCCCCTACTATCCAACCGTATGCTGATGGCCAATCAGTTTGCTGAACTTTTGCGGGTCTATTCTGTTCTTCGGTTACAAAGAACTCAAAAAGAGCATTTATTTCAGTTAATGTGGCTTTTTCTGATGGTAGGGCCGCTCTAGTCTTAACTAGACGATGAGGGTAATAATACAGTCCAAAAAATCGCGAGGCTCCAAAAGATGTTTTTAATTTCTTCTCTTTGATTTCAAACCAAATCATCTTCTCACGTTCAAAAATTAGCTTCAGTTTTCCTGCGAGAGCTAAATCAGAATCTTTGAAGACCTGTTCTCCTTCCTCTTTAGAATTCGGCATAGTGGTAGCATAAGCTAATGGAGTATAGAAGTACGCTTCTCCTTTTGGAGGTTGTACAAACATTACATTTTTTACTTGCCTTTTGCGCTTCCCAAACATCTTGATTCAATAATTTTTCTTTACCAAGTTCTTTTATCATTTATGAATTCTGAATAAGCTTCAGTATTTTAATTGCTCAATTTTTGTTTGCTATGAAAGTTTTTACTTCTTCAGGTTGGTTTAAGTCGTAGTATTTTCTTAGATGTTTGAGTCGTTTAGCTGTTGCCTTGATTGTTTATTCTGCGTAAGCGTTGCGTTTAATCCATAACATTACGTTTATAATGTTGGGGGACGATGTTTTAATTTCGGGGGATGATGTCGCCGTCCCAGTCTGATCGGGAAAGATGAAGAGTGATAGTTGACAGACCCCAAAATATAAAAATTAAACAACTATAAAAACTAATAATTTAAAAAAAATCTTCAATAAAGAAAAATATGTTTTGATTACACAAGAATCCTTTAGCAAAAAAATAGTTTAGTGGGCCATACATTCAATCATTTTGCTGCAAACAAAGCACTCTTCTGGTATTGGAGTGTTTTTTGGTTTTCTTTTCAAGAAACCTATCGTGTTTTTACAGCCTGGAATAGATTCTTGTTTATCATCAACTTTTATAGGTTCTGGTTTTACCTCTTCTTTTTTAGGATTTTCTTGTTGTTCTATTTTATCCTTTTTTTGAATATCAACAACCATTATTTTTGATAAACATCTTGGGCATGCATAATACTCTTTTAGGTCTTTTTCTGAATAATTTGTTGTGAATAATGGTTTTTGAAAATTTTCGCCACACTTTTCACAGTTGCCTGCTTCTAGATTTAAAGGAGAATAATATTCGCTTCCAACTTCTATTGTACTAACTGGGTTTTCCATTTTGAGAGCCATCTGAAACACTGGACTATCTCAAATAGTAATATTTAATAAATCTTTTTATATACCCGTACAACACAAAGACGAAAAAATATCAAAGAATAATATGGGCCGAGCCGGATTTGAACCGGCGATCTTCGCCGCGTGAGGGCGACGTCTTACCGAGCTGGACGATCGGCCCTTAATACCATAACTTAAATCAAATACTAATCTCCTCTTCATAAAGCCTTTCATATAAAAAGCCCTATAAAAAACTGTGATTTAAAAATATGCGATCCACAGAAAATGATCAAACCTCATATAATTATAAAACTGAAAGCATTCTTATCTTTCTTTGTTTTTTAATAAGTGGACTAATAGGTTATGTATTAACAAACATAATAGCCTTTTTTTAGGATAAAACTTACCCCTATACATTACTCTCTATTTTTAATATAAGATAAAGGTCAAAAATTTTTTAAGAAAAATAAAAATAGCTTTTATTATTCATATTATATTGTGTGTTTCAAATATATCTAAGAAGCGTATCTCTAATTCCTTCATGACTATCTAAAAATCGAATAATTTTCAAACACAAGGATAATATCTGATTGTCAAATAATCGAGAAAAAAGTAGCGAAAAAACAAAAACAAAAATACCTAAAATAATGGCATCAATAACATTGATGCTGCCAACATAAATAATAACAGAAAAAGTCACTAAAGCGCTTACCAATCCCATTAAAATCGAACGAATAACAAAATACAATCTTTGCATTCTAACAGATTTTTTAAGAACTTCCATTATTGTCCTTCTTCTTCTTTGACATTCCAACTCTGCTTCTTTTTGAGAAACTTGATCAGGGTCATCACCCAAAAAGATTTCTTTACAAACGTTTTCTCTAATGATCCTATCAAGTTCAAATTCCATAGAAAGAATAAACGGATCCTCATCACGCTCATCAAGCTTTCCATTTCTCATAAGCTTCTTACCTTTTTTATACTTCTATTATGTTTGCTAAATAAACTTATTATTTTGAAAAAAATTAATCCAATCTTTTTAGGATTTTAGCTGAGAAAGTGCTCTATTTGCTATACTCCTCTTCTTAAATAACCTCAAAGTTTTGTGAGTATATTGGGTTGATACTTTAAAATAGGTTTATGAAAAAGTAAAATAATATGAGTTATTGGAGAAAATAATGAAAATACTAATTACAGGAGCTTTTGGGAATATTGGAAAGGCGGTATTAGAAGAATCATATAAACGGGGTCATGAAATAATAGTATTTGAAGTAGAAAATAAAAAAACTCATAAAAATGCCCGTAATTACCGACAAAAAATTAAAACAGTACTATTTGGTGACATTCAAAATTTTGAAGATATAAAAAAAGCAGTTAGAAACTGTGATGCAGTGATTCATCTTGCAGCAATTATTCCTCCAATCTCGAAAAAATGTCGAGAACTAACAATGGATGTTAATTATGGAGGAACAATAAATTTAATTAATGCAATTAAAGAGACAAAACGAAACATACCTTTTATTTTTACTTCATCGGCAAGCGTAATGGGGCCTACTCAGTTACAGAATAAACTAGTTGATCGCCATGATCCTATGATTATTACTGGAAATTATGAGGAATCAAAAATTAAATCTGAAACATTCCTAAAGAAAAATGCAGATAATTATCTCATATTTAGGCTTGCGGGTGTGCTTCCCAATTTTTCTGTGCTTTCGTTTATGGGTGCTTTTCCTTTAATGGAAGAGATTTTTGATATGCATCCTGATATGAGACTTGAGATGATAATGGCTGAAGATGTTGCCACTGCTTTGGTTACTGGACTTGAAAAGCTCAAATCTGGTGTTGCTAAAAAAAATCAGGCATATATTCTTGGTGGTGGCGAAAAAAATGGCTGGCAATTAAGAGGGAGAGAATTTATATCTCGATTATTCGGTTCTTTATCACTTCCTGTTCCTGATCAGAAATATTTCACTCAAGATATTAACAAATATCATCTGGATTGGTATGATACAAAAGAAGCCCAGCAAGAGTTTAATTTCCAGGATCATTCTATTGATTATTTTTTTAAGCAGATAAAGAAAACTTTTAGAGTTTTTAAATTATTTATTTTATTATTCCGAAAAATTATAATGATGAAAATTGTGAGGATGTCACCTTATCATGAAAAATCCAACTAGAAAAATTATCCAATCGTGGCTCGCATTAGATGACTAAAACAACTAAAGAAATAAAAAAATATCAGGAAATAGTTTTCGGGTAATCCAAATAATTGCCGAGGTAGCTCAGCCTGGGAGAGCGCTCGGCTGAAGACCGAGTTGTCGCTGGTTCAAATCCGGCCCTCGGCATTTTTATGGACTTTGTCATAAACCTGCGACACTATTTTCTTTTCCTGAAAAACTTGAGTTCTTCTTGTTCGCAGATGTATTCAAAGCCATCTTCTATTAATTGTGAGATTTCTTTTGTATTTTGAGCTATTTTGCATATGTAATCTTCTTTTTTATCGTCTATTAGTTGAGTGTAGAGTAGAGTGTTTTTGATATTCTTGTGGCCTAATATTTTCATAACGTACAGGATGTCTTTTGTTTTGTGATATTCATGGGTTGCTTTCCAGTGTCTTAGGGTATGGAAGGTTATTCTCAGGAGTCTTGGGTTTCCGAGTTTATGTGCTGTTTTTTTTCTTTGTCTTTCATAAGTTCGTCTTAGACTGTTCAGATTTTTATAGTGTGCAAAGATTCTATTTTCGCTTTTTGGGATTTGGTTTAACATGGAGCTTAGTTTTTTTGAATATCGTAAATTTCTAGGATTGCTACCTTTTTCTGGTGTTATATTTAGTTTCTTTGATTCTGGTTTATATCAGTCCATTTTAGATTGAAGATTTCTCCTGCTCTTGCTCCTGTTTCTTTGCCTGTCTGTAGAAATACTAACGTATTTGTTGGTAGATGCTATTAGGTCATCAATTTCTTTTCAGTAGGAATAAAGGGCAGTTTTCTAATAGCTTTGTAGATTGGTTTTGTCCAGCTAATCTTGAAGCATTTTGCAAATAGGTCAAATACATATACCATTCCTTCTTTTCTTGATTCTTTCCAGTTTTTTTGCCTTGATATTGTTTTTTTTTACATTTTCTGGGTCTAGAAGATTTGCTTTTAAATTAATTAGGCGTTTTAATCTTGCAACTCTGCTTGTTATTGTCGATTCTCGGTATACCTGTTTTTGTATCCACCAGAGAAATTCAATTATTTTTCCTCTAAAACTCTGGGTTGCTATTTGAGATATTCCCGCAACATTTTTTGCTTCTGTTTTGGGAGCCCAATTTTTTCGCTTCCATTGAGATAACGCATAATTGGTGACTTTTACTTGTGCGACATTGTTTATATGGCTTTTTTGAAAATCGGAAGCCACAATCCCTGCATAAAAACCTTTGAATTTGTCCACGATTAGCATAGCGAAAAGCATCTTTGTAAATTCTATCAGAGTTACATTCAGGACATTTACAAAAAATGTTAGGAGTGAGTGTATGTGAGTGAATAATATTGTTTTCTCTAATTCTCTCTTCTCTATTATTTTCCCATACACTCATACACTACTACTCACTCATACACACATACAGACTATTTTTGAATGGAGCGCATTTCAAAAAAAATGGTAACTAATATCTGTCTACTTTCAGTATTAATCCAACAAATATTCACACTCTTACACACTCACTTATGTTTGACATTTTATTTTGTCATTAATGAAATCTACTTCGATTAGACCTGTTTTTTCAAGAATTTCTATGTATTCCTTTATCTTTGATTCTGATAGTCCTGTTTTGTACATTTGATAAACAACAGAATTTGAGAGACCCAGTTCTTCTTTTTCTCCATTTGACCTCTTTTCATATAATGCAGAAAACAAATCTTTTTTAATTTCCTGAATTCTTTGTCGTCTCGTTTCAGCCCCGTCTTTTTTTACCATCTTTTTTCACCATTAATATGTTAACTTTTTTTCGTTTAATGCCCGCATAATAATAAATAGAATTTACTTTCCAAGCAATAAAGAAAGGATTTTTTTCTAATTCTTTTTCGATTGCAGGAAACATAATCTTTATTGTGAAATCCTATGACTTAAAACTTTGCAGCCTTTCTCACCTAAAAAAGGAAGGTTTGTGGAGGGATGTCTCTGCTTATCTTAGTTCCAAATACTGCTTCTATAATAATATCTTCTATTTCTTTTCTATTCACTTTACATTGTTCAGAATTGCATTAACACTTATTATTTAACTTTGAATAAACATATCCAGTTTGTTTGTGATAATATGTCTTTAGCAAGACGTGCTTAGTTGACCATCAAATTCTCACAACTATGTAGATATGTCTATATACATTCAGAATCAGAACTAATGTGATTATTAAGGTGAAATAATTTTGTCTAAAAATTCTAAATTAACTAAAAGTGAGCCTGGAAGAGAAGTTTTACCGATCCCAGATAAACCATATACAGGATTAACAACTTATACTGCTCAGGATCCAGACACCAACTTTCCCCAGTATGAACCATTACGACCACCCAAGGGTGCACCAAACGTTCTCATTATTCTACTTGATGACGTAGGCTTTGGCGCCTCCAGCGCCTTTGGTGGCCCAGTCAACACACCCACTGCTGAACGCCTGGCTAACAACGGTCTCAAATACGCCCGCTTCCACACCACAGCCATTTGCGCACCAACCCGACAAGCCATGTTAACAGGCCGCAACCACCACTCAGTGGGAATGGGCATTATAACCGAAATGGCAACCTCAGCACCTGGCTACAACGCCATCCGCCCCAACAACAAAGCTCCCCTGCCAGAAATTCTCAAGCTCAACGGCTACTCAACCGCCCAGTTTGGCAAATGTCACGAAGTACCCCCTTGGGAAACCAGTCCAATGGGGCCGTTTGACCGCTGGCCAACCAACAGCGGCTTTGAATATTTCTACGGCTTTATAGCAGGCGAAACCAACCAGTACTATCCAGCTCTATACAAGGGCACTACTCCAGTTGAGCAAGAGAAATTGCCAGAAGAAGGATACCACTTCACCGAAGACATAACTAATAGAGCTATCAAGTGGATCCGACAGCAGAAATCACTTATGCCCGATAAGCCCTTCTTTGTTTACTTTGCTCCTGGCGCCACGCATGCCCCTCACCACGTGCCTAAAGAATGGGCTGACAAGTACATAGGTAAGTTTAACCAAGGTTATGAGAAACTTCGAGAGGAAACCCTGGCTCGTCAAAAAGCGCTGGGTGTTGTCTCACCTGATTGTGAATTAACCTCTTGGAATAAGGATATTCCTCACTGGGAAGAAATCCCTGACGATATGAAGCCTGTGCTAGCTCGCCAGATGGAAGTCTATGCTGGATTCCTGGAGCATACTGATTACCATATCGGTCGATTAGTAGATGCTCTGGAGGATCTGGCGATCCTTGATGAAACGTTAATTTTCTATATTATCGGTGATAATGGTGCGTCGGCAGAAGGCAATTTCAACGGTGCTCTGCAAGAGTTAACTTTCCACAATGCCCGTCCAGACCTTGAAACTCCAGAGATCGTGAAGGCGCGCATCAATGATTTCGGTACCCCTAGGGCTTATAATCACTATGCTATAGGTTGGGCTATGGCCATGAATACCCCCTACCAGTACAGTAAGGTGGTTGCTTCTCACTGGGGCGGCACCCGTAATGGCGCTGTAGTTCACTGGCCGCGAGGAATCCAGGCGAAATCAGAGATTCGAAACCAGTTCACCCATGTAGTCGACATCGCCCCAACTGTGCTGGAAGTTGCTGGAATTCCTGAACCTACGCAGGTGCATGGCATAACCCAGTCGCCTATGGAAGGTGTTAGTATCTATTCTACCTTTAGTGACGCTGACGCGGCTGAGTGTCATGAGACCCAATACTTTGAGGTGAGTGGCAACCGTGGTATCTATCATAAAGGCTGGTCAGCTGTCACTCCGCATGCTGTTCCTTGGCGAGCGCATTTGGAGCTAGTTCCCTTTGATGAGGATGTTTGGGAGCTGTATGGACCTGACGACTGGAGCCAGGCTAGGAATCTAGCTGGGGAAAAGCCAGAGGAGCTGGAGCATCTTAAGAGGCTTTGGATGATCGAGGCAGCTAAACACAACGTCTTGCCTTTGGATGATCGCCTTGAGCGCATCAATGCTGATTTGGCTGGTCGGCCGCAATTAATACGGGGCAAATCTCAAATCCTATTTAGTGGGATGGGACGCCTGACTGAGCATGCTATGATCAACGTTAAGAACAAATCTCATTCTGTGACCGCTGATCTACTGGTGCCCGAATCTGGAGCTAAAGGTGTTATTATTGCCCAAGGCGGTATGTGGGGAGGTTGGAGCCTGTATGCTAAAGATGGCAAGCTGAGGTACTGCTACAACCTGCTGGGACATAAAAACTGGTTTGTTGAGAGTGAACAGTCCATCCCGGCTGGTTCGCATCAGGTGCGGATGGAGTTTAACTACGATGGTGGTGGTGTTGGCAAAGGCGGATTAGCTACGCTTTTCATTGATGGCCAGAAAGTTGGCTCTGGGCGCGTGGAGGAAACACACAGTTTGGGCTTTTCGGCTGATGAAACATGCGATGTGGGAAAGGACGCGGGATCACCCGTATCTCCGGATTATGATCCGCGTGGCAATGAATTCAACGGCGAGGTAAATTGGGTGCAAATTGATCTTGGTCACGTCAATAGCTCATTTCCATCCTCCATCTTTATCCTTGCTTTTTTTTGAAAAAGATAAATTTTAATTAAAAAAAATGGGAGATAAGCGGGTGATACCTCCTTTAGTCGTTAGTTCAAATCCGGCCCTCGGCACTCCACTTTCTTTTGGAAAAGAACTTGGACTAAGAAACATGGAGCTTTTATTCTGGTTTATTTGGTTTTTTTGTGGTTCTAAATACTCTAAAATTGAATATAGATCCTGTTCTGAGATTCTTGAGAGGTTTAAACGTTTTTTTTAGCTCTTTCAACTAATGTTTTCCACGTGGAACTCCAAGTTTTTTCCATGTGAAATTTTTTATTTTAATGTTCAAAAACCAAGATCTTATTCTTCAACATAAAAAAACGACATCTTATGTTATCGCAGGAAATAATGAGAAGAGAATATACATCTAGAAAAATCATTTTTTTTCAAATATTTTTTAACAGTTTCTGGGTTGGATTTATTAGGCAATTAGAACACCCACTGAATTAGTTATGCATTCAGTAATTAATTTTGATTATTATGAGAAATTCTTCAAAAAATAATTTACAATTTTGCTTTATCATAAATCCTATTTTTAAAGAATAAATGATTGGTTAATGATTATTTTATTATGGACGACTATGTTTACAGAGAAAGGGTGCCACTTGGAGTTCTTAATAAGGTTTTAATAGCTGTTTTTTCGATAATTGTTGTTTTTGGAACCTTATTTACGGTTTTATTAGTAGATTTATCCGTTGAAGATTTGTATGGATTCATTGTTGCTTGGGGAGTTTTAGCTTTTGTTTTGTTTCTGTTTTGGAATTACAGAAGACTTGAAATAAAGATCAACCACGATCTACTCTCAATCAAGTATGGATTCTTCAATAAGAAATCAATCAAGATAAAAGAAATCGTTTCGTGTCAAATCACTAAAGCGTCTTTTAGTAGATATGGTGGGAGTGGAGTTAGGTATGGTGTTGATGGTTCAACTGCTTACACCACATCATTTGGAAATGCTGTTGAGATTGTTCCAAAGAAAGGGCGAACTTTCGTTTTTTCATCAAAAAGTCCAAAAAAAATCTGCGAAATCATAAACGCAAGAGCCTAAGGTTGAACTTGGAATTAATTTCCTTTTTTCAACATTATCCTTTTGGGTGCATAATGTT
Organism: miscellaneous Crenarchaeota group-6 archaeon AD8-1; assembly: GCA_001273385.1. GTDB lineage: Archaea > Thermoproteota > Bathyarchaeia > Bathyarchaeales > Bathycorpusculaceae > AD8-1. Next base: position 341 of record LFWW01000050.1, on the reverse strand, counting down.
TTATGATTATTTTTCAGCAGCAACTTTCAGCTTTTGGAAGCCATGCATAATACCTTTTTCAAGTTCCTTGCTTACTTTTAGCTTATCTATTACCTTGCCAAGAACTGAATAAGGCAGTTCATAAATCATTAAAAATACTATTTTTGTTCCCCTTTCTGTGGGATAAAGTCTAACTGAAAAAGTTGCTTTCATTTTTGAAGATATGGTTTTCCAACTTCGTTTCTCGTTTTTTACAACTTCAATAACTTGTATGTCCGCTTCACTTTTTATGCCTGCAATTTCAACATATCCATGTGCAATTGCACCAGGCACATCTTTTTCTTTAGTAGTCCATTCAACCT
>LFWW01000070.1 GCA_001273385.1 miscellaneous Crenarchaeota group-6 archaeon AD8-1 | reverse complement strand
TTATGCTAAAGTATGGAGTTCCTTTGTCTGTTGGGTCAATAGTTGGTGGTTTTCTTTTGCAGTTTTATAATATTGTTTTGGCTAATTTTGTTTCAGATGCTTTGATAGGTAATTATTCGATTGCAAATACTTTTGTTGTTTTAATATCCTTTTTTTCAATTCCTGTGGCTACAATGTTGTTTCCTGCTTTTTCTAAACTTGATGCAAAAAAAAATAAGGAGGATCTTAGGAGTGTTTTTGGTTTTTCTGTGAGATATGGTTCTCTTTTAGTGGTTCCAGTTGCTATGCTTGTTATGGTGTTATCCAGGCCCGCGGTTTATGCTTTATTCGGAGATAAATTTCCATCAACTCCTCTTTTCCTGGCTTTATTGGCTGTTCCCTATCTTTTTTCAGCTTTTGGAAGTTTAAGTGTTGGCAATTTGTTAAATAGTCAAGGAGAAACCAGGCTACACATGAAGTTTATTTTATTGAATGCAGCCATTGCTTTTCCTTTGAGTTATGTTTTGATTTCTCAATTACAGGTTGTTGGACTTATTCTAACAACAATAATTGCTCCAATTCCAACCTTGATTATTAGTCGCTATTGGATATGGAAGCATTATGGTTTAACAATAGATTGGGTTTTTAGTGCAAAAATTCTTTTTTCTTCTGCTATACCTGCTTTAGTAACCTATTTGGCTATTTCATTTTTTGTCTCCTATTGGATACAATTAATAGTTGGTGTTATTGTTTTTGTTCTTGTTTTTTTGGTCGCTGCTATATTAACAAAAACTATTAAGAGATCTGATATTGAAAATCTAAAGGATATGACCCTGTCTTTGGGTCCTCTTCACAAAATGATAATTTTCTTTATGAGCCTTGTAGAAAGAATGATGAATCTTTTTGATCTTTAGATTTATTTGATAAGTTTAAAAGTTGTATGTTATGTAAATTGCAGTTTTATGTTCTATTTTGAAGAGCGGAAATAAAAACTTAAGATTACCCCGATAATTAATACAGCAGCTGCGATTCCATAATATGTTGTTTTTCTTTGGTTAAAATTGAAATCTAAAAATCCTAAAAATTTCTGATCACTAAATAGTAAAGGACTATTTTTAGGTGAAGGATTTGGCGTTAATGACTCATAAGGACTAGGTGTTACAGGTGCAATTGTTGGTTTGGGAGTTGGTGTTGGAGCAATACTTGGAGATGAAGTTGGATTTGGGCTTGATGAAGGTGCTGGAGTTGTTGATGGAACGGGACTAGTTGTAGATGTAGGTGTTGGTTCAGTAGTTGGCGTGGGAGTTTCAGTTGGGTTTGGTGTTGGCGAAGCAGTTGGAGTTGGTGTAGGTGTAGGTGTAGGTGTAGGTGTAGGTGTAGGTGTAGGTGTAGGTGTAGGTGTAGGTGTAGGTGTAGGTGTAGGTGTAGGTGTTGGGGTTGATGTTGGAGTTGGTGTTGCATCGATTAAAATAATAGTGTCTGTATAAGCTGTGGAGATGACATTGTCCTTGTTTTTTATTTGGTAATATACAGTTTTAACGCCGCTTCCAGATGTTAGCGTCCAAGATTTGGTTGGTGAAAATTTCTCCCATCTTTGGTACCTTTCGCCGTTATTGCTAAATCTAACCTCTTTTATGTCTGATTCTGGATCATAGGCAGTAAGACTTAAAGTCACATAGGTTGAATCTGTGTATTCATCTCCATTATTGATTACAATCGAGCCTATTGGAGGGGTTTTGTCTTTTGCAGCATAAACAAGCTGAGTTTCAAAGATAAATGCTAATACCAGAAATGTTAGTAGAGCTAGCGCTAGAAAAGATGTTTTTCTTTTATTTTTTTGTTCTTTACTTATGGAGTTTAGAAATCTAAGCTCCAATAGCCCTCTCCCCATGAAGATTTTTCCCTTATTCGCTATGCAAGCATATTTTAATTATAATGTGAGATATTTTTGTTTCTCTTTTTTTATTTTAAATCTGGAAATTATATTAAATGATGCTTTTGATTATTTTTTTCAAGATTACTTAAGAAATAATATTCTTATTTTTGATATATATCAAAAAAATAACTAATTTTAAACGAATAAAAAATTCTAAAAAAGCAAATGAGCCTTAATTCTTCTGTCTCAATCTTTGGCATGTTTTGGTTCTTTAAGTGAAGTAATCCAAAGAAATTCAAAATAATCTTTGACTAAGGAAATTAAACTTTTATTGTCTGTCCATAATGCAGGAGAATCAGCCAGTCCTGCTTTGGGATTTTCAATAATAAATACTTCTTTTTGATCATAAATTCCTGTTGCAGTGTTGATTGGTGAAGGCAGAAATCTTATTTCGCAGGAAGATTGCTTTTGACAAAGTTTTACATTTGAGTATGAGTAGTTTTTGTCCGGAGGAATTTCATACTAGTAAGTCTATTGTTTTGTTGGATCTGTTTATTGCTTCTGCGATTTTGATTGGTGTTCTTTTGCTTGGTATTAAAATGAATCTATTTTGTGTATTTTGTGTTTCTTTTATTGTTTTTTTCTCTAATTTGTTTGCGAGTTTAGTTGCTTTTTTTGCTATTTCATTGGTTTCTTTTTTCTTGTTTTTTATTAATTGTTTTATTGTTTGTTTTATTGGAGCAGCTTTGTATTTGTTCGGATTTCCGATTATTTTTTCAATCAGACTGAATTCTTTTAAATCTGTCATAGTTCGGTAGAGATCTGTTCGAGGAATTTTAGATGCTTTGGATATTTCTTTTATTGTTAGTGCTTCTGCAGAAGCTAGTGTTAAATATGTTTTAGCTTGAACAAGTGTTAAACCTAATGCCATTAGTGTTTTAGTGTCATCGTCCATTTTTGTTAACACCTTTTTTTAAATAATTGAGTTTTAAAAATAAATTTTTCTTATGTTGTTGCTTTGTAAGTAGGTGTCCAACCTACTATTATTTAAAATTAAGAAATATTATACTTATTTTTCAAAAAAATAGGAGAAAGAAATTATTGCACTTAATTAAAAAAACAGCTGATCCACCTTGGACCTTAACTACATTTGCATACATTAGCATCGCACCACAAACTATCGGTGTTAACCAACAAATGCTTGTTTACATGTGGCTTCAAGTTGTTCCGCCCACAGCGTCAGGTGATTATGGAGATCGATGGCATGATTTCACTTTAGAAATTACCAGACCCGATGGTACAGTAGAAACTAAGGGAGGATATGACTCAGATCCAATTGGTTTCGCTTCGGCAACATATACTCCTACTCAAGTTGGAGAATACCAATTCAAATTCATATTCCCAGGACAAACAATAGCTGGTGAAAACCTTGATCCCAATGATCCAACTGGACAAGAATACATTGGAGATTACTATAAACCAAGTGAAAGCGAAATTGAGACACTAACTGTTCAAGAAGATCCAGTGCCAACCTATCCGGCAACTCCGCTTCCTCCTGAGGGGTGGAGTCGTCCAATTGACGCTAATCACAGAGATTGGTGGTCAATTGCAGGAAATTGGCTAAATGCGCCTGGAAGAAACTGGGCTCCGCCCAATGGGTATGCTCCATATACAAATGCTCCAGCCACTTCCCATATTCTGTGGGCAAAGGAACTGACTTTTGGAGGTCTTGTTGGAGGGGAGTTTGTTGAAAACTCATTCCATTGTGGAAACGCATATGAAGGAAAATGGGTGCCGCCGGTTATCATTGCTGGAAGATTATACTATAACAAGGAAAGTGATGACATATATGCAGGGATGCAGGGACGTACAATGCCAGGTCCTGGTGTTTATTGTGTAGATCTTAGAACTGGAGAGGAAATATGGTACACTGAAAAGTTCAGAGTTGAATTTGGACAGATATACATGTATAATTCTCCAAATCAGCACGGAGCTTTAGCATATCTATGGGAAGTCCAGGGTTCTACTTGGAACTGCTATGATGCCTACACTACAGATTGGGTATACACAATTGAGAATGTTCCGGGTGGAACTCACACAGTTGGACCAGATGGTAGTATATATCGTTACCAACTTAGTACACAAAACGATCGGTTAACGGTTTGGAGCAATACTGCAATGCCTGAATTACAGGGTTCACCGACTGGAACTGGAGCTTGGCAATGGAGACCTGGAGATAAGGTTGTTGATGCTTCTTCTGGATACATCCTAAATGTAACCATACCTTCGGATATAACTGGTGGAATTAACCGTGTTTTTCCAGGAGATAAAATTATTGGATCTTCTGGTCTGGGTTCTACTGGTAGGCAGTATATTGGAACAGAGGATTACAGTATTTGGTGTTTGAGTCTTGAGTCTGGAAGAGAAGGAACTCAACTGTGGAAAAAAGACGGTACAGGTGATGGTGAAATCACATTGGAATTTGGAGATGCAAATGCTGAAGATGAAGTATTCACTATGTGGTCAGCGCAGACTAGGCAGCATTGGGGTTATGATCTTAACACTGGAAACCAGATATGGGGACCAACAGAATCTCAAGCAGCTTGGGATATGACTGTTGGAACAACTAAATACTTAGCAGATGGCAAACTTATTTGTGGAGGCTATGCAGGAATAGCCTACTGTTATGATTCAGCTACTGGTGAACTTGAATGGACATATAAAGTTGAATGTCCCTACTATTTGGAATCAAAATGGGGCAGCAACTATATTATTGACCATATTTTGATTTCTGATGGCAAAGTTTTCTTGTTCTGTGGAGAACACTCACCTGACGATCCAAAAGAACGCGGTTCACCAATTGCCTGTGTTGATATTGAAACAGGTGAAGAATTATGGGTCATCCCATTCTACTGTGGTCACTGGGCAAAAAATCCAGCTATAGCTGATGGAATATTAGTATTCCTAAACACATATGATAACAGAATTTACGGTTTTGGTCCAGGAGATACAAAGGTTACTGTGGAAGCTCCACTTCTTGGCGTGCCTTCTGGTTGTAGCGTAATGATTCGCGGTACAGTAACTGATCAATCATCAGGTGCAGTGGATTCACCAGCAATTTCTGATGAGGATATGGATCAATGGATGCAATATCTCTATATGCAATATCCCATGCCAACAGGTGCAAAAGGTGTTGATGTTACAATCGATGTTATTGATGGAAATGGCAATTACCGAAATATAGGAAGCGCAGTATCTGATATTAATGGCTTTTATAGTATGAGTTGGATGCCTGATATTCCTGGCAAATATACTGTGATTGCTACATTTGAGGGCTCAGATTCATATTGGAGTTCATATTCAGAAACTGCTTTTGTTGTTGACGAAGCAGTAAGTGAACCTGCTCCTGATTCAACTCCTGCACCAATGACTGACACATACGTTATGGGCTTTGGTGTTGCTATTCTTGTGCTAGTTGCTATAATCGGCATCGTGCTGATTATGATGATGCGTAAAAAATAAAATGTAATCTAATCTTCCCCCTCTTTTTTTGGGGTAATAAATAATTAGTTAAGAATTGGTGGGCTGAGAGGATCCTTGGGTATAATATGAACAAAGTATCTGTCGTTTTTTGTTCAATTCTTCTCTCTCCTAATAATTGGTTGCCTTGAGGATCCCAGCAAATCATTTTTTGTCTTAAGTATTGGATTATTTTCTGGAGTTTTTAGCATTTTTTATTTTGTTAAATAATATTATACAAAAATAATTCAAATCGGTTAAGTTATTTGGAAAACATAATCCTAATTGGTTCTAAAATGATTAATTATTCGAGTGACTAATTATTAGTGATGAAAATGAGAATTGGGGTTCTATCGGGGGGTGGAGATGCACCTGGAATTAATGCTGTAATTCGAGCTGTGGTTAGGCATGGAATTAAAAGTTATGGCTTTGAGATGGTTGGCATAAAAGATGGGTGGGGTGGTCTTCTCTCAGGTAGTTTTATGCCTTTAAGTCTTGATAGTATTTCAGGGATTCTTCCTTTAGGTGGGTCGATTCTTGGAACATCTAGGACAAATCCTTTCATAATAAACAATGGCCCGCAAATAATTCTGAAACACATTAAGAAACAGCGTATTAATGCAGTTGTTGTGATTGGGGGTGATGACACTTTAAATGTTGCTTACAAGATTGGAGATTGGGGTTTGAAATGTGTTGCAGTACCTAAAACTATAGATAATGATTTAGTTGGAACAGATTATACTTTTGGCTTTAATACTGCAGTGGCAATAGCTACACAAGCGCTTGACAGATTACACACAACTGCTGAAGCCCATCACAGGATTATGATAATTGAGGTTATGGGGAGAAATACGGGATGGATTGCGTTGCAATCAGGCATTGCAGGAGGAGCAGATGTTATTCTTATTCCAGAAGATCCTTTTGATCTGGAAGATGTGTGTAAATATATTGAGCAACGCAAAAACCGAGGAAAAAATTTTAGTTTAATTGTAGTGGCTGAAGGTAGCAAACCAAAGAATGGAAAAGAAATATGTTATAGTGCATGTACGGACGATTTTGGTAATCCAAGACTTGGAGGAGTAGGGTACTATTTGGGGCGGGAAATAGAAAAAAAACTAAACATGGAAACCCGGGTTGTTACTTTAGGTCACCTTCAAAGGGGCGGAACGCCTACAGCTTATGATAGAATTTTGGCAACAAGATATGGAAAAGCTGCTATAGACCTAGTTAATGCCCAAAAATTTGGACTTATGGTTGCACTTAAAGGGAAAAAAATCACGGCTGTTCCACTCAAAACTATTGTAGGGAAAAGAAAAACAGTTGATCTTGAACTCTATGAACTTGCGAAAATATTCTTTGGATAAAATGCTTGAGCTTTTTGCTTTCATTGGTGGAAAATAATGTTTGTGTTTTATCATGTAATTTTTGCTTAAAAAATTAAGCTTTTAGAAGGCGATAGCAATTAAATTTCATCAACTGCATCTGATTGATTAGGTTCACAAGATTTATAGCAATTGAATAATATGTTTCAAAATTTATGGTGATATTAGGGTATAAGATTTCAAAATCAACAAAGCTTATTTCGGTTATTTCCCTAACTTTCTGTCTTATAGATTCATAATCCTCTAATATGTTCATAATTGATGTTTTTGTTAGGCTGGATTTTTCTGAAATAAATTGTTGCGTTAGAGTGAAATGCTCATCATTAATTTGTTTAACTTCGAATCCTTTGAGTATAACCTTAGCTTTGTCGCAATTTTTGTCTATTTGATCGATAGCTTCAAGTAAAGTTGAGTGCATACTTGTTTCCTCAACGTTTTCTTTATTATTTTTTGTTTCTATCATCTAAATCATCTCATGATTCAACTTTTTTACTAATTCTTGTGGTAGCTAAGCAAGTCTTAGGAAATCTATAGTGATTTCTTGTTGTGATGGAGGTGCATCTTTGCTTATAGCAATCCAAGCTAAAAGTGTGTTGTTACCCGATATTATAGTGTAAGTTTTTGAACTTACTTGTGCATAGAGTTGCTGATATTGTGTGTCGGAGAGTTTTATGTCGAGTTGCACTTCATAATTGATGGTGGCTGAGTTTGCTATGACTATATTTATGGTGGCGTTTTGGCCTGGGTGAAAGCGAATTGACTGTGGAAAGTCAACGACTTGTAGAGGTTCGTTAATGATTATGGAAGCTGTTTTGCTGGTCCATATGTGGTATGTTGTTGCAAAGGCTATTGGACATACAATTGCTATAATTAACAATAGGGTTATTGAGTACTGGTAGCGGCCGATGGTGATGTAGCGCTTCATGTTTGCACTATATTATTATACTATCAAAGAATTAAATATTACGATTTACGAAATAAAGTTTTTAAGCATCTTTATTACACTACTCCTTTTTTTTATTCAGAATTATGCTCTGTTTTTTCTTTTTAGCAGTTGTAAAACATCATAATCTGATAAATCATACCAGTCCTGGTAAGCATCAGCTACAGCAAATATGGGAAAATTGCGAATATTCAAACACACTATCTTATCAGCATGGGGAAGCAACGGGTTGATTGCACTAGATGGTGCTGTTGGTACTGCAACAATAATTTCTTTGCTTTGAAGTTTTCTTAATGCTTTAACTGTTGCAAGCATTGAAAAACCTGACGCTAAACCGTCATCAACAACAATCACAGTTCTATCTTTTGTTTTAGGGCAAGGCTGATTAGCCCTAAAGAGCTTGTTTCTTTGGGCAATAACTTCTTTTTCTTTTTCTATGCATTCTTGGATGGTTTTGTCTGATAAGCCAAGTTGCTTTACCAGAGTATGGTTTAAGAAGACTTGACCATCCCAAGAAATGGCTCCAAAACCAGCTTCCTTATTCCAAGGCACATGAATTTTTCTAGTATTTGCTAAATCCAAATCAACATTCAATTCTTCAGCAATTACAACTGCAACCTCAACTCCGCCTGCGGGAACAGCTAAAATCAAAACACCTTTTAGGTTTTTGTAATTTGCTAGTTTTTGAGCTAGAAGAACACCTGCATGAAAACGATCCTTAAAAATCATTATTTTATCTCTAAACATGGGCGCATCAATTATGTTATCTAAAATTTAAGTATATCTAATAATATTGAATCGAGTATAGCTTTACGATGCAAAAAACCCTTCCAAAATCACAAAATTAAAAAAAATAGGTAGAAAATATGCGATTCACGGCTTATTTTGGTATTAAAACCTTATCAATTACGTGAATTACACCATTGTCTGCCTGTACATCTGCCTTAATAATATTAGCATCATTAATTTTCACGGTTTTATGCAAATGCCACTTTGCTGCATCAACCTTCACGTCTTGTCCTTGCATAGTTGTAATATTTTTATGCACAGCTACCTCTTTAGCAGTAACTGCACCATTAACCACATGATACATCAGAATCTCTGTTAGTTTTTCCTTATCCTTGAGTAATCCTTCTACAGTACCTT
>LFWW01000001.1 GCA_001273385.1 miscellaneous Crenarchaeota group-6 archaeon AD8-1 | reverse complement strand
GGCATCACAAGGGTTAGCACCAATAAACCAATGCTGCAGATTATATGGCTCATTGCGGGGGCTGCCATAATTATCCCCTCTAAATATCTACCCTCACATCAGCTCTTATCAGATTGAAAATTACTTTTTGTCCAGCTGTCAAATCAATATCGACCTGACCGGAGGGGACACCATCAACGATAGCTGAGAGAGTAATTTGTCCGTTACTCGGAACGTTGTAAATACCAGACTGCATAGTTTCCAAATTAACGTTTTTGCAGACTAAATCAAAATCGCTATTTCCCACGAACGAAGATGTGCATATTAACCTAATCACAAAAATGTCAACGTAATTAACTGTAATCGATGAGTTTAACATTTTATGCGAAGTTCCCTCGGCATTCACGCGTATTCTGTAGTTTAGAAAGATATTTGCCGACCCTGATTCCTGTTTGACGAAAACTTGGGAGGCGCTTTCGGTTAGTGACGATACTATAGCTTTCTCATCTCCAAGAATATACGGTGATTCGCTTAGAGATGAAAGGGTGTAGGGCATACTGTACTTAATAACAGCCGTTGTGAATGGTTCGGGGTTGTATCCAAGCGATGACTCGGTAATTTCAAAGGTTTTATTGCCTTCTAATAGGAACAAGTGTCCAAAACTAGCAGTGAATCGAACAGAACGAGAACCACCTCTATCGAATGCAATGTCTCTCACAGCATCATCAAAGGATAAGAATGATTTCTGAACGGTACTAAACTCTGATGAAGCTTGTTGCTGTATCAGGAGCTGAAGTGCATAGGTGCTGGCCACTAGGATCATTACAACAGTCGCTGCAGTTATTATTACCATCGAAACCGCTGGGCTTGCCGCCTTCCTGTTTTTTAGGATGCGTGGGCGGCAGACTTTGCTTATTTTTTTCATGTGGCTAATCCCCAATCAGGTGTCAAGAATATTGGTACAAGTTTTGCTGCTATGGCGGCAATAACTACAAGCAATGCAGCGTGTTTGAATCCGGCGGAAACCGACTCCTCACTTATTTTTCCAGCTACAATTCCTATCAGATAACTGTGAAAGATCACAGAAGTAATGAAAACCATGGTCATACCACTTACATCCTGAGTTGTTTGACCTGGAACTATATTCGTTGTAGCTGTAGTAAAACCAAGCATCATTGTCGTTGTTGCAACAAGCAAGATTGCAGCTAAGTAGGGCATAAATATATAGGGTCGAACCGTCATTTTCTTTTCTTTCTCTACTTGTTGTGTAAGATTATTGAATCTAGCAAGTGATTCTATCATTGGTATTGTTCCTCCTCCAACATCAATGGTTTCAACCAGCAGAAACATTACTATCTGCGTCATCCAACTGCGAGTCCTATTGAGAAAATCAAAAACAACTTTCTTCAATGGAATTCCCCAAGAAATCTGCGAACTTATCTGTTGTAATTCCTTGCTAAATTCTCCATAGTCACGCCTGGCTAAGCTTTCGATACACTTTTCAGGCGATAAACCTGTTTTCCTTACTTCAGTCAAATCTCTTAGAAAACTTGTCATTCCGCTTTCTAAGCTTGCTTTCTTTTTAGCTAATCTCTGATGAACTATTGCAGCCGGAGCAGTAGCTACAAACAATGAGATAGCTACAGCAATAGGCAAATCGATTACTGTTTGAAGTGATGATATACCAGGTATGTTTACATAACCCATAAAGTTCGTCAGCACTAACAACAAAGCAACACCGATTACCGCGCATATACCAAAAACTTTGTAAGGGCGCATTTCAGTAATCGGAGTTTTTGGCTGCATACTGTGAGCCAAATAAATGAACATTATTGACAATAGAGGTGTAAACAAGTATGTGTACAATATTATTCCTGAATAAGCCGACACGCCTGTACTGTAAATCGAGTCCACACTGAACAATATGTAGAAGCACAGCGACATCATTACCATTACTATAATAAAGGTTTCCAATAGCATACCCATACGTTCTGCAGCAGCTTTTACTCGCAATGCTCTTGTTTTGAAAATCTCTTCTGCTTTTCTTTCAAGAAAGTGTCCTATATCTCCGCCAATAATGACTGTGGAAGCATATCCTGAGAGAAAATCTCTGAATACATCTAATGGATTTTTTCTTGCAGCTTGTTCTAAAGCAGAAAGCGGATCTCTACCAAAGATTTCTACATCCTTTATTATTTCTCTTGCTTCTCCTCGCATAGCAGGCATCAATTGGACATCTGCTAATCTTTTAAAACTTGAGTAAGGAGCGATTCCTCCAGATGCCATGACAGTGATATATGCTGAAGCAAAAGGCATTTCTCTCTCCAAAGCTGTTGCTCGATCGCTAGCCTTGGACATAGGCACTAACAAGAACCCTACCATTACGTAAAAAGGAAGGGGAATTAAGAAAATCAATGGCATGAAGCCGAATACCAATATACAAACTACTGAGATTACCGATGCAGGTACAGTTAATAAAGCAATTAAAAACATTAGAGATACATAAGTTTCAGGATAAATCTTTATCCGTGCTCTTTCAAGTGTACCCTTGAATTCGTAGATGTTTTTAAGAAAGAACGGGGCTATACCTCCGAAGAGGCGAAAAGATAATCCCTCAAGCGTTTTTAGAAGCGGCAATTGCTTGGATCTCCTCCCCTTCAAGTATTTTATTATAAGTCAGTTTGGGTCTAGCGTAATATTCTGCTATGATAGCTGCAACATCTCTGTAGCTTCTTATGTTACGCTCTCGCATCCAATGTAGAACATCTTTGCGTTTATTAATTTCTGATATCAAATCTTTTTTGCTTACTCCTTGACGCTCGGCTATAGAATCTAATAGTGAACTTTTATCAAAATCAATTAAATGATTATCAAGCAAAGGTTGCCATTTGCCTGGAGTCTTATATTTTTCAAAATCTTGAATCTCGTTGACAGTAATGACACGTCTGTAAGCTTTTTTCTCATTTTTCTTGGTTAGATATACTCTTTGAATTGGAATAACAATGTTCATAAGTGGAATATACGCAGGGGAAATGTCCATAGGTTTTGAAGTAAGTCGTTTTACTGCTGAGTCCAAGTTTTCAGCATGCATAGTACACATACCACCATGGCCGGTTGCTAAAGCTTGAAATAGTACGTATGCTTCTTGTCCCCTAACCTCACCTACAATCATTATGTCTGGACGATGTCTCATTGATGTCTTTACAAGATCGAATAAGGCTACCTCACCAATACCACTTCCACCTAAGCCGTAACTTTGGCGAGCAATAAGTGAAACCCAGTTATCATGAGGCAAATTAAGTTCAGCTGTTTCCTCAATAGTAATAATTTTGCTACCAGGTTTAATAAGACATGCAAGAGCATTTAAAGCCGTAGTTTTGCCTGCAGCAGTTCCACCTAAAACCATAATTGAAGCTCTATTTTCAAGACACATCCAGAAGTATGCAGACATTTCTTCTGAGAAAGTACCTATGTTAATCAAATCTATAATTGAGTAAGGGTCTTCTCTAAATTTTCTTATAGTAAAAGCTGTTCCAAAAGGTGTAATTTCTCTTCTATATGCGACTGCAAGTCTATGCTTGCCTGGAAGAGAAGCATCAACTATTGGAAAAGCGGTACTAACATGTTTACCACCCATATGAACGAGCTTAACGACCATATTGTCTAGAACTTCGTCATTTGGAAATTCAAGATTTGTTTGGATGCTTTCGTAGGTTCTATGCCACACATAAACAGGCTTTGTCACTCCGTCACATGAAATATCTTCGATGTTTGGATCTCGCATTAGTGGATCTATATTTCCGAAACCAACAAGATTTCTTTCTGCATGGTAGAGAATTTTATACCATGAAACATCTGGAAGCCATCCCAAGCTTATTCGATATTTATCAACTATTTTTTTGGCTTCTTCTGCAAAAAATTTTCTTGGATCCTTTATTTCTTCTTTGGGAGATGCAATTTCAGCTAGTAAAATATCTAATATGCGGTCATAAATGCCTTGTTCAAGCGGATCAAGTTGAAGTTCATCAAGTATATACTTATATTCACCTGTTTTAGGATTTTGAACGATTACAACATGTGCAAAGGGCTCATAAAGAGGATATTTCTCGATAATTTTTAGTCCCTTGCGAATTGGGCTTTTGGGGGCTTCGGGAACATGCATCTCTTTTTGTTTCTTTTTCTTTTTTTTACTAAAACCAATTTTGAGTTTCTTCAATATTTTTCAATCCTAGATTGAAGCTTTTTTTCCTTTTTCGGCCTCTTATTGTATGATAAAAATAAGAGTCTATTAAATATTACGTCTCAATAGACAATATTGTAAACATGTTTTACACAAATACAAAAAAGCGAAAAAAAATCCAAAAATTGATCAATTATTTAAGCGAAATTAAAAAAGGATTACTCCTTTTCTCCTCTCCAATAGTCGAGGAAGCACCATGACCTGAAAAAACAACATAATCCTCTGGCAAATCGATCAATTTCACCAAAGATTTTTGCATATCTTCTTTCGAACCTCCTGGAAAATCCATTCTACCAATTCCTTTAGAAAACAAAGTATCACCTGTAAAAACAATCTTTTCACCAACTAAGCTAATACCTCCCTTAGTATGTCCAGGTGTAAAAATGATTTCAAGAACCTCATTGCCAATATTTAGAAAATCACCCTCATTTAAAGTTAGAATTTTCCAATCTTTAGCTAAGTTACCAAGAAGAGGTAAATCATTAATATGAATACCAATAGGACAATTGTATTTTTTCTGCAAAACATAATTTCCAGAAATGTGATCTGAATGACCGTGAGTGTTAATAATTAGATTAATTTTCAAAGAATTCTCATTAATGTATTCTTTAATTTGATCGAATTCTTTATCATTTTCGAATCCTGGATCAATAATAAGGGCATCTTTATCAGAATTTACTACATAACAATTTGTAGCTAAAAATCCAAAAATAAATGTTTTAACCTTCATAGAAACCAACTATTAATTATAAAAAAGCTATTTTTAATTTTTTATCATCTGATTTTACCTATTAATTATTGATCAAATTTTCGTTTTTCTTAAAAATTTTTTTCGTTATTTTAAATTTGCAAAATTGCTAATAATAAATATGAATTCCTGATCTGTATTGTTGTTAAACAGATCAACAAAAAGGTTTATAGAGGATTGATTCTCAGGCTTAATTGAAAAACAAAAGAAGGAATTCTTTTGAAGGGTTTGTTAATTATTACCTTTTTCTCAATCTTCGCCATAGCTTCTATTCTTATTCCAGTCCCTTTATTTCCAGGAAGTTTATTATCCACAATGTTACTCCCAAGTGAATTGACTACCTATTCAGTTCTTTTAAGTGCACTTATTAATGGTTTAATATATGGTTCTTTACTAGGAATTGCTTTTTGTGTAATAAGCAATAAACTTGAAAATGATCTTTGAAGAAAGAGAATTAAAACTATTGCTGAAAACCTGTTAATCTCATTTCAGTTTTGCAGCTGTTACACATTATAGTAAGTTCAAAGAGCTCATCATTTCTAACTTTTGTATCAATGATTCTGTAAACTTGCTCTGTTTCATCCTCAGGTGATATAACAACTCCACAATTTGGACATGGAAAAGCTCCATCTCCATCAATTTTTGTCAGATCTATTGAATGTTGAACTTTTTTATTAATAGCGGTTTTTTTCATCATTAAACTTTCACTCTCTTGGTTCTTTTAAGACTCCATGAATTAGAGTTAATTATTAACGATTATGAATCAGTAATCAATATTTCTTCCAATCGATTTATTTGAACGAAGAAAATATATGGTTTTTTTATAGTTTTTTGTTTATTTAATAAATAACTTATTCTACCATTCAAATTTTTCTGGAGAAATGTAGTTTCCAAATTTCTCTTTTGCTTTAATTAATCGATCACATTGCTTATCTAAGATTTCAAATAATTCCACAGGCGTATCTGAAACATTTTCTTGATAAAATCTTTGAACTCGTTGAATTTTTGCCAGATTTTCTGGAACCCTAATCATAAATTGTTTATCATATTCTTCTTTTGAATAATCTTTTTTCAATACCCGGTTAAAAAGTTTACAAAGATCAACATATTTTGGGAGAAAACCTGTTGGTGATCTAATAGCACCTGCTTCTCCATGTACACGAAGTTCCATCCATTTAATCCACACATGTTTGTCCTGTGGCGCATTTAGAAATTTGCCATTTTTATCTTCAAGAAAATAGTTAACTCCAAAAACAAGGGGAACTTTCTTGAGTCTTTTACCGAATTCAAGGTTGTTACATATGTTCTCGCTTAATGGAATAGAAATAAAATCTTGAATACTCATTATGTTAATCTCTGGAACACCCTCCTTACCTATTGTTGCGAAGGTTGTCTCAGTTTCTAAGGATGCACCATAGGAGATTATTCCGTGGGACCAATCGAAGCTTTGTTGCACTGGTACATAGGCTTTTGCATCTCGACCCCCATACATAATTCCACTAATTTCTACCCCCAGCGGATTATCAATTTCAGAATCACAATTTTGCAATGCTTTTAGCGCTACTGCATATCGAGCATTTTTATGAGCAAAGGGAATTTCTTTTCCTTCAGGGGTTTTTTTCCCCTTAAACCAATCTCCTGAAAAATTAATCCCAGTTTCTGGAATTTCTTCACCCATTCCTATCCAATACGGTTTTCCATCCTTAACTAAAATATTTGAGAAAACTATTTCTCCTGGACTATTAAGAACATTAAAAATTGATACATCATCTTTGGAATTTACATCTTTAATAATTCCAAAAATTCCTGATTCCACATTAACAGCTCTAGCAGCTGAACCAATATCTCTAATATAAGCAATGTCATCGCCCAAAATAGTTTCTCCCGGAAGCATCGCAGTTGATGTCTTTCCACATGCACTTGGAAAAGCACCAGAAAAGTATGTTTTCCGCCCTCCCGGACCATGTACACCCATAATCATCATATGTTCTGCTAACCAACCTTCATAATTGGCTCTTCTTATTGCTAATCGGAATGCTAATTTTTTGAATCCTACAGAATTTCCTGCATATTGAGTATTAACACTATATATTGTGTTATCCATGTAATCAATGTAAATTGCTTTCTTGTCATCTTCAAGACTTGTCATGTTTTCTCTAAGTTTTCCTGCTGAATGAAGAACTCGTAGAAACTGCGTATCTGGTTCAGTCCTGCAAAAAACTTGATATCCAGGTCTATAAAGAATATCTTCAGTATGAGCAACATACCAAGAGTCTGTACATTGCAAGCCAGGGATTGTAAAAACTGAATTTGGAGGTCCTAAAGAAATGAATCGAACAATCATTGTTCGGTCTTTCATTGAATCCATTAACAGATTTTTTACTTCACTTAAGCCTTTTTGTCTGTCTATTTGGTTAAGAGCTTTACTAAAAGATATATCTCTTGGAACAAGATACTTTGTTGCTTTCCTGTCTCTACCTTGATCGTTAATACCATCAAAGTGAACTGTGTGCCCTTTTATTTTTAAAATATCTGTTTCTTCGCCTCTAGTTATGGCTTGTTGGCGAATATAAGCAATATCTTTGGGGTCATCACTGCAAATAAATATGCTTTTTGCATGACATAAGTCGCTTGACTTTGCAATAAATTCGTGAACTTTGGGATGTTCTATTGCACATAGTTTTTTATAATCAGCTTGGGTTAATTTAATTTTTAATGCTTCTAAGTAAGTATTCATTATTTCTCATTCCTATAAGTCGTAAACCTTACCAGGTATACGAGGAAATGGTTGAGTTTCAGCTATATGTTGAACACCACTTATCCAACCAACTAGTCGTTCTAACCCAATTCCTCCTCCAGAGGTGGGTTTAATTTTTCCTTCTTTAGATAGTTGTAAGATTAATTTGTAGTTTTCTTTGTTTATATTATCTCGTTCAATTTTCTGTAATCGTAATTTGGAAGAAAAAGATCGTAGTTATCCCATTTTCCTGTTTCGAAATCTTCAAAGTCATAAAATTCGCGAGGAATATTAGTTACCCATACCGGATCAAAGCTTCTTTTTGAAATTTCTTCTTCCCAAGTAGTTCCATATTTAGATTCTAGTTCACACTTATCATAAATTTTGAAAGGTGTTTTCGGAATTTTGATTCTTTTCAACTAAATTCATAACGTCTTTTGAAGATGCTTCTCTTATTTCAAAATCTAATTGACTAAATTCATATATGTGCATTCCAGTTTTTGCTCGTTCTGGTTTCTCAATTCGTATGTTTGGTGATAATATGAATAATTTTGGATAAGCTATTGATGAAGCTATAATTTTGTGAATGATCATACTAGAAGTTGTTCGAACAGTTTTTCCGTAGATGTCGATTTCAATCCGTTTTTCTATAGATGCTCCAGGATCAGGCCATAGAGGATCAGTAGATTGAGAAAGGGCTACAGGTAGAAGCCATTCAAAACCATTCTTTACAAACTGTGAAGTGAGATTACTTAAGGTATAGGTCATCACTTTTGCTATGCATGCTTTACGTTTGATTTCGATTTCTGATAATTTATCTAAAGTTTTTGGAAAATTTAATACAATTTGACTAGTCATAAAGATCCCTGATTATGTTTCGATTTCCTTTATCTAATCAGCTAACTTAATGAGATGGTCTATTATAAATTTTTTATAATTTTTTTTATATTTTTTATAAAAACTAATAGTATTTATAGCAGAATATTGTAATTATTACAATATGTTTAACAAATTAGATGAAAAAGATTTAGCAATTTTAGAATTAATACAAAAAAATAGCAAACTAACTGCCCGACAAATAGCACAAAAAATTAAGTCACCTATTACAACAGTTTTCGCAAAAATAAGACGAATGGAAGGCCAAAATATCATTCGGGAATATAGAGCAATCTTAGCACCAGAAAAACTTGCTTCAGGTACAACAGCTTTCATTTTTGCTTCTGTTTCATATCGAACAAAAAACTCTGGAATGATTTCACAAAGAATTGTCGCTAAAAAGATTGCATCGTTTCTAGAGGTACAAGAAGTGCATATAATAACTGGAGATTGGGATTTACTAATAAAATTAAGAGCTGAAGCTGTCGATAATGTCGGGAATTTTGTTGTTGATAAACTTCGATTAATTGATGGATTGGAAAAAACACTTACTTGTATGGTTTTTGAAACAATAAAGGAAACCACAAACATTGTCTTAACTAAAAAATTAACTAATAGAAATATTTGAGAAAGATAATTATGTTAGATAATTGCATTAATGTATTTCTTTCAATCACTTTATTAAAAATTGAAGATTCAATAATCAATAAAAAATAATTTATTTGCTACTATAATAAAGAAGGGGCAAAGCAAGAAGACCCGTATTTTTTCCTTTATTGGTAAGGTTGTATTTAACTCTTAAAGGGGGTCCAATATTTACATCTCTATTAATGTAATTAAAAATATTCAGAATCTTGAGTTTATCTGAAAGGGTCCGTGAATTTACACCTAAGATTCTCTTAATTTCTCCAAAACCGGCTTGTTCTTTCAATAGCAAAGTGTAAAGGATTTCAAGATTCCATTTCTGAGATATAATGCTAAAATTTTCTTCCAGATTCTTAACATTCTCTTTTAACTCTATAGGATTAATGTCCTGTTTTTTTAAAATTTGATAAAAAGTGTTTTCTATTCCATTAATAGTCTGTTCAAGTTTTGATTCAATTAACTTTCTAAGCTCAATGCTTAGTGATAACTGTGTGCTCATTTAACCTACACTTGGTGTGGTAAAGCTTACTTAATAATTTATAAAGGTTTACTAATACAACAAAGTACAGAAAATATATCATATTTAATGGGATCATGTTATGGAAAAATTTGATGCTATAGTTGTTGGAGCCGGAACTGCAGGCTGTTTAGCCTCAAAAACATTAGCTGAAAGAGGATTAAGTACTTGTTTAATTGAAAATAAACCCAAAGAACTAATAGGAACAAAAATCTGTGGAGATGCACTTGGAGAACATCATCTAAAAACTTTAGGATTAGAGAAACCAAAAGGCGGTGAACTTGAAACCCGTATTGAAGGTATCCGAATTTTTTCTCCTGATGAAAAAACGATTTTCACTATTGCACATGAAGATTTTATCGGGTATTTATTAAATCGTCACTTATTTGGACAATGGCTATTGAAAAAAGCAGTAGACAAAGGCACGACACTTTTAGATTCAACAAAATTTCTTGATCTCAAAATTAAAGATGGATTTGTCACCGGTGTAATAGCAAAGAAGTCTAATGGATCAAAGGTCGAGTTGAAAAGCAAAGTAGTTGTTGATTCCAGTGGTTTCTTAGGTGTTGCTAGACGCAAACTACCTGAAGAAATGAATATTGATACAGTGATTGAAAACAGAGATGTAGAAGCTTGTTACCGCGAAATTCGCCAATTAAGCCACGAAACAGAAAACAAAAAATATTGCGATATTTATTTAAATCAAAAAGTAACTCCTGGAGGTTATACATGGATATTTCCTAAACCAAACGCAAAAGTTAATGTTGGTTTAGGAGTTTGCATGAATAAAAATTTTCCAAATCCCAAAACTCAATTTTATGAACATATTATGAAAAGACCCTTGTTTGAAGGATCTAAAATAATAACTTCCGGTGCTTGGTTTGATCCAACAAGAAGACCATTAGATAATATGGTTGGAAATGGCATCATAATCACTGGTGATGCAGCTAGTTTAGTTAATCCTATCCACGGAGGTGGAATTGGTCCATCAATGCTAAGTGGTTTTTATGCTGGGAAAGTAATATCTGATGCACTGGAAAAAGGAAAGGCGAATCAAGAAAGTCTTTGGTCTTACAATAATTTATATATGCAGTCTTATGGTAAGAAACAGGCTAGTTTAGATATCTTTCGAATGTTTCTCATTAAAAGTAATGACGATGATTTAAATTATGGCATGAGTTGTAAACTTCTAACTGAGGATGACGTATTAAAAGCTGGCTTAGGGGATGAATTCCATTTGAATATCACAGAAACGGCCAGAAGAGTATTTAGAGGAATTAAGCGGATGCGTTTTCTAAATAAACTGCGAATAACAGTAAATATGATGCGACAAGTGAAAGCTCATTATTATAGTTATCCCAAAACTCCTGAAGAGTATAATGAGTGGCGTTTAGAATTAGTTAAATTATTTAACAATGCAAGAGCAAGATTACTGGAATAACAATCTTTTAAATGGTTTTTTTTCTGATAATTCATAGAAAAGGTTTATTTTTAAGCAATGTTGTGATTAAAAATTGAAAACGGACCTGTAGAGTCCGTAGGGATGTGGCTTTAATAAGCTGAACCGTAAACAATAGCAAATAAGGTCAGAAAAACAGATGGCTTACAAGTATATAGCGAAAGAATGGGCTAAACCAGAACAATCTTTTGTAGAAGAACTAATGAAAGAAAGATTGATTTTATATCGAAAACAACCAACTATAATTCGAATTGAAAAACCTACAAGACTGGATAGAGCTAGAGCCCTCGGATATAAAGCTAAACAGGGTTATATAATTGCTCGAACTAAGGTCAGAAGAGGCGGCTTAAGAAAACAACGACCGAAAGCTGGACGTAGACCTAAACGAATGGGTGTTGCAAAATATAAACCAGCAAAAAGCTTAAGATTAATTGCAGAAGAACGAACAGGAAAGAAATTCCCAAATCTAGAAGTTTTAAACAGTTATTGGGTTGGCGAAGATGGACGTTCGAAATGGTTTGAAGTAATCATGATCAATAAAACTGTCTTATCAAAACAACATAACTTTAAAACTCAAAAAGCAAGGATAACCAATCAAAATTTAATTAATCTAGCCAATCAAAAGAGAAGAGTAAATAGAGGTTTAACAGCATCTGGTAAACGAATCAGAAATTTGGTTAAATCTCCAGAAAAGAAAAATCCCAAGAAACGCAAGAGAAAAAATAAATAAATTATTTTAAAATTTTTATCTTTACGCAAAATAATAATCTTATAAAAATTCAGAAAATAATGATAGTCTTATTCTTAGCTATAGAAAAAATCTAAAAGGATTAAATGCTAATCACAAAAAGATGTATAAAATTGTCTCCAAAGACTTTGATTAGAAATATCGAAATTAGAGTTTTTTCTCATGCTACAGAAGACGTGGACAAAGTTTTAATTTCTGCTAAAAATTTATTTCCAGTTGAAATTAAGGAAAATTTAACTTTTAAAAAAACACAGTTAACAGGATACTATAAAAATCCAATCATATTGTATAAAATCCAGTTAAATGATAAAATTTTGTGTCTTGAAACATTAAAATTTATCTCTGATCAACTAAATTTGTCAGACAAAGAAAATCTAACTTATAACATAAAAAATCATCTTGATAAAAAAAATCTTTATTTAAGATTTGATAAACAACTAGCGTTTGTATCTTTATTGAGATTTTCAACAAAGGATCCCATTCACTTAAAGGTTCATTTCGAGACTAGAACCACTCGAGAAATAATAGATTTAGCCAAGGAATTAGGTTTAATATTATGAAAAGACAATTTGCTGACTTACATTTAATTCTAAAATCAAATAAAATAGATGAAAATATTCAATTAATTAAAAAAATAAAATTTTTAGGATATAATCTATTAGGTTTTTCATCGAATAATTCCTTGGATAAACATTCAATTAATCTACTAAGAGATTTATGTAAAAATCTTGAGATAGATTATATTTCACGAATAGATTTAAGTCCAAAGACCCGAAATGAACTCAAAATTAAACTTAGAAAAGTAAGAAGAAAATATGAAATAGTTTGTGTTAAATGCAAAACCAAAGAAATTGCAAGACAAGCTGCACAGGATCGCAGAGTTGATTTAATAAATTTTCCATCACTATCTTTTCGAAACAGATTTTTTGACAGAAACGAAGCAGAATTAGTTAGCAATAATTTAACTGCTTTTGAAATTGATGCTAAACCATTATTAGTTCTATACGGGTCTTTACGCGCAAAAATTATATCCCTCCTTCGTAGAGAAACAGTAATAGCAAATGATTTTCATGTACCCATTGTACTATCAAGTGGAATTTCAGAGTCAATATTACTTAGAAAACCAAGAGAAATTGCAGCCTTGATGTTTCTTCTTGATATGGATCAAACCTCCGCTCTAGACACAATTTCAACAAATCCCAACACAATAGTTCTGCGAAATAGAGAAAAACTAAAATCTAGCTTTGTGGCTCCTGGAATTCGAATAATAAAAGAGGGAGATTGTTGAAAAGAACAAAAAGAAGATATCTAGCTTTGGAAATCGATTCTAAGGCTAATTTTCAGCCTAAAATCCTAATAGATGCTATATGGAGTTCAATTCTAAAACTATATGGTGAATATGGTGCTAGTCAAACTAGCTTATCTTTAATTGATTATAATCTTGAAGAAAAACAAGTAATTATTCGAACTAATCTTTCAGCCCTAAACATCGTAAGAACATCATTGGTTACAATTACTTCTATAGCTGAAAACCGTGTTGCTTTACATGTTTTATCAATTTCTGGAACAATTAAAGCGCTTAAAGAAAAAATCAAAATGTAATTGTCATAAAATCTTCCAGTAATAGGTTCAACAAGTTAATATTTTGAAAAAATATTGGCCGAAACAAATTCTTCTTTAAAATTTTATCCTAGGATTATCCTTGAAACAAATATTAATTTTTTGAAAATCCTTATAAGTAAAGAGATTTTATTTTCTTCTCTCTAATCGAGAAGGATCCCTAGTGAAGTTCCAATTAAAAACTGATTTTAAGGTATCTCCTGGACAAAAAACAGCAATAGAAAAAATCAAGGCTAATTTTCTTAAACAAAAAAAACAAACTCTTCTTGGAATAACTGGAAGTGGAAAAACTTTTGTTATGGCAAATATTATAGAAAAACTTCAAAAACCTACACTTATACTTGCACATAATAAAACTTTAGCTGCTCAACTATATTCTGAACTAAAAGATTTTTTTCCTAATAATCGCGTTGAATATTTTATTTCCTTTTATGATTACTATCAGCCAGAATCTTATATTGCAACAACTGATACCTATATAGAAAAAGATTCAAGCATTAATGAACAAATAGAAAAAATGCGTATGCATAGTGTTTCTAGTTTGCTTAGTAGAAATGATACAATTGTTGTAGCAAGTATTAGTTGCATTTACAATCTTGGTAATCCTATTGATTTTAAAACTTTGGCTATTGAATTGGAAGTAGGAAAACCGTTGAAAAGGCGAGATTTTATTCAACGCCTAGTTGATATGCAATATGAACGCAATAAATTGGAACTTGAATCGGGAAAATTTAGGGTTAGAGGTGATGTAATAGATATTGTTCCTGCTTATGAAAAAAATATTTTGCGTGTTCAACTTGAATCCAATAGGATAAATAAAATCAAAGAAATTGATCCCATTACGGGTGACTCAATTAATAAAATTGACAAAATCACCCTATATCCTGCACGACAATACGTAATTCCTGAAGAAAAACAAAAGAAAGCTTTAGAAAAAATCCGTCAAGAACTAGCTGAACGTTTACCAGAGTTACCTCTTCTTGAGGCTCAGAGGCTTAAGCAAAGAACTAATTATGATATTGAAATGATTAAAGAATTGGGTTATTGCAAAGGAATTGAAAATTATAGCAGCCATTTTGATGGAAGAAAACCTGGTGAACCACCATATGTCCTAATCGATTATTTCCCAAAAGATTTTCTATTTATCATTGATGAAAGCCATCGCACAATTCCTCAAGCTCAAGCAATGTATAATGGGGATCATTCTAGAAAGAAGAGCTTGGTTGATTTTGGTTTTAGGTTACCAAGTGCTTTTGATAATAGACCCTTAAAATTTAAAGAATTTGAAGAAAAAATGGGCACCACTCTTTTTGTTTCAGCCACTCCTGGTGATTATGAACTTCATGCTAGTGGAGAACCGGTAGAGTTGATTACAAGACCTACAGGTCTTCTTGATCCTATAGTTGAACTTCATCCAATTAAAGATCAAATGAAGCATTTAATGAAGGAAGCTACTAATACCATAAGCAAAGGTAATAGGGTTCTCATTACAACTCTTACAAAGAGAATGGCTGAAGATCTAACAGATTACTTGGTTAAAGAAGGATTTAGAGTTAGATACATGCACTCTGAGATAGATAGTTTAGATAGAATTGAATTAATAAGACAGCTACGAATTGGTGAATTTGATATTCTAGTTGGAATAAATTTGCTACGTGAAGGTCTAGATCTACCTGAGGTCTCAACTATTTTTATATTAGATGCGGATAAAGAAGGATTTTTACGAGATGAAAGAAGTCTGATTCAAACCATTGGTAGAGCTGCAAGAAACGCTGAAGGGAAGGTAATTTTGTATGCGGATGTGAAAACAAAATCAATTCAGAGAGCAATAGAAATTACCAATTATAGGAGAAAATTTCAGAAGAGATATAACCAAGAACATAACCTAATTCCCCAAACAATTATAAAAAAAGTATCCAGTAAAAAAGGAAGAATTAAAGGAACAAAGCATCTGGCTAAAAGGGATATTCAATATCAAATAATTGAATTAGAAGCCAAAATGAGAGCTGCAGCAGAGAAACTCGATTTTGAAGAGGCTATTGAATTAAGAGATACAATTGAAGAATATAAAAAAGCATTGTATTCGAAAATTAAAACACAGGATATTCAAGGAAAAAAACTAGATATTTATCAAAAAAGTTGAAATGTATCATTTATTGAAGTTTTGTCACAACCGAATAAATAGGTAGAAATTATGTTTGATTCAATATCTGTAAAAGGTGCCCGTGAGCACAATCTAAAAAACATAAATGTTAATCTACCTAGAAATAAATTTATTGTAATAACTGGATTATCAGGTTCTGGAAAGTCCACTCTTGCTTTTGATACAATATATGCAGAAGGACAAAGAAGGTATGTTGAGAGTTTATCAGCTTATGCACGTCAGTTTCTTGGATTAATGGATAAACCTGATGTAGATTCAATCGAAGGCCTTTCCCCTGCAATTTCTATAGAACAAAAAAGTACAAGCAAAAATCCTCGATCAACTGTGGGTACAGTTACTGAGATTTACGATTATTTAAGATTACTATACGCTCGAATTGGTACTCATCACTGTCCGAGATGTGGAAGTTTAATTCGACCACAAAGTCCAGAAAATATATCTAATTTGTTGATGACAGAAAAAAATCAATTAATTACAATTTTAGCACCAATAATACGAGGAATTAAAGGAACACATGAACAAGTTCTGCTTGATTTAAAGAAGAAAGGCTTCACAAAAATTCGCGTTGATCAAAAAATTTTCAATTCTGATACAGTAATAAAAGAGGCAAAACTTCAACGTTATGAAAAACATTGGATAGAAGCTGTTATTGACACAGTTTATGCTGAGGAAGAGGAACGCTCAAGAATCGTTGAAGCAGTAGAGCTAGCTCTCCAACTTGGAGAAGGAACTATGATAGTCATAAAAGGAAATGCAAACGGTTTCAAGAAAAAATCAGAAATTGAAAGGTTTGCAGGAGAGAACATATACAGTACTTTTGGCGCTTGTCCAAATCACCCTGAAATAGTATTTGAAAGTCTTGAACCTCGTATGTTTTCCTTTAATTCACCATTTGGAGCTTGTCCTGCTTGTCACGGTCTTGGTGAAGTATTTGAGGTATCAGAAGATCTAGTTTTGCCTGATAAAAGTAAATCAATAATGGATGGAGCTCTTGCTGTCTATGGTAAAATGGATCTTAGCTGGAGAGTTCAACAACTAGCTTTAGTTGGAAAAAAATATGGTTTTGATGTTTTTACTCCAATTAGAGACTTCAAAGAAAACCAAATTCATGTATTATTATATGGAGATAAAGAACCTCTGGAAGGCAACTGGTCTAATGGCGCAAATATGTGGATGAGAAAAGGTTGGGAAGGCGTAATTCCTCAGACTATGCGACTGTATCGTCAAACTGAAAGTGAATGGAGAAAAAATAGCATAGAGAAATTCATGAGATCTTCCCAATGCCCAGTATGTAAAGGAAAAAAACTTCAACCAGTACCTCTAGCTGTAAAAATTGTTGGAAAAAGCATAATTGATGTGACAGATTTTTCAATTGAACAAGCCATACAATTTTTCAAAAAACTTAAACCTAAGTTGAATAAAAAAGAATTAACTATTGCAAAATCGATTCTGAAAGAAATTAATGAAAGGCTAGGATTTTTAAAAAACGTAGGTATTAGCTATCTTACTTTATCTAGAGCAGCCAAAACTCTTTCAGGTGGAGAAGCTCAAAGAATTCGATTAGCTACTCAAATTGGCAGTAATTTAATGGGAGTTTTATACATATTAGATGAACCCAGTATTGGGCTTCATCAAAGAGATAATTTCAAGTTAATCAATACTCTTCATAGACTGCGGGATATTGGAAATACAGTTATTGTTGTAGAACATGATGAAGAGACTATCCGAAATTCAGATTATATTGTAGATATGGGTCCTGGAGCTGGAGTTCATGGAGGGCAAATCGTAGCTCAGGGAAAACTTTGGCAAATCATGGAAAATGAAAAGAGCATAACAGGGAAATATCTATCTGGAAAGTTAAGCATAGACGTTCCTAACCACAGAAGAACTCCACCAGATTATATCTCAATAAAAGGTGCAAGAGAGAATAATTTAAAAAGACTTAATGTTAGTTTGCCCTTAGGGGTTTTATGTGGAATTACAGGAGTCTCTGGTTCAGGAAAAAGTACTCTTATGAATCAAACTCTTATTCCTGCTTTGAAAAAAGAATTTGGTTTAAGAGTTGATAGGATAGGTAAACATGATTCAATTGAACTTCCTGAATTTGTAAAAAATGTTATTGTAATTGATCAAAGCCCAATAGGAAGAACTCCAAGAAGCAATCCAGCAACATACACTAAATTATTTGATGATATGAGAAGATTATTTGCCTCAACAAAAGAAGCAAAAATTCGAGGTTACAAACCTGGCAGATTCTCATTTAACGTAAAAGGTGGAAGATGTGAAACCTGCAAGGGCGATGGAGTACTTCGCATCGAAATGAATTTTCTTCCAGATGTTTATGTCCAATGTGAAGAATGCAAAGGAAAAAGATACAATAAAGAAACTTTATCAGTTTATTATAAAGGGAAAAATATTGCCGAAGTTCTGGATATGACAGTAGAAGAGGCAACGACACGATTTGAGAATATTCCACGTATTTATAGAAAATTAAAAACTTTAATGGATGTTGGTCTCGGATATATTAAATTGGGTCAAAGCTCAACAACTCTTTCAGGTGGAGAAAGCCAGAGAATAAAAATTACTAGAGAACTTAGTAAACATAAAACTGGTCATATAATTTATTTATTAGATGAACCCACAACCGGTTTACATTTTGATGACACTAAAAGATTGATCAAGGTTCTAAATAATCTAGTAGAAAAAGGTAATACAGTCTACATTATTGAGCATAATCTTGATGTTATTAAAAATTGTGATTACCTTATAGATTTAGGTCCTGAAGGTGGAGATTTCGGAGGAGAAATCATGGTAACAGGAACTCCTGAAAAAGTTTCAGAGGAATACAAATCCTACACCGGTGAATTTCTAAGAAATCTTATTTATAATAATGAAATTAATATTAAGGTAGCGAAAATTCAGTAATGATAGATATATCTGGATCTGCAAGCTTCAATAGTTCTGATCTACCTTTAGATCCTGGTGTATATCTATTTCGAGATATTGATGGCAATCTTTTGTACATTGGAAAAGCAAAAAAATTAAGATCAAGGGTTCGCAGTTATTTTAATTCTTCAAGAAAACCTATTAAAACTCAACACCTTGTATCTAAAATAAAAAGTATCGATTGGATCATCGTTAATAATGAAACTGAAGCTCTGTTATTAGAAAATAGGCTAGTCAAAGAAAATAAACCCAAATATAATATTGATCTTAAAGATGCAAAAACATTTGCATATATTTCCCTTACAAAAGAGAAATTTCCAAGAGTTCTTAGCTCCCGCAAAGTCTCTCAAAAATTAGAATCATTTGGACCTTATCCTGATGGATTCACTCGTCAGGATCTACAAAGATTAGTTATAAAAATTTTTAAACTTCGAGTTTGCAAAAAATTTCCTAAAAGGGCTTGTTTAAATTATCATATCAATTTATGCACTGCACCCTGTATCGGAAAAGTATCCGAAAAAAAATATGCAATACAGGTAGAAAAAGCTCGTTCTTTTCTAAAGGGAAATTATGAAGAAACAATCAAAGAACTAATAAATCAAATGCATCAAGCATCAATATCAAAAAATTTTGAATCTGCAATTGAATTAAGAAATTTAATATCCTCAATTCGACTTCTTATCCAAAATCAGATAGTTGATAAAGAAAGATTATTTGATCAAGATGTTATAGTTTTCAAAACAATAGACGAGAGACTATTAGTTGTACAAATGAGTATCAGAAAAGGAGTCCTTTTAGGGAAAAAAGATTTTTCTTTAGATTATCAACTTAACCTTGAACAAGATTTTCTAAAAGCATTCTATAATACCAATAAAATACCTCATGAAATATTATTGAATCAACCATGTTGGAAAGATAATGATGAAAAAAGAGCCTTGGAAGAATTTTTGTCATTAAAAAGAGGAGTAAAGGTAAAATTATTAATTCCTAAAAAACCTGAAAAACAAAATTTAGTTAAATTAGCCGAAAAAAATCTTGATCCATATTCAGAAAATAATAATTTATTGCTAGATTTGCAAACTGCTCTAAATCTACCTACTCTTCCTAAAATAATTGAATGTTTTGATATATCAAATCTGGGTGAAGAGCATGTCGTATCAGGAATGGTTCGTTATAAAAATGGTAAACCAGACAAAGAGAATTATCGAAAGTTTAAAATTAAAACATTTGTTGGACAAGATGATTTTGCAGCAGTAAATGAAGTTGTAACAAGAAGATACAAAAAATTAAAAAAGGAAGGCAGTAAAATGCCTGATTTAATTCTTATTGATGGAGGCTTAGGCCAAATTAAAGCAGCAAAAAAAGCTTTAGAATCATTAAATTTAGACACATTTGTAATAGGTTTAGCAAAAAAACAAGAAGAGATTTACCTTCCTTATTCAAATTCACCTTTAAATTTTAATCCAAATAAAAAAATGATGCGCCTCTTAAGACAAATTCGTGATTCGGCACATATTTTTTCGATAAGTTATAATAAAAAAAGAAGACAAATGAAATTAAGATCTCAATTTAAATCATAATTTTATCTATAAAGATTTTAGCAAATTTTCTTAACTCATATTAAAATTTCTAAATCAATCCATTTGAAGAATGAAGATAATAAATCTAATATCTAATTAAAGGAAGATAATCTTTTTATTATTGTGTTAAACTTACCTTTGAATCGTTAGAATAGGACTGAATTAGAATGACGTTTTTAAAAGGAGATTTCATTTTATTAAATTATTCAGCAAAAGTTAAAGAAACTGGAGAAGTTTTTGATACCACTTTTGAAGAGACAGCAAAAAAAGAACAACTTTACAAAGAAGGCGAAGTTTATGAAACCAAACTTATTGTCGTAGGTGAGGGTTGGGTGTTAAAACCCCTTGATGAAGCTCTTCTAAAAATGAAATTAGGAAAATCTCAAACAATTGAAATTCCGCCTGAAAAAGCCTTTGGTCAAAGAGAGCCTGAAAAGATTAAACGCGTTCCATTAAAACATTTAATGTCAAAAGGAAAAAATCCCACAATTGGAATGAGAGTAGAATATAATGGAAAAATGGCAATTGTACGTTCAATTGGAGCTGGAAGAGTATTATTAGATTTCAATCCACCTCTAGCAGGAAAAACTCTTATTTATGAAGCTATCGTTGAGAAGAAAATCAAAATAAAAAAAGAAAAAATTGAAGCTCTAATTCACCGTAGAATCCCAGAAGCTGATCAAACAAAATTTGGAATTAGTTTAAAAGGAAATGAATTAGCTATTAATATGCCTGAGAATACTTTCTATATTGAGGGTATCCAAATTGCAAAAAGGGGTATTGCCATGGATATTCAGAGACTTATAGATGGAATATTAAGGATTGATTTTATTGAAACTTTTCGATCCCCTGAAAAAACAGAAAAAGCTAAGAAAAATGGAACTTAATCTTCAGAAATAATGTTAGTTTTATAATTTATTGACAAGATCTAAAGAATAGAACTTTGATTAACCCTGTCCTTAGAATCTTGCCTTATTTTAAATTACAATATTATCGATAGAAATTAAGAAAAATTTAAGTAATCAATAAGAAGAGAGCGTCTACTTTTTAACATATATTTGTATAATTATTATGATAAAAATCCATGATTAGATTTGAAAAGCATGGAAAATTATATATGTTTAATATTAAAAAACCTTGAAAGGTAAATTTATGGAGGAAATAAAAAGTGGGTAATTGTCCTAAATGTGGAACTGGAAACCAAACACCGAAGAAGACTTGGAAAATGGCTGGTCGTCCTGATAAGCAAGGAATGCGAATGCAACTAGAAATTGGATTATACAAATGTCCCAATTGTGGAGCTAGTTTCAGAGAGGTATTAAGCAAACAAAAAATATAAAAAACTCAAATAATTACTAAAAACTATTCGTCAACTTAGGGTTAAGTATAAAATTTATAGTTTACTTTACCCTTCCTTTTTTAAATAACAACATGTATTAATGTAAAAAGATCTTATTGAACAATACATTTAGGATTCAGATGTGACAACAGAATTTGATCGATAAGCTCAAAAAAGCATGGAAAAATGAACATGTACAGACGGCTATAATCATAGGTATCATCGCGATAATAGTTTTTGGATTTTGGATTGGTTCGCGAGCTGTACTAAATACTTCTTATCCCGCGTTGGCTGTTGTAAGCGGAAGCATGTGTGTTCCCTATAATGGAAGATGTGATGGGTGGTCACATCCTTTTTCGCAAACCTTACATATAGGTGATTTAATAATTGTTCAAGGAACTGAAGCCTCAAACCTAAAGTCTAATTATCCTAACAGTGACATAATTGTTTTTCATAAACCATATGATAAAAGTGAATTGATTGTTCATAGAATAGTTGAAAAAGAAGAAAGAGAAGGGATAATATATTTTTCCACAAAAGGTGATGGAAATTCAAACATAAGATGGCCAGATATACCCAGTGAATTGGATCCTTGGGAGGTATCAGAAGATTTAGTTGTTGGAAAAGTTATAATGCGTATTCCTTGGATTGGTCATTTTGTTTTATTTATGCGAAATGGTATAGGATTGCCCCTAGTTATAGGATTAATAGCATTTCTAATTATAGCAGAGTTTATAATACCAATTTTTAAGAAAAAAGATAACAGGAAAGTAGAAGAATCCAAAAAAACAGAAATTCTTTGAAATTTTAATATTGATAGATGTATTTATAAATAGACCCGTTTTTATAAAATGATGAAGTATCAAAATTAAAAAGAGGGTAATTTTATGCCAAAAACTAAAGCTACAATTCGTATCGAAAATGTTGTTGCTTCTGCTACATTAAACCAAAAAGTCGATTTAAATGCAGTAGTAAAAGGATATCCAAGCGTGGAATATCGTCCAGAACAATTTCCAGGGTTAGTATTTAGATTAAAGAGACCAAAAACAGCCACTCTAATTTTCAACTCTGGAAAAATGGTATGCACAGGCGCAAAGTCAGAAAAAGAATCACGTAGAGCGGTCATGAAAGTTGTTAAAGAGTTAAAAAAAGGAGGAATAATAATCATAAGCAAACCGGAATTAAAAATCCAAAATATTGTTGCTTCAGCAAGTTTAGGTGGAATGATTGATTTAGAAAAAGCAGCATATACCCTCGAAAAAACAATGTATGAACCTGAACAATTTCCAGGACTAATCTATAGAATGGCAGAACCAAAAGTTGTAATTTTACTTTTTGCAAGCGGAAAACTAGTATGCACAGGAGCCAAAAAAGAAGAAGATGTATACATTTCAGTTGAAAAACTACATGAATTACTAGAAGAAAAAGAATTAATATTCTATGACGAAGAAACACTATAGAATAAGAATATTTCATATATTTCTTTTTTAGTCATTAACCATCATTCCTAGAAAAATAAAAAGATTAAAAAATGTAATCGACAAAAAATTTATCTTTTGAATTGCAAACCATATAATCCTAATTATTAAAAATAATAATCTTCAAGATATTTTTCCATTTTTTAGTAATATAAAATTATTTTTTCTTTGAAACCTGATATATTTTGTTCAGTTCAGGAATCAAACAAGTTGTTCCTGGCAGTTGTTCCTTAACTAACTCCTCAAATTTTTGTTGATAAGCAACTGAGTTTGCATGATAAGGAACAGCAACTTGCGGTTTTGTCAAACGAGCTATTTCAAATCCTGTCTCCGGGGAAGCACCAGGAGCAATTCCTACTGTGCAAAAAACAACATCAAATCTTTCTCTTATACCAATCATCTCTAATTCTTCAAATGGTAAACTGTCAGCAGTATGAAAGATTTTAACATTATCCTCACTTTTTATTATATAGGTTACAGGATCAGAAGCTGGATGATTACATTTTTCTGCTTTTATAGAAACACTCCCAAGTTTAATTTCAGATCCTGGATTAATTTCAGTTAACATATCTTGAGGAATCAGGTGTTGTAATCTATTCTTAGAAGCGGGATCAGCAATTATTTTACATTGAGTATTTTTTTGAATTTCTTTAATCAGCCTCTGATCCAAATGATCATAATGTTCATGAGTTATTAAAACAGCATCAGCATTAGGAAAACTTCGTGATCTTATATCCACAGGATCGATTACCAGAGTTTTTGAAGGAGTTTTAATTAATACACCTGAATAATGATTAAACCAAACAAAAAGAATGGAGTTTTCTTCTGGAGTATTGTTAATTGGCATTGATGATTTTTCACTTTGACATATTATTTATTTTTTAGTTTAAAGTTTTTTTGCTGAAATAATAATATTTCAGAATTGAGTTTCTATAATTAATTAATGAATTTTTTTTATTCAGGTTATTTTGGATATTTGAATAAGAAAAAAGGATATCGATTTAATTTGATAATGCTTAATAGATGCAATTTATTTTCTTTTCAATAAGAATCACGTGATATTTTATGGTCGATGTTTGGCTTCCATATGGAAAGAGTAATCTTTGTGTTAGAATTCCTGCTCGTAATCTCTTGGGTTCAGTCGAACCCAAGGAAATGGAAGGGGTTTCTGATCCTTTAGCAGAAATTAGGAGAGCATTAAAAGAACCATTTGGATCAAAACTATTGAATGAACTAGCTAAAAAAGGGCAAAAAGTGGCTATTGTAGTAGATGATCACACAAGGGATGCACCAAGCGAGTTAATGATTCTTCCTGTTTTAGAAGAATTGAATTCTGTTGGTATAACAGATAATGATATTACGATAATTTTTGGTTGTGGGACACATAGAGCTGTAAAACCAGAAGAGGAAAAAAACCTACTTGGAGAAGTGGGCAATCGGATAAAAACCGTGAGTCATAGCTGTAAAGCAGAAGATTTGGTATATGTAGGAAAAACGAAATCTCATGGAACAAAAGTAAAAGTTAATCGTATTTTTGCAGAAGCTGATTTGAAAATCCTCCTTGGTGATGTGGGATTTCATTATTATGCTGGTTATGGAGGGGGACGTAAAAGCGTTATGCCAGCAATTTCCTGTGCAGAGACAATTCAACACAATCATGCTATGCTATTAAATTCAAAAGCACGAACTGGAATTCTTCTTGGAAATCCAGTCCACGAAGATATGACTGAAGGAGCAAAACTTGCTGGAGTAGATTTCATATTAAATATTGTTATGAATAGTAAAGGAGAAATTGTAAGAGCATTTGCGGGCGATTTGGAAGAAGCCTTCAACCAAGCTGTAAAACTTGTTGACGATTTATATAGAATAGTTCTAAATCGAAAAGCTGATATTGTTGTTGTTAGTGCTGGAGGTCATCCTGGAGATATCGATCTCTATCAAGCATATAAAGCATTAGATAATGCATTAGAGGCAGTTAAAAGAAATGGTGTTATAATACTGGTGGCTGAATGCCCAGAAGGACATGGGAACCAAGTATTCTATGAATGGATGATGCACTTTGGAGATTTAAAGAAGGTTGAACGTGAAGTTAAGCAACATTTTATAATGGGAGGACATAAAGCATATTACTTATTAAAAGCTTTAAAAAATCATACGATAATTTTGGTTTCGTCACTTCCAGATTATTATGCTTCAGATGTTTTTAAATTAAAAACATCAAGAGCAGTTAATGATGCCTTTAAAGAGGCATTAAAAATATCTGGATCTGCTTCTAAAGTCTGGGTAATGCCTCATGGAAATCATACACTGCCAATAATTAATAATCAAAATTAAGGAA
The DNA here is from genome assembly GCA_001273385.1 of miscellaneous Crenarchaeota group-6 archaeon AD8-1. Lineage (GTDB taxonomy): Archaea > Thermoproteota > Bathyarchaeia > Bathyarchaeales > Bathycorpusculaceae > AD8-1. Next base: position 38,956 of record LFWW01000001.1, on the reverse strand, counting down.
AAAGGAATATTAAAAAAATCTAAAAATATTTCCGATTTGAGCGTAAACTTTAAGTTTTTATTAGAAAATTCGATATCATAGAAAGATGCAAAACTCTATAAAATTGCGAAAATTCACTCCAAACGACTTACAAACAGTAATGAAGATTAATCGAATCTGCCTTCCTGAGAATTATTCAGACGCATTTTTTATGGATTTATATCGTCGATTTCCTGAAACATATATTGTAGCTCAAGAAGAGGGAAAAATCATTGGGTATATAATGTGTCGGATAGAGGTGGGATTGTCTAATTTTGGATTTGAAGGTTTGATTCGAAAGGGACATGTTGTATCTATTGCTGTTTTGCCTAATGGAAGACGTAAAGGTGTTGCTCAAGGACTAATGGAATTTGCTATGAAAGGAATGTTAAATTATAAAGCAAAGCAGTGTTATTTGGAAGTTAGAGCAACAAATGATGCTGGGGTTGCATTATATAAAAAACTAGGTTTTGAAATAATTCGAACTAGTTATGGATATTATTCAGATGGTGAAGATGCTTATATTATGGGGAAGAAACTCTAATTTTTTTAATAAAATATTATTTAATTTATCTATAGAAGTCTGATACCAATATTTTTTAACCTTTTTTATTTAATAATATTGATAAAATTAGATAATTAAGAATTGGTTATATAATTCATTAAAATATCTTTTTTAAAACATACCTAGAGTTGTTATTAATAATAATGGAGATTTATCAATGAAAGGTAAGGAAATTATATCAGATCAGAAAAAAAATATTGCTTTAGTTGCACATGATAACATGAAAGCAAGTTTACTTGATTGGGTTAGATTTAATAAAAATACTCTGTTAGAGCATAGGTTATATGCTACTGGAACAACGGGCAAATTGCTTGAAGAAGAATTAAATAAAAAAATTATCATTTTCGAAAGTGGTCCCCTAGGAGGGGATCAGCAAGTTGGCTCACGAATTAGTGAAGGGAAAATTGATTTCTTGATATTTTTTTGGGATCCTTTAGAAGCTCAATCTCACGATCCAGATGTAAAAGCTCTTTTACGAATGGCAGTTGTGTGGAATATACCTACTGCTTGCAATAGAGCATCAGCTGATTTTCTAATTTCTTCACCATTAATGAATGAAGAGTATTTACGTTTGCTTCCAGATTATGATAGCTATAGAAGAAGATACAAGAAAAATTAATAAATTATGATTAGAAGAAAATAATGAACAGTTTAGGGTATTAGCAAAAAAATAATTAATTTAAAAAATATAAGAAATTATCTAAATAGATAATTAATTGATAATAGCTAAATTAATCTTTAAGGATTCTTGCTTTTGTGTAGGGAATAAATTCTCTAACTTGTTCTGGGGAGGTTTTTAAAGCTTTCTTACGCATTTCCTTAGGGAGTTTTTCAACTAAAGATAGAATAACCATTTTAATCAACTCTTTTCCTTTCATTTCTCCTGGAATTAAAATCACATAATATTTTGTAAGAGCTTTTATAGCAGAAATAGGACCACCAATAAAAGTTAAATTCGAATCCCCATGAATACCTCCTATCGCTAGCTTAAGCGGAACATTTCTCATCCAGTTACGTTTTCCATAAACCATAAAACCACCTTTAGGAACATATTCGCCCGAAGGCCCACTTTTGCTTAATTGATTAGGAGTAACCCAATATACATCTGAAGATGCAGCTCCCTCACGCCAACTACGAGAAAGAGCAGCAGCAAACTCGCTTGCTTCTAACAAACTTCTTTCACTCACAACTTTTTCTCCAAGCTTTAATACCACAAAAGGAGCACCTATTATATCAGCATGAAAAACAAGATCTTTGCCATCAGTGTGTTTCTTTATTAATACTTCATTACTTATTGAGTCTTTTCCAGCAACAACTAAGAAACCATCAGAAGTCTTAAACCATCGAAATTTTTCATACCATCTTTTAGTTTTTATTTTTCTTTTTTCTAATTCTACAAGGATTTGTTCAGGTTCTGTCTTAAAAGAGTCAATTTTTTTTTGCAGCTTCTTTCTTAAATCTTCACGTTTTTTTAAAGAAAGTTGCAAAGCTGAGAAAGCACCTTCTGATTTTTGTCTTGCTTTTTTGCTAATATCATAATATTCTGCAGCATTTTCGAAAATATTTTTTCGCAAATTCAAACTAAATTTCATGTTATTGATTTTTATATTAGCCAATAAATGCTCTGAGTCAAATGATTCAACAAGTTTTTCAGGTATTTTTCCTTTTTTCTTTGCATCAAAAACCTCTTTAAAAAGAGTGGCCCAATCTTTACCAGATCTTTTGTGAGGTGAAAAAAGATCTAATAAAAGCTGTAATATATTTGATTGAGAATAAATTATGTCACCTATATTTTTATTTAGATTAATCGTCTTTTTTTGTGATTCTAAGTAATTTTTTTGTTCATCAATTATTCTATCTATTTGTTCAAGGTTTTTTTGAAGTTTATTTGTTTTTTCTGCGGAAAAGGTTTTTTCTTTTATAGTATCTTTTATGAAGAACTCGTCTATGGCTTTATTGAAAGTTTTTTCGATTTTGAAGTTGGAGGTTTTATAACGGTACAGTTCTATTGGAATTACATCTATGAATTGGTTTTTTTTATCTAAAATTAAGCGAGGATTTATTTTAGAATCTTTAATAACAGATAAGATATCTTGTATACTAAGGAATATTGCTTCGAAATCAGAGTACTTCAAATCTTTATAAAGTATATTTTTTTTTATATTAGCTCTATATAATATTTCTTCTGAATAGATGCCTCCTATGCCTAAGAGTCTAGCAATAGCTCTTACAATTTCTATATTGCTTGTTTGTGTTAATCCTTGAATTAATTCTTCTTGGCTAATTTTATACGGATTTTTACTATTGGTTGGGGGAAATTGATAGATTTCATTACGAATAATATTACGATCTCGCATTTTTTTAAAGATCAGAGCTTGCAATATTTTATTTGCTTCATCAAGCAGTATTATATTTCCTTCACCAAATAGTTCTAAAATAATTTTCCAATTTTCATTTTTTTTTCTTAAATATAATAGAACAATTCTTTCGAATTCGAATTGCTCTATTTTTTCTATCCATGCTCCATTCAGGTATTTTCTTAGTATCATGCAAAAATTTGGTGGTATCTTTGGCGGATTTAGCAGATATGAGGTTAGATGGAGGCGTTTACCTGCTTCCATAACAAGCCTTATTTGGGGGTTATCTTTTTTGTGAAGTTTTAGTACTACGGTCTTTTTATCGTATTGGTATATTTTATTAATTCTAGATTTTGTAATTTTGCTTTTTAGTTCCTGGATTATTACCGCAATTTCGAAACTTGAGAAATCTTTTTTTGACAAAAAGACAACCCCCTATTGTATTTTTTATTATTAGTATTATAAAATAGGCACTTTTATTTTAGATATTCATAGATATTAATACTAATTTTTAGTATCGAATGATTAAGTTTATTTTATTTGCGATTTTCATTATCAAAATTCAAGTTGAAATATGTTAGGAAAAAAATTGATATTATTATTTGGATTAATAAGTTCAATTGTATAACAATTTATTGAAAACAAATTTAATTTTAAAGTTTTAAGTAGGACACAATTTTTAACTAAAAGATTGAAGTAATGTAATAGCTCAGGGATTAGGTTTTTAGATTTGGGATTAATTTATGGAAGCAACTGATGGAACAATACAGATTCATAGACCTGATCTAGATGAAAAGATCTTCTTTTTTGGAATGGGTGTTACAATTAGTGTTCCTCTTACACTTTTTATATATCAATATATTGATTTATTATTGGTAGGTTTTGATCCTTTTCTGATTGCTTTTTTTTCACGCGTGATTTTTGCTCCCTTTGTTGAAGAATTTTCAAAAGCGTATCCACTATTTTATCGTCATGGTGAAACTGAAAGAAATATTTTTAATTTATCATTAATAGTAGGATTAGGATTTGGAATTGTAGAATTTCTCACTTATGTTTTTGTTTTAGGTGTCCCTGTAATTTTTAGAATTCCCGGCATTATTTTCCATTCTGCAAGCACAGCAATAATAGGATATGGAATTTCAAAAAAACGACCAGCAGCTTATTATTTAATTGCAGTTATGCTTCATCTAGCAAATAATTTTATCTCTGTAACAAATCCTAATCCTTTAATAGGTTCAGCGTCGGTTGTGTCAATAACAGTTCTTATTGCGTGGTGGCTAAGAAAAGATACAAAAGACAATATCTTAATTAGCTAAGAGAGTTTGCATTTTATAGAAATTTGTTTAATTATTAAGAAACAAAATATCTTTGGATAACTTCCATAATACTTAAGTAATAAACTCTTAATTTACACTTGAAACGTTGATTTACAGGATTGAAGTTCGATGAATCCCTTGGTAAGTATATACATGATTAGGATAGGTTTAGGTGTTATTTCAGGAGTTATTAGTGCTTACATTGCTACGTTTTTTAATCCTGCCGATTTTGTAACATTCATAAATTGTTTAACCGTAGCTTTAGCCATATATTTGATATCTTTTTATATTATTAAATTTAAATTTTATAATCGAATTGAAAAAAGATCTAAAATAATGACTATGGGTATTGGAATTTTCTTTATTTCTTGGATAGTTTTTCTAATTTTAACTTATACGATCTTGGCAATATGAATTAGCTAATTATTTTTTTTTGGATAATAATTTGCCATCGTTGCTTGGCTTTTATCATCTTTTATAGTTTCTATTTCGATTTTTTTTTCTTTTTTTGGTTCTGACTTTGGAATAGATTTATTCATTTTAATGATTATATTCATGCATACAGCCCATGCTGAAAAGTATCCTCTATCATAATCAGCATGAAGTCCATTACGTGTATGCTCTAAAAATTCACGACGATTTTTTTGAATGGTTGGCATGTCATTGAAGTCAAATTTTGAAAAAAAGGAATAATTATCATTTATATTTTTCAGTGAGAGGTACATTCCATACAGAGCTTTATAGTATCCGCGATTCCACTCAGTTTTCTGCATCTTAGATTTAATTCTCTCTAATTCTCTAAGACCTTCAGTAAATTTCCTATTAATTATGAGTTGAAGATATCTTGTGACGAGAGTTTTTGGCATTGGCATTTTTATTATTAACCATGTTTTTTGCTCAATTTTTCTTCTTCAGATACATCTTCTATACCGTTTTCAGTTACTTTAAATATTTCCTCTGCTTCAGGCAGATATGGACTGGAAACTACTCTGGCGATTCTTACGGGACCTCTTGAAGCACGTCTAAGGAAGATTCTTGTATTACTTGTGTGTCCTACTATATTGCCGCCTATTGGATGAAGAGCGTTTCCAAAGAAAACGTCTGGTTTAGCCATAACTTGGTTTGTTACTACTGCAACAGTATTGAAAGCTCTAGCTAGAGCTATGAGTTTATGCATATGTTTATTAAGCCTTTGTTGTCGTGGAGCAAGCATTTCTCTACCTACATATTCGCTTCTAAAATGGGAAGTTAAAGAATCTACTATTATTAGTTTTATATTATTTTCTTTTATGATTTCATCAGCATTTTCTAATAAGAACATTTGATGATCAGAGGTGTATGCTTCTGCGTATATAATTTTTTTAACTACTTCTTCAGGTTCAAGACCTATGTGTTTTGCCATTTGAACAATTCTTTCAAGTCTAAAAGTATTTTCAGTGTCAACATATAGGGCAGCACCTTCAAGACCACCTTGTTCTATAGGTAACTGAACATTAACACATAATTGGTGACATACTTGGCTCTTTCCACTTCCATATTCTCCATAGAATTCGGTTATAGTTTGAGTTTCTAAGCCACCAGCAATCATCTTATCAATAGCTTTGCTACCAGTTGTTAATCTTAGAACATCTTGACTCTTTTTTAAAAGTTCATCAGCTCGGATAAAATTTACACCAATAACTGATCTAGCTGCTCCTATTATTGCAAAAGCCTTTTTTTCGCCGACTCCAACTGGTTCAAGTTCTCGGGTAGTAGCCATTGCAAGAGATTCTACAGTGTGATATCCAAGTGTACGGAGCTTTTTTGAGGTAGCTGGACCAACACCAGGTAAATCTTCTATAAACTTGTATTTGTTTTCTTTTTCTTCTTGTTCAATATCCGGGTGTTCAGTTTTTTGCTCTTCAACGTTTTCTTCAACGTTGGTTTCTGACATGTCTTTTCACTTGAGATCAGTTACAAATGGGACTATTTAAAACAAGCGTAAAATATGATCGAGTAGTATGTGGAGAGTTGAATAAAAGTAGGGTATTACTGATTCTGGATAATAAACTATAATATTATTTATAGGTTCAAAAGTTTTAATTTGAAATCTGTACACTCGATAAAAAAGTGAGTGTTAAATGTTCAGCAGTTTAAAAGGAAAAATTGCTTTTTCTGGTTTTGCAGTATTAGTTGTTGGGATAATCCTGTTGCTCTTCACATTCTTTAGTGCTTATGGATTCCTAACAGCTGGAATATCTCCTATATCAACTCAAGATTTAATTCAGACTTTTGGTGAAGCCCTTGGTCCATTAATAGCAGCAGCTGTACAAATAATGTTTTTGGGGGTTATGGGTTGGATTGGTTCACTAATCACATTAAGAGGAGTAGCCATAATAGGAATAACAAAAAATCCCCCAATAATTCAACAAAAATCTGCAATTAAGGAAATAAATCAGCCACAAACTCAACAAACTAAACAAGAACCACGAATAAATGATCCAGAAATGATTGTGATGCCTCTTGAACAAGTTGAGCAAAAATCCCAATCAAGAAAAAAGAATAAACGATCAAAATAAGGTCCTTTCTTACTAATTTTTAGAGGGAAAAACAATGAAAGTACCTATTCGAATGTTAGGAATTATTACATCCGTATTTTGGGTATTACTAATTGTTTTCATAATCTTAGCAGCGTATTCTATTAAAGATCTAAAATTTGATATTGATGAACCAGAAGTGATTTTTGATACAAATGGTGAATTAATTTTTAATTTACCCATAGTTATTGATAATGGGGGATACTACAGCTTAAAAGAGTTTAATATAACAACTCTACTTTCCAATAGTGAAGGATTAGAAATTTCAAAAGCGAACAGTTATATACCTGATATTCCAAGTCAAGAGATTTTAACAATAAATCACAATACATCTTTAAACTTAAACGATGTATTTCAAGATAATGAAAATTATCTTTTTGAAGATGATAATCTTCACGTTTTATTATCAGTTGGAGTAAATTTTGCAGAAGTCTTGCCTTCACAAATTTCAACAAATTTTACTTTTCCTTGGGGGGCACCTTTGAGCAATTTGAGCTTAGGTACGCCTAATATAAGCATTTTTAATTCTACTCATAGCTTAGTTTCTGTCCTTATGAGTTATGATAATCATGCGTTCTATGATCTAGTAGGCAGTATCGATATCGGATTATATAATGATCAAAATGCGTTATTGGATGAAACCCAAGAATTAATCATCACACCACAACAAACTTCATACACAAAAGATATAGAACTGTATGTACCTAACAGCATTTCCTTGGATAATATACAAAATGGTTATTTTAGCATCTTTTTTTCAACTTTTTTCGAATACGGTCCTTTGGTGATTCCTTTTGGGTAATCAGAATAAGAATAACAGGGATGCAATTATAGAAATTGTGTATCGAATATTAAAAGCTAGCTTGAAAGCGATTTTAATCTACGTTATTTATGTGCTTGTAAGTCCGTTTATAGTGCCAATTACCGAATTTATCCCTGATTTTTTTAGTTCAATTGAATCTTTTCTGATTATTTTTATTGCATTAATGTTTCTAAGTGATTTAACCAAAGATACAATTTTTCAATATTTCTTTAATACTGCACGCCAAATCTTTGTAATAGGTTACTTACTTCTCTCAATGAGTGAGGGAGTTATGAGTCTAAGCTATGAAAATTTAATTTTAACAGTAAACTTAACAATATTCTATGGAATTGCACTTTCGCTTAGCCTATTAGGTTTCGCAAGATCAATATTACAAGCCATTGAATATAAGAGCAGAAAAGCTGAAAAAGAAATTAGTTTTCAATCTATTCAGAAAACATGATTTTTGCAAAAATACTTGCCGATTTTTTTTATTTTTCTAGATTATTTCCCTAATCTTTTAATTCATTCATAAAGTATTGTATTTTATCAATCGGAGCGTTAATATGAAGTTTTCTTTGATAAGCGCAAATCCTAATTCTGAAATTGATGAAAGAGAAGGCAATAAATCAATTGCTGCTTTTCCACCACTTAGCTTGTTATATCTAGCAGGCGTACTTTTGAAAGAAGGTTTCGAGGTCTCAATTTTAGATCAACCAGGACAAGGATTTAGTTTTAAGGAAACAATTAATTGGATTCATAAAGAAGAGCCTGATGTTCTAGGTTTTTCTACATTAACTAGTTCCGGTCGGAATTCAGCTTTACTTAGTGAGAAAGCGAAAGAAAATAATCCAAACATGATTGTTATTTTTGGCAACCATCATGCTACATTTAACGCACATAGAATTCTTAGAAAATACCCATCGGTTGATATAGTTGTACGAGGAGAAGCTGAAAAAACAATATTGAAAATAGCTCATTATCTAAAGAGCGGGGGAGATCTAAGTAAAATTCGAGGAATAAGTTTTCGAAAAAAAGACCAAATAATTTCAACTCCTAATCAGATATTGAATGATGATTTGGATGCATTGCCCTTTCCAGATAGAGATCTAATTGATGCGGATTACCATTGTGTTATTGCTGGGGGATATGTTGCTCCTAAGAAATTTACTAGCATAGTTTCATCTAGGGGTTGTGTTTTTGATTGTCGTTTTTGTAGTTGTAAGCAACTTGCTGATAAAAGATGGAGACCTAGGTCTGCAAAGAATACATTAGATGAGCTACAATTATTGGCAAATAAGGGATTCAAACAAGTTATTTTTGTTGATGATGCATTTACTATTAATCCAAAAAGAGTTGAAAAAATATGTAAAGGCATTATGAAAGAAAAGTTGGACATCGAATGGATCTGTGAAGGAAGAGTAGACAATTGCTCTTATGATATGTTGCGGTTTATGGCTAAATCAGGTTGTAAAGTTATATATTTTGGAATTGAAAATGCAAATCAAAAGATATTAGATTATTATAACAAAAGAATTACTCCTAGTCAAGCTGAGAAAGCAGTAGAGAAAGCTAGAAAAGCAGAAATTGATGTTATTGCAGGTTCTTTTATTCTAGGAGCGCCTATTGAAACTCGCGAAGAAATGATAAACACCTTAGAATTTTCTCGTAGAATTCCAATCGATCTTCCACAATTTAATATTTTAAGTGTACATCCTGGAAATGATATTTGGTCAGAGTTTGTATCTAAAGGATATATAGATCCAGAAGAGTTATGGGAGTCAAATGTAGCGGCTTGTGATGTTTATCCTGAAGCAAAAGTAAGCAAAAAAGAAATTATGGACCTTATGCAATATGGATTCTTCCATCAAGTAGTAAATCCAAAATTCCTATTGAATCAAATAATAAAGACTGTTAAAAGCCCTTTTCGTATCAATACAGTAGCTAGTAACATATCACGAATTAACGAAATTAGAAAAACTGTTAGAAAAGTAGCTTAAACCTAGAAAATTTCTCGATTGTTAAAATATTTTAATTATGAATTAGTTTAATAAAATTCTGGATTTGGTTGAATGAAGTTTGAGACTCATTTAAAGGAAGTAATAGTTAGAACGCATAATATTAGGAGTTTTAGGTTTCCCAAACCTCCAAGTTTAAATTATCTGCCAGGACAATTCTTCTTCATAACCCTCAAGAATAATGGACAAGAATTAAGAAAACATTTTAGTTTTTCAAGCAGTCCATCAGAGCAAAACTATATTGAATTTACTAAAAAATTATCAGATAGCGATTTTTCTAGAAAACTAAGAAACCTTAACAAAAATGATTGGGCAAGAATCGATGGTCCCTATGGAAAATTTACTTTTATTGGAGAACATAAAAAAATTGCCCTTTTGGCTGGAGGTATTGGAATCACTCCTTTCAGAAGTATGATTAAATATTGCACAGATAAAAAATTGAACACAGAAATTACCTTGATTTATGGTAATCGTTCTGAAAAAGATATTGTCTTTAAAAAAGAGTTTGAAGAGTTAAAAACACAAAATAAAAACTTTAAACCGATTTTCATTATCAATGAAAAAAATGATAATTGGAAAGGATTGACAGGATTTATCAATGGAGATATTATAAAAAAGGAGGTTTCTGATTATAAACAAAGAGTATTTTATGTCTGTGGCCCGCCAAAAATGGTAGAGTCTTTAATAGGAATTATTAACAAGCTTGGGATTTCAAGGAATAATATAAGAATAGAGTATTTTACTGGATATACATAGGTAGATTATGGATAGAATCTTCTTGTTGTTCTTGGAAATGGAATTGAATCAATTATATTGTCAATATCTAACATCCATACTAGTAATCTTTCCAAGCCTAATCCAAAACCCACATGAGGTATAGTTCCATATTTTCGAAGATCTATATACCAAGAATAGTCCTCAATTTTTAACCCTGAGTCATTTATTCTCTTTATTAGTAAATCCTTATCATCTTCTCTTGCACCACCTGTGGAAATCTCACCAATTCTGGGTACTAACATATCTACTGACATTGCCAAGTTGGGATCTTCTCTATGAGTTTTACAGTAAAAGGCCTTGATAGATGTAGGATAGTCATAAATGAAAAAGGGGCAACCAAATTTATTTGCGATTATTTTTTCTTCTTCATAACCCAAATCGTCACCCCAATTTAGTTTGGATCCATTTTCTATTAAAATTTTAATAGATTCACTATAGGTAATTCTGGGAAATGGAGTTTTTACTAGCTTTAGTTTTTTTAAGTCAACCTTCAGCTCTTCTAGTTCATTTTTACAATTTAGAATTGTCTGTTCACAAATGTAGGATACTAAAGATTCTTGAAAATTCATTAGATCGCTCATATTTGCATAAGGCCATTCGCCTTCTATATGCCAATATTCAGTTAGATGTCTTATTGTTCTGCTTTTTTCAGCACGAAATGAAGGGGCAATACAAAAAACCTTCTCTAAGGAGTAAATTAATATTTCAAGATAGAGCTGCGAGCTTTGAGTTAAATATAAAGTTTGATCAAAATATTTCAAATCAAATAATGTTGATCCGCCTTCAACCGCAGCTGAGATGAACATTGGAGGAGAAACTTCAATGAACTGGTTTTTTCTAAAAAAATCTCTTGAAAATTCTAATACTTTGTCTCGAATTTTCATGATCAGGTTCATTTTACGACTTCTAAGCCACAAATGGCGAACATTACGAAGAAAATCTGTGCTCTGATCCTTCGAAATTGGGAATATTTCCGCCAGTCCAATTATGGAGATTGAATTTACAGATATCTCAAATCCGCCAGGAGCTCTATCATCAGGTTTTGCTATGCCATCAATAATCAAAGATGATTCAATTGTTACCCTTTCTGCTTCAACCCAACCAGAAGAGTCTTTTTTAACAGTACACTGAATGAATCCGGACGAATCACGAATAAGCAGAAAAATCAAATTTTTTCCTTCTCTTTTGCGATAAACCCAACCTCTAATAGTGATTACTTTGGAATTTGATTTTCCTGAAAGAACCTCACTTATCTTCATAAGAACCATAAGTCTCAACCTTTTTTCTTAATATATAATCTTTAGATCTAAATCACTATCTATTAGTGGATTTAAATCTCTCTAATCAAAGAGCCTTCAATTTGTAAAAACAATTAAAAAAAATTTTCAAGAAAAAAAGCAGAGAAGCCAAACTTAGTATTAATTAAGTCTAGCTTAGTTGTACTTCCTCTATGAAAGCCAATGTTTCCAAGTTGGAGATTCTTATCTTAAGGTTTGATACTGTATAAAGATAATTGTCGATGTAAATTGCGCGATTGATTGTGTTACCTGAATCCGGCCAGTAGTAGTTGATATCCGTCATATTTTCACTGTGTGTTATTGTTCCTCTTAGAATAAATTCTTTTGAAGATGAATTGAAAACATAAACGCCCTCCCAAAAACCAGCTTGTTGAACAAATGTATCATTTTCTTTAATTTCTATTGGACCATAATTTGTTATTGAAATTGGAAGCACCAAGAGTTGTTTTTCCTTACTAAATAAGAATGCCTTTGGGTCATATAATGCTTGAGAATCTGTCCAGTCGCCTTCAATAAGATATTTTGTTATTTCTTGTGGATTATTTGGATTTATGACATCAAAAAGTGACAGCTTTATATTGTTTTCTTCTTTTCCCAAACCTATCATATGGTTTTGATCATATGGATGAAGATAGCTAGAGTATCCTGGTATTTTTAGTTCACCTGCGACTTTGGGTTCATTTGGATTGCTAAGATCTATTACAAAAAAGGGATCTATCTGTCGAAAAGTAACCATATAGCTTTTATCACCTATGAATCTTACAGAGTAGATGCGTTCATTTTCAGCTAAGTTTTCCAATTTTCCAACCAATGACATGTTAATATTTAAAACATAAAGATTGTTAACTTGGGTATCATTCTGCCAGGTTGTAGCTATCCTGAAATAGCCATTATATTCATCCATTGAATATTGGTTAAGAACATATCCTGGAACACTGCCTTTGGATTCAAATGTTAATGAACTTGCATCAATACTCACACGATAAATTGATGTATATTGACCATTATTCCATGTTGAATAAGTCACATATAGATTATTTGTTGAAACATACATTGTACTGCTGCCTCCCATTAGTATTGTCATATTGCTAATTTGTTCAAAATCATCCAACACGTTTACGCCAACAAAAGTTGTGAAAGTAAAGTATGTGTCTACTGTGTCGGTGTAGTAAATTCGTTCAGGTGGAACCTTTTCAGATATTGATTGTTCAGTAACCTGTGGAAGAAAAACTTCATCTTCATAAACGTTATAGGCAGGTTGACTAACTACTGCGTACAAGTAGTTGTCGATCATTCTTGAGTTGAAATAACTTCCACTTAATGTAAGATCTCTAACTATTATTGGGTGGGCTTTGTCTGAAATATCATAGACATTTATTATTGTATGAATATTACCGAAATAGGGATATACAGTAAGATCTGATCTGGGTTCTATAGTATCGTAGAGTGTGTATTCACTTCCTATTACTACAAGTTTATTTGTATCTTGGCTTAAGAAAAGACCAGCGATGTATGTGTCATTATCAAGATTAATTTCAGCAATTACTCTCGGATCTTGAGGATCGGCTTTTACTATGTATATACTATTTTGGATTGTTGGGTAATAGTTTCTTGTTGCAACATAGATGTATTTCCCATCAGTTTTTACAATATCAGATTCATCGACCCCGGAAACTTGAACATTTGTTGTAGAATAAGAGTTTTGAGAGGAACTAAAATCTGTGTCACCCCTTGGAGCCGGTACTGGAGTTGGAGGGCCTGTTGTCTCTGACCAAAAAGAACCGGTTCTGGTAGAATCAAAAAATTGGATATCCAACGGACCTCCGCCAAAATAGTAAGCAGATCCGTCTTTTGTGTTGGCAACTAAGAAATTCTTGAGTTCATCATAAGAGTTGAAATTTTCCATAGCTAAAACAGAAGGAAAAACATCTGGTGGAAAAAGTCCAGGTACTGTTCCAAAAACATAAATCAAAGAAACTAAAATTGTAGCTGAAAGAAAAGCAATTGTACCGTAAGTTCTTGTTTTTCGTTTAATTTCTCTTTGAACCATCATAAGCACACTGGTTACTATAGGCAAGCACCTTATATTATCCTAAGTAATGGAACATCTTGTTCTATTTTTTAGAACGGCCGCATAGACCAAACACGATAAGCCTCATACCAAAAAATTATGCAAACTATTGCTCCAAAAAATAAAATAAATAGGTTTTCTCGCACAAAAAAGTCACGGACTAGAAAAAAAATGAATAATAAATAAAAAATACTACAAAAAACGGCATAAAAAAAGTATCTTGGAAATAATAATTTTCCAAGTTTTACATAATGTCTCAGAACACCTATTTTTACTTCACCTACTAAGGTATATTGACCCCCAACTTCTTGTTTTTGCACTAATTTAAGATCACTGAGCTGTTCAAGATGATGATTAGCTATACTTGGACTACTAAATCTTAATTTGCGTTGAACTTCACGAACACTCATAGGTCTACCAGTTTTTAAAAGCAACCAATAGACTTTCCAAGCTTTTCCTTTAAGAGAATATTCAAGCTTATCTTCATCAGCCATTTTTAACATCTATAATTTTATATTTATAATTCAAGATGAGAGACTTATAAGTCCAATTATTAGTACGAAAGTGTTCTAAAAATAAATGTCAAATTGCTATTTAGATATTGAAAAAAATTCTTAAAGAAAGTATACTCAGTAAAATCTTTATATCATAAGTTTTAAAAGCTAATAATAAGCGGAAGCGTGTGCAAGAAGTGAACCACATTAAACTAATAACCGTAATTGTTTTGCTGTTTTCTTTGTTGGGTTCGATTCATGGAGCCGTTTGCGCTCAGGATCAACCAGCAGAAAACACTATTATTGAGGTGGGAATGTGGGTTTCTGACATAAAAGGTGTAGATTTGGCTTCAAGCAGTTTTAATATGGATTTCTACTTGCTTTTTGAATTTAATCCGTCAGAAATAAGCTTAGATCAAGTAAGAAAGTTCACAATAGTAAATATTGCAATCATCGATATCGACTTATCGATAAATGAGGTAGAAGCGAATGAACAAGAAGGAGTCTTGATTTACCAAGTTATTGGAGCTTTCACCAAGAATTTTGATATCCAAAGGTATCCATTTGAAACTCACACTCTCGAAATAATTATTGAATATTCTGGTTTTAACTCCTCATTTGTCTCATACAAGGTTGGTTCCAAGATAAAAGTTGATGAGAGTGTCAATATTGCTGGTTGGGAGCTAGGTGATTATAAAACAGAAATAAGTGAAAAAGCGTATTTCGATAATAGTTATTCCAGATTTATTTTTGGTATTGATATTAGTAGACCTTGGTTGTCAGGAATCATCAAAAACATATTACCTCTGGCTATCTTTGCGGTTATGGCCATGTTGGCTTTTTTGGTTCCAATTGAAGAATCAGGTCAAAGATTAGCTTTGGTGTCTGTGATCTTGTTGTCAACTATAACTTTCCATTTTGCGTTGTTGTCGGGTTTGCCTCCAAGGGATTATCTTACTTTTTCTGATAAGATAATGTTAGTTCTGGATTTGGTCTTTTTATATATACTGACAGCGGTTGCGTATATTATGTACCTCCAAACCAAGAAAAAAGATGTGGATTTAATGACAATAAATAAAAGAGCATTAGAGATATTGATAGTTTTATTCGCTATTTTGCTTGTCGGATTGATTATTTCGTTCTAGGCACAAAAGTCCAATTATTGGTACATAACTCAAAAAAAATAGTCAATAATTTTAATTCTATTTCTAGCTCAAATAGCTAATGTAAAATTTTAATAAATATAAAAAAAGTAGGGGATTTTGTGAACTTGTTTTATTATAGCCATTTTTTGCCACTAAGTTTCATTTTTATTTTGGCTATTTGAAGTTCAAGTTCGTATACTCTCTTCTTTAGTTTTTCAATTTCTTCAAGAGCAGTTTTTAACTCTGACACATTTTTTCACCTGTTTTAATCATGGAAAGTCTTTATCCATCATCTCTTCTGGATATGCGTATGTTTTATGATCAGCAATGTCCAAGCCAAATAGTTCTGAGTCTTTTTCAGCTCTTAGTAGTCCCATTTTGTTAATAACCCAGAATAACCCAAATCCAGTAACTGCAGTGAAGGCTATGATACCTAGTGCACCAACTGTTTGTATACCAATCTGAGTTAGCCATGCTCCAACTGTATTAGTAGCTAATAGTGGATGACCACCTAGGAACGTTGTTCCAAAAAGGCCTGCTGCCATTAAACCCCAAACTCCACAAGCTGCATGCACTGGAACACACACAGCTGGGTCATCAATATGTAGCTTATGTTCTAATAGTCCTTGAACAAATGTCATTATCAATCCTGCTATTAATCCTGTTATAAATGCAAAAATTGGATGCATCATAGTGGCTCCTGCACAAATTGAAACGGCTCCCGCTAATAAGCCAGCCATTGAGGTTAGCGCATGTCCTCTTGAAGTTATTGCAGCTCCAAATAGCCCGCCAGCCATTGCCATCGCGGTTGTTACAGCTACCCATGCAAGTTCTACGTTAATTGTTTGAGGATCGGTTGCTACGCTTGAACCTACGTTAAATCCGAACCAACCAAACACTAAAAGCCAAGCACCAATTGTAGATAGGGGTAAACTGTGACCAAAGAAAGCTCTGGGTTCTTTATTTTTGCCTCCGAATTTGCCTGTTCTTGGACCAATTATATAGGCTGCCATTAGAGCAAACATTCCTCCAGTGAGATGTACAACTCCTGATCCAGCGTAATCTATAAATCCTATATCACTTAACCATCCACCACCCCAAATCCAGTGCTCAACCATAGGATACAGAAGTCCAACAATAACAGTTGATCCTATTATCCAACCCCATAGTTTGTCTCTTTCAGCAGTTGCTCCAGGAATTATTGCTATTGTGGTAATCGCAAACATTGCCATCTTAAACCAGTTTGCTAGATCTCCGAATCCAGAAGGACTTGGGGGTAACCCATAAGCTCCTGTAGCTGAAAGGGCTGACGGTAATGGATTAGCAATAGTAGGAATAGTCTGAGGCACCCCAAACACAGGGGCAGTATGATAGTATGATAGTGGAAACCCAATTAAGAAATATACAAGAAAAGCCATAGTCCACCCTATGTTTAGCATAACTATGGTGTGGGCTACGTTTTTCTTCCTTACTATCCCAGCGTATAATAAAGCAAAACCTGCAGTCGCCATAATTAGAATTGCTACTGGCGCCCAGCCAACAACAAATGTTTGTTGGATAGCTGCAAAAGTCTCATCGATAGGAGTTACCACGTTAAATCCCCTCTAAAGCTTGCTGGCGAACCAAACAGGTTTTAATGATATCGGGATTTCTTCTACAGATAGTCCACCACTTTCAATGTTGAGTTTTAATATTTGCGGTTTTAATGGACAGCTTCTTGATTTTCTTAGAATAAATACTCTGGTCCAGATTACATCGTGTTTATGGTAATCGAGGTAGATTAAATGATCAACAAGATATTCTGTGATGTTTGGTGAGGTGGGTATACCTTCAGCAGAGAAGATGGTTGTTGCGGCTCTTTTTTTTACTTCAAGTAGAAGTTTCATAAAAACCTCTCTAAAGTCAGTAGGATCTACAAGTCTTCTTTCTAATGATGAGAGGGAATCCATAACTATTCTAGATGCACCAGGTTGCGCATCTAATCCTTTGACAAGCATTTCTACTGCTTCTTCTTTAGTGAT
This sequence comes from miscellaneous Crenarchaeota group-6 archaeon AD8-1, assembly GCA_001273385.1. Lineage (GTDB taxonomy): Archaea > Thermoproteota > Bathyarchaeia > Bathyarchaeales > Bathycorpusculaceae > AD8-1. The sequence goes on along the minus strand of LFWW01000001.1, from coordinate 21,498 downwards.
AAGTGCGTAGTCACTTTCATAGGATGCGCTGATTGAAAGATCAACTATAGCTAATTTTTTGGAATCAATGTAATTTGTGAAGTCACTCCAAAGTTCTTTTCCTGTTCTCATAATTGTTTGTGGAGTTTCTTCTGTACTGATATAGACACATTTTTCTCCTTTTTCTATTCCAGCATGGATAAATTGCAGACAAAGAATAGTTTTTCCGGTTCCTGGTTCACCCCTTACAAGTATTGCATCGCCTTTTGGCAAACCAGGAATGAAATCTGTTAGTCCTTCAATACCCATATCAATCCATTCAATTTTCCTTTGTCTCTCTAATTCAGCAACTGTAAGTGCTTTTGCTTCTTTCATTTATACTCACTTTTAGATTTTAATGCTCCATGTTAATGTGCAATATAATTTAAATGTTTTGGATAAACGTTTAATTTCTTAACAAAATATTACATATATAAACAAATTTTTGTATAAAAATTAGACATAAACATTCCATAATACATTCGGCAACTCTAATCTCAAAAAAATATCTGAAATATACAGAAAAATGCAAAACAGAAAAGTTCTATTGATAAAAAAATTCAGATTAACTATATTTTAATAAGCTACAATTAATTCAACCCATATAAATAAAATATTAAATTCGACTCAAACAAAGGAATAAACAATCATAGAAACCAACATAGTAATAAATGGTGATTTTTTTTTAAAAAAAAAGGGCATTAGTTTGTACTTTCTTTTCTTAAAGCCCCTGGAAGATCAATGGGTAGATTAGGAAGATTTGCATTTATTTTTTGTTCTGCAACAGTAGCAGCTTCAGACAGTATTTTAGAAGCATCTTCATTTACAGAGTCAAAATTAATGTTTAATCCAGAACTCTGTCCAACATCAAACATAAATCCACTCAGCATGTTGCCTATGTCTCCGAGTTCATTTGCTGCTTCCGGCAATACACCTGAGATTCCTGCTCCAACAGTTCTTAAGACACCTATAGCTGGTCCTAACGTTGAGACTATATCTCCAAATTCTGATACTGTTTCTAACCTTAGAAGAACTTGATCCAAAGCTAATTTTGAGTTCATAACAAGTTTTTCCATTTTACGAACTTCAGCTAGCTCACTTGCATAGATATTAGCTCTACTAGAATCGTGTTGACCATACGCATCAACAATCCTCTTGAAAAGTAATTTATCTTTTTTGTTGAATCTATCTGCGGTTTTATCTAATCTGCTAATTTGGACAGTTAAACGTTTTATCGCATAATCCATTCGAGGTTTTAATGGTTTGGGGGGTTTTACGCTATCTTTTAAATTTCTGATAAAATAGTTATCTTTTTCTCTTGGTTTTTCCCATTTTTTTGTGAAACGTTCAGACATTTTTATTGCCGCATCAAAAATCTTCATCAAACATACTTATGAATTCCTAATATGCATAAAATATTCTAAGATATACAATTAATACTTAATAGAATAAATTAGTCAATATAAAATAAAATAACCAACAATTCTAGAATAAATATACACAGATAAATGGATAATTTTCTTCAGTAATTATAATATTATACCTGCTATGAAACTTAGTAGACCTAGAGTAAAACAAAATAATATTATATTCTTTATTTTTCGTGCATTTTCTCGAGAATAATCTTTCAAAAGGCTGATGGAAGATATAAGAAATGCGCTATCAGTGATTATTATAAATGGAATAAACCAAAAAGACACTAAATCTAAAAAGATAGGAACGGGAGTTAATGAAAGAGCTAAAAGATAAAAAAGTACAGCTATTATTGCGGCAATCCTGGATCCATATCTAACTGCAAGGGTTTTAACACCTTCTTTTTTATCACCTTCAATATCCACTATCCCCTTTGTTATCTCTCTTCCTGTATTTGAGAGAAAAGCCATTAAAGCAAATATCAGAACATGTAAAACGATCTTATTGTGTACTATTATACTTCCATATAGGAATGGAATTGCGACACAAATGCTAACTAAAAAATTGCCAAATAAACCAGTTCTTTTCCCAACTGTTACATATGTAACAACTACTATCCATGATATGATCGAAACTAGTAAACACCAATAACTAGTAAGATAAGCAAAAATAAATCCTACTAAAGAAACTAAAGAAAATAAAAATAGAGCTTCATTTGGTGAAATAAGTCCTGATGGTATCGGTCTGGATGGTTCATTTATAAAATCAATTTTGCGATCAAAATAATCATTGATTATCATTGAGCCTGCTGTTAAAAAGAAACCAGTAAAAAAACCAAAAATAATTTGACCCAAAAGAACATTCGAGAAGTCTGTTTTTGCTAGAATTATTCCAACAAAAACTGCAAAACCCATCATAAGACAGTTGGTTGGACGTATTAATCTAAAAATACCAAGGATTTTATTCATATCAGCTGTACCTTTGTTAATCAAGAAATATTTAGTTAAATAAATAATCCTTTTATTCTAATATTTAATATTAAAATTCTCCTAAGACCCCCAAAAAATAATAAGTTAAAATAATTCTCAGGCAAAATATCTGAATTAATAAAGAGAACATAAAATGTCAAAAGATAAAGAAGTTCATAGAAAGAAATCAAGAATAATAAAAGGATTATGGTTTACTGCTGGAACAATTAGTTTAGTCCTAGGAGCAGTAGGAATAGTTCTACCGATTCTTCCAACTACACCTTTCCTTTTGGCTACGGCAGCATGTTATTATAAAAGTTCGTCAAGAATGCACAAATGGTTAATTAATAATAAATTGTTTGGTGAATATATTAGAAACTATCAGGAAGGCAAAGGGATTCCTTTAAAAACAAAAGGTACTGCTTTGACAGTCCTTTGGCTTACTATTGGAATTTCAACCTTCTTTTTTTTAGAGCGATTATTGCCATCATTTTTGTTACTACCAATACAAATTACCATGATAATTATAGCAGCAATTATTACAATATATCTAATTAAGCTACCAACATACAAGAAAAAATAATTTTTTGCGCATGCCTCTTTTTAAAAATTACAAATATAGAAAGAGAACGACAATACATTAAAAACATTAATACATTCAACATTATAACAAGTAATTATCGGTGAGTTTTTTGGGAAATACCTATAGTCCTTTAGTTGGTGATGATTACAATCCATTTAGGTTAAGAGTCTTTATTCCTGTAGGAGGAAGGGCAACTCGACTTCTTCCTTTAACAGCAGAAACAAGCAAAGCAGCTTTGAGACTATTAAATAGACCACTTGTAGAATTTTCATTACTATCACTTGCACGTCAAGGAGTACGAAATTTTATTTTTGGAATAAAAGGTTACACTAACTATAGGGATTTATATGATTATTTTGGCTCAGGTTATGGATTCTCAATTCGATATAACATAAAACCTCGAATTCATATAAAATATCAACCTAACATTGATGATATTGGAAGCGCTGATTCTGCAAGAATCAATATGGAATATTATAACATTAACACACCATTATTTGCTGTTCAAGGAGATAATATTTTTGAGATTGAACTTGAGGATCTAATGAGATTTCATAAGAAAAAAAATGCTTTAATGACTATTGTTTTAAGAGAAGTAGATAATGTGAAAGGATTAGGAATAGCAGATATAAATCCCGATGGCCGAATTAAACAGTTTATTGAAAAACCTCTTCCAGAAGAAGCACCCAGCAATTTAGCTAATACTGGTTTATATGTTCTTTCCCCTAAAATAAAGCATCTGTTCAAAGAGAAAGGAATTAAAAAAATAATTAAAAATAGAAATAGACTAGATTTTGGCTATGATTTCATTCCTTACCTAACAAACACTGACAGGGCAGTATATGGATATAAGTTAAAAGGAAAATGGTTTGATGTCGGAACTCCAAACAATTATTTACAAGCAATGCAGAACTTGTTACGTGGTCAATTTTCCATGCTTAAAGATTTTGGTGGGAGAATAGATGAAAAATACAAAATCTGGGTTCAAGGTGAAAGTGAGGATTCAGCCATAAGAAGACACGAGATTATCCGGAAAGTTAGACTGGGAAAAATCGACATCAAAGGCCCAGTAGTTATTGGCAGACATTGTTTAATCCAAGAGGGCACAACAATAATAAATTCATGCATCGATAATTTTTCAAGAATCGGCAAAAATGTTAGAATTGAAAATTCTGCAATATTGGACAGAACAATAATCGAAGAGCAAACGGAAATACTTGATAGCATAATAGGAAGACACGTGACAATTCATTCAAATAAAAATAATCCAACAAAAATAAACTCAACTTCAGTTATTGGAGATAATGTGACAATACAAAATGGTTGTACAATATCAAAAACAAAGATTTACCCTCACCAAAGCATAAGGGGCAATTTCCGAAACGAGATCTTAATGACCTCTTAAGCTTTAAACCATTTGAATATCAAATATTTCACATTACCAGATTCTAAATCTGGTATGGCAAGAATGAAACGTTTTCTAACCGTAGTTGCTAATCTTCCAGCTTTTACTATCTCTGTTGCTGTAATTCCATCTTCTTCAGGTTTTACAGATATCATATATGGTGCATGTTCTATTCCTGGACCATACTTATAAACCGCAAAATCGCAACCAAATTTTATTCCAGGAGTAACAATTAAGCCACGATTTTTTAGATCTTTATAAACAACATATTTTTCATCAAAACAATCGTACAATTTTTTTGCTTTATTTCTTAGTTTAACTAATCCAACTTTTCGTTTATTAGGACCTTGAATTATCTCTACTTTATTATTTTGTGCCAAAAATAAACCTTCCATCAAATCCAAAATCAGAGGAACATCGAATTCTGGTATTTTTGGCTTTGATATACCAATTGGTTTACCAAAATATCCTGACTTAAAAAGTAAGGAACCTACAGTAGGATTCCACACTATTAAAAAATTGTCTATTAACTCAACTTGCGGCTTAACCATTGGTTTTTTTCGCTCGCTAGATTGTAAAGGAAAGCATACGAGCGGCATCAGCTGCATCTTCAGCCTTATCAGCTGCATTTTCTAGCATTTGAAGAATATCTCTCAATAGCATTAATACAGGTGGATCGAGTTTGCTGGTTAGTGTTTTAATAGTTAGAGCTCTATAAATATCATCAACATTTCTTTCAGCAATTTCAACTTCAGTTGCTTTTTCTAGAGTTTTTGCAGAACCATAAGTTAGAACCATCATTAATTCTCTTAGTTTTAGAACTGACTCAAGTACTGCATCAGAGAGTTTTACCAAATCTTTTTTTATTTCTTGTGGAACTTTCCAGTTATGCTCCATTATTTCTAACAGATAATAAGCAATTCCTTCGGAAAAATCTCCAATTTCACTAGATAGATTTGTAAATCTAAGAAAATCTTCTCTACTCAACAATATTGCTCCGATTTCTGAAAGTTCTTGAGAAACAAGACGTCTAGCTATTACAACTTCTTCTTCACCTTTTTTTATTTCACTGAATAAAATCTTGGCAGCCTCTTTATCACCATTTAAAAAATATTCAGTCATTTGAGGAATTTTTCTATTTACCTCTACAACATAGCGTAAATTTTCCCTGCAAGCACTTAATGCTCTGCGCTTTACCCTTTGTTCAGTCTCTGCTGGAAGAACCAAAAAATTTTCCCGCCTACTTTCACTCATTGATTTTTATAAAAATCTAGTACACAAGTCCATTAAAAAAGATAACTACTTAGATTCTATAAAATCTCCAAAATCTTCGAATTCTATTTTTTCTTTAAAATAATCAACAAGCAATTTTGACAAATCATTGATAGACACCCTTACTTGTTTCCATAAATCACGATCTCTAATGGTAACAGTATCATTATCCATAGTTACATAATCCACAGTTATACAGAGAGGAATTCCAGCTTCATCTGCACGGGCATATCTTCGGCCAATAGAACCGGCATCATCAAATTCAACTAAGAAACCTTCACTTCTTAAAAAGGTTGATAATGTTTTCGCTTTATCATTTAAACCATCCTTATTTACCAATGGAAAAATTCCTAATTGAATCGGAGCAATATTTCTTGGAAAACTCAATACGGTTCTATTTTTTTTACTTTTTAGAGCATACTCCAAAGCAACATAAAATAATCTATCACAACCAAAACTTGGTTCAACAACATGGGGAATAAAACGTTTACCTTTTATTATTTTTTTACGCTGAGTTATTTCTACTTGATTTTTTGTTATTTTCTTACCTTTCACGAAATAATAGCCTTTTTCTTCAAAAGACTCAAGTACTTCTTTAACAGGAACAATAGATAAATCAGCAATAATTTCTTCAGCTTTTTCCTTGAATTTTGGACCAATTAAACTCATTTTTGGTTTTAGTAAATAATTAACTTCTTCAACAGGCTTTTCAAATTCCTTAAAAATTCTAAAATCTGCTCCACTCGCATCCATATGACACCTTAGATCATAGTCAGTGCGGTAAGCATGACCGGATACCTCTATCCAACCCCAACGATCAACATATACTTCTTGATCAAAACATTGAGTTGCATAATGAGCTTTTTCCCAAGGGAGTTTTTCAATGAATCGCTGATTTTTAATGGGAATTCCAATCTCCAAAAGAAGCTTCATAGCCATTACCATAAAGAAAATTTGCCATTCAGAACAAACAATCTTCTTTTCCAAAGCCTCTCTAACAGTGAAGTTAGATATTTCTTCTATACCTTTCTTACGATTAACAGCTAATAAAATAGGCAAAACCTCACTTTCTACCTCATCAATAAAATTGCAATTTGCTTCTTCTGGATTAAAAAAGAATTCAAGATCTGCAATAGTAAATTCTCTTAGTCTAATTAAACCTTGACGGGGAGAAATCTCATTTCTTAGTGCATGACCAATTTGAATTACCCCAAAAGGAAGTTTTTCTCTAGCCATTTTATATAAACGATTGAATTCCACAAAGATACTTTGTGCAGCCTCCGGTCTGCCATAACCGATTGCTTTAGAATAAGGACCTATAGTTGTTTTGAACATAGTTAAAAATTGAGTAGGCTCTTTTAGAGCATTATTACATTCAGGACAATCAAATATATTTTTTCTAAAAACTTTTTTTATTTCAGCGAAATCCATCTTTTCGATTTCAAGCAAACTGATTCCTAATTTTTCGTTTATTATTTGATCAACTCGAAATCCTTTACCACAATTCGAACACTTTACCATAAACTCTTTAAAGTGATTTACATGCCCAGATGCTTCAAAGACTTGACCTGGAGAAATGACAGAAGATTCAATTTCAAAAATCCCAAGTTTCTTAATAAAAATATCTCTAATTTTTGCTTCGATATTTAGTTTTAATCTTGTTCCTAAAGGACCATAAGTCACAAATCCTCCCACACCGCCATAAATCTCATATGATTGCCAAAAAAAACCCCGTCTTCGAGCTAACTCATTAATCTTTGAGGAAGTATCACTCGATTTACTGCTATCCATAACAATAACCTTTTTAGCTTATGGAAAATGATAAAATTAAAAGATTCCCTTTAATTAGCAATTATTTCAAGAAGAGACCTTCTATTTAGCATGATTTAGTAATTAATTAAAGGTTCATTTTGCAAAGCAGTAGAATGACAGTTATTGAGGGATGCTTTTTATAGGAACATCACTAATAAGAAAGCCAATATGGGTGATCAAATTGTCACAAGTAAAAATTGCTATCATAGGTGTTGGGAATTGTTGTTCAGCTCTGGTTCAAGGTTTGAATCACTATGAAAATATAGAAAAAGAGGATATCTCTATCGGATTGCAGAACCCTTCATTGGGGGGCATGACTCCTTCAGATATTCGTATTGTTGCAGCTTTTGATATCGATGAAGATAAAGTGGGAAAGGATCTATCAGAAGCTATTTTTTCAGGATTAAATAATGTTCCAAAAATTTCTGATGTTCCCTTAACAGGTATAATAGTAAGTAAAGGTCAAGTTCTGGATGGTATAGGAAAAGGAGTTGAAGACAAGATCAAGGTTAGCAATGAACCTGCTTCTAATGTCAGCGAAATACTAAAAGAAAAAAGTACTGATGTGGTAATCAATCTTCTTCCAAGCGGAGCTTTTGAGGCAACAAAATATTATGCTAATCAGGCATTGCATGCAGAGTGTGGTTTTATAAATGCAACTCCAAGTTTCTTGGCTAGTGATCCAATATGGGCAAAAAAGTTTGAGGATGCAGGACTACCATTAGTTGGTGATGATCTTATGGATCAGGTTGGATCTACTGCTCTTCATAAAACACTTCTTAGTTTATTGTCAAATAATGGAGTTCAGATAGTTGAAACCTACCAATTAGACGTTGGTGGCGGAGCAGAATCGATGGATACTCTTGATCGAACTAGAAAAGTTAAGAGAGAGATAAAAACCAATTCTGTAGCTTCGGTTCTTCCTTATAAAGCTGAAATAGTAGCAGGATCAACAGATTACGTAGATTTTCTTAAAAACAAACGCGATAGTTACTTTTGGATCAGTGGAAAATATTTCCTTAATACTCCAATGAAAATTGACCTTAAATTTTCAACTGTAGATGCACCGAATGCAGGTTCAGTTCTTTTTGATGTGTCCAGAGCAATGAAGTTGGCAATGGAGAAAAAACTTAAAGGTGCTATAATTCCAATTTGTGCTTATGCTTTTAAAAAGCCCCCAAAGATGGAATCTCTTAAGGATACTAAGGAAAAATTCAAAGCGTTTATAGAGGAAAATTGCTAAACTTGAATCTTATTTAGAATATTGTTCTAACTCTCTTAGAATTTTTTCTTTTGTATGAAGCTTTCCAAGCTTTTCTTTGAGCTGATTTATTGTTTTTACAGGTGTAGGATCTATTTTATTTAGAATTGCATGATAGACACTAGTAAAGTCACCTAAACAAATTGTTGATAATATTTTTGCTAAATCACTCGAACCTTGACTCCAAATTTCAAATGTTTTCAAATCTGAAGGCAACAAGTTCTTTGTCATTTCTATTCTACTTTTAATTTGATATGGTTCATTTTTATCTCTTAAAAAAATTATAGAATAGTATTTGGAGAATTTTGATTTTTGCTCCCAACCCACAATTTCATTATGATTAAGCTCAGAGAATACTTCAAATTTTGATGGAATTTTACTGTTTTCATTGAATTGTTGTTTATACCGATGGGCAACGCTAGCAAAAATTCCAAAACCATAAATTGCTGGAATTTTACCATTCAATTCTAAAGCTAATTTCTTGCAATAGTTGGCATTTGTTAGGGTTTTACAGGAGTTAGCTTTACTTAATTGTGCCAATATTTTATTAGCTTCAGCTAGTTCATCCTTAATTCCTTTAATTAAGCCAGATTTTTTAATTGCAATTAGTAATGGAGTTAATAAATAAGGTAGGGCTACACGAGGAGGCATACCAGTTGGAATGCATAGGTATGGTGTAGCAGTTTTTTTGGAGTATTCTATTAAATTACCTCCAGAGCTTATGCAAAATGTCATGCAACCTTTTTTTAATGAGTGTAGAAATGCACTAAGAGATTCTTCTGTATTACCTGAATAACTAAGTATTAAAACAAGACTTTCTTCACTCGAATAATTAGGCAAATAATAATCTCTAACAACTTCTACTGGAATATCGATTTTTTCTTTTGCCCAATCTTTAAAAATCTCTCCAGCAATTGCAGAACCTCCCATACCGCCAAGTATAATATTAGAAGGTTTGTGAAAATTAATTAAAATATTTTCTGAAATTTTTTCAGCTTTTTTATAGTGATAAGCGACATTTTCAAGAAATGATAACATATCAGTCTTGTCTATCTTCTTTATTTGAGATGTTTTATCTAAAATTGATACAACCAATGACTTTCACCTGAATAACTTCACTTTTATATTTCAAATACTACTTTTAAGCTAAACGTAAAATCATATATTTTTTACTCGGAGTTTTTATACAATGATTGCAAAGAATCTAACTATTGCGATACCTGCCTCAATTATTTCAGATACACCACACTTGAGGGAAAAAACTGCTAAGGTAGGTTTGATTGGAAGAGCAGCTGCAGTTTTTCGAGTTCAAAACATAATTATTTATCCTGATAGAAATGAAACCGATCAAAGAAAAGAAATTGATTTAATAACAACTATATTGAGATATATGCAGACCCCTCAATATCTGAGAAAGAGGCTCTTCAAATTAGATTCAAAACTAAAATTTGCAGGGATTCTTCCTCCTCTACAAACTCCAAATCATCCAATTAAAAGCAAATCTAGAAAATTACAAATTGGGGAATACCGCGATGGAGTAGTTCTAAGCAAAGAAAAAGATGGCTTTTTTATAGATATAGGTGTTGAAAAACTTTCACTTCTAAGAGAAATGAATTATCAGGTTGGAGATATTATTACTACTCAAATTATAAAAAAAGATAAGCGTATTGAAGTTCAATCTGTTGATAAAAATGAAATTCCCTTTTATTGGGGATTTTCTGTTATCACAGAGAAAAATTCTTTTGGAACAATAGTTCTAGATAAGGAATTCGATCTTATTATAGCCACTTCAAAAAAAGGTACTAATTTCGTACAGTGTATGAAAGAGTTTGCTGCAAGATGGAAAAGTGCTAATAACATTATTATTGAATTTGGGAGTCCTAATAGAGGATTGTTTGAAATTGCAAAAGATGAGGGGATTGATCTAATTAAGCATGCAGAATTTATTATAAATACCATTCCCCATCAAGGAACTAAAACGATTAGAACTGAAGAAGCAATTTTTTCAAGTCTAGCAATCTTTAATTTGAACACAAATTAATAAAATAGTAAAGTAAATTCAATATTTCGTCTTTCAGTTTTACACTTTCCATTAAATAAAAATAATTTTTGGAATTATATCAAACAAATAATTCTATGAAAAATAAAGAATTAAAAATAGTAAATTAAATAAATTTAAAAAAGTGGGTATTTAAAATTTCTTACCCAAATAGAGCACCTAAACCTTCAAGAGCAGCATCTTCTTGTTCCTTTTCGTCTTTAGGTTTCTTTTCTTCTTTAGGTTTCTTTTCTTCTGATTTAGTTGGTGTTTCTGGTGCGCTCACTGGAGCAGTCATCATTGTAGGTGCAGATTTTATTGCTTCATCAATATCAACCTCACTTAGAGAAGCAACTAAAGCCTTTACCCTTACAGCGTCAACAGTAATCCCTGCAGCTGTTAATATATTTGAGACATTTTCTTCACTTATTTCTTTTCCTGCTTTATGAAGGAGCATTGCAGCATAAACGTATTCCATACATTTTCACCTCTTCATACCACTATTTTAACTTTTTTAGTTCATAGGACCATTTATTCCCTAAGGGATGGCTTTAATAATTAAGCGTATACATAGTCCAAGTTATTTTTCTTGCCGATTAGAAGAATATCCAATTACTTAATAACTTTTCGTCGAAAATATAAATCAATTCATAAAAAAACCTCAATCCAAAATCTAACCAATATAGGAAAATGCATCATATGGTTTATTTTGATTATTTTTACTTATTTGAACACTAAGGCTATTCTAAGAAAACTTTTATTCATATTTTCTATATATTTCTTGCCGGATGATGAAAAGGCATTAGCTTGACAAATAGGATGAAAGTTCAGAGTTACTCGGACGGCACCTTTATAATGTTATGTTTGAAATAAAAGCTAAAAAAACAGCAATTTTTAATAATAGATTAAAACATTGTTTTTTTCTATTCGCCATAAGGAAGTGAAAGGGAATAAAAACAACGGAGCTAGGAGTTAAAATTGTGCTAACAGCTTCAGCTACTGAAATGAGCGACTTCTTTAATAATCCGTTTATAGCTTTTTCTGCGGGTTTTGGCATAGGACCTATTCCTTTGGGATTTGCAAAAAGGAGACTATATCCAGCTGTTAAATCTTATCCAAATGGGAAAGCTAAATATGCACCTTATGGCCTAAGAAAAGTTGAAGCAATCTTGCTGGAAAACGGTTTTTCAGAATCCGAGGTTGCTGTAGTTCATCCAGACAATTTAGACCAATTCATTGGTCCAAAAACAAAAGTTGTTGGAATTTCTTCAATGGACCCAACAGGCATGGGTTATGTAAGTAAAACCTATTCTTCAATAATAGGTGGAGGAGAACCACTGAATTCTTTGGAATTCCAAAAGCTTATTTCTAATCCCGCAATTAAAAAATTCAAACCAAAATTGATTGCAGGAGGGTTTGGAGCTTGGCAATTGGAACGAAAAAAGATGACAGATAAATATAGTATAGATTCCGTTTTTATTGGGAATAATCCAAGTACAATTGTTGAGATTTTTAAAAAAGTAGTTAATAATGAAAAAATCCCACGAATTATTCGAGAAGTTAACTCATTATCAAAGTGGGATTATGAAAAAATGCCGATCTGTAAACATGCGGCAATACATGGTGCTGTTGAAATATCAAAGGGATGCGGCAGAAAATGCCAATTTTGTACTCCTACTGTTCAGCACAAAGTCGATATACCATTAGAAAAAATAATGAAAGAAGTGAACCTTACTATTCAAGAAGGAAGCGAACATATTACCTTGGTAACTGAGGACTTGTTTTTGTATGGATCAAAAGATAGTAAGTTTAAACCCAATAAAAAGGCAGTTATCAATTTAATTAAGAATATTGCAAATAATAATGGCGTGAGAGGTATTCAAGCATCGCACATTTCATTAGCTCCAGTAGTAAATAGTCCAGAAATGATCAAAGAGTTAACAAATATTTTGATTGAACATACTGTTTATTGTTTTGGAAAAAAAGACATAATTACTGCTGAAACAGGGATTGAAACTGGAAGTTCACGTTTAATGAAAAAATATATGGCGGGCAAAATGCTACCGTATAAACCTGAACAATGGCAGGATATTATCACAAGTGCTTTTGGAATTTTAAATGATAATAGTTGGTGTCCTTTAGCTACTTTAATTATTGGACTTCCAGATGAAAATGAAGAAGATGTTCTAGAAACCATCGAATTGATGGATAAGTTGAAGAATTTCAAAGCATTTTATGTTCCATTATTTTTTGTGCCTTTGGAAAACTGTGTTTTGATGAATAATAAAGGAGCTGATCTTGATTCGTTATCAAAAGCACGTTGGGATCTTTTTATCAAATGCTGGGAATATAATATTAGACTTTGGAAACCAACTTTTCTTAAAAATAGAATTCAAAATCCAATATTATATAAAGCTGTTAATAATCTTTTAATCCCTTATTTTGCCACTATAATGGGTTTCTATTATGGGTTTACACGTGGAAAACAACTAAAAGAGGCTTTCTGGTCTTTGGGAATTACTCAGGGACAAACTATAAACAAAGAATAGTTCAATCGTTATGTTCGATTATTTCTTGTGAGTAATCGTTTTTTATTGTTTTTCGAGCTCTAGTGATATATCCCGTGTGACCTGTCATCATTGTGTGGGGTCGGGTTTTTCCTCGGGAAATTTGCATTGCTCTTATTAAGCATTCTATAGTTTCAATAAAAGTAAAGTTGTAATCTCTTAGAGCTTCAGTAGTTCTGACAACTTGGTCAATTGTAGGGCTGAAAGAAACAATTGTGCCTGATGGTTTTAGGGATTCATAGGCATGAGGAATAACTAACCAAGGGGTAGCTAAATCTAATATTATTGAATCTATATCTCTTTCTTCAATTCCGCAGGTTATATCTTTGCTTTTTAATTCTACATAATCCAATAGATTTGCTCTTTTCAAATTTTTTTGCGCATTTAGCTTGAATTCTTCTCGAAGTTCATATGTGTAAATCTTTCCTTCTGGTTTTACAAAATGAGCAAGAGCTGTAGTAAGTGCTCCTGTTCCTGTTCCTGATTCAACTACACGACTTCCTGAATTAATTCCGCTAAATAAAACTATCAATGCAGCATCTTTAGGATAGGTTATTTGAGTTTTTCGTGAGGATTTCATTATATAATCTTCTAAAGTTGGTCTTAAAGCTGCAAAGGTTACATTTGAATTGGTTTCTATTATTGATCCAAAAGGTTTTCCTATCAATTCTTCTAATTGGATGTAACCTTTATGTGTATGGAAAGTTTTTCCTTTTTCAATTTTAACTAGATATGTTCTTCGTGAATCCAAACATAAAAGTACATGATTTTCTTCTTCAATCACATGAGATGACAAATAGTTTTCCTCATAAAGGGAGAATATATTCTGTCCAATTTAAATCTTGTAATAAATCCACAAGATTATTCTTTACTAAAGTCAATTACTGAAAATTACAATTTTCTAATCCTATTTTTTCTTCTGTTTTTGATCTATAAACTGTTTTAGTTTCTTTTCCATCTTCAATTCATAGGCATGTTCTTGAATTGGAGAAGGGTAAGTCATCTCTGAATAAAGAGTATCAGATTCAACAATGCGTTGTTCACCTATCTTAACTTTTATTTTCTTTCCGTCTATGAAGTCTTCAAAAGGTTCCAAGGCCTCAATTATATAATATCCAACGCTTTCAGTAACAATTTTTACTTTATTAACACCTTTATAATAACGAATTTTATCATTCATTTTCAATTATATATAGATCTTAAAATAAATATAAAATTGTAGTGTTACTCATATCAGAAAATACTTCTATGATTTCGTTGAATAGTTTTTATCGAATTTTAGAATAATCTTGTGAAGAATCAACTAAATAAGAGGCATTAAGTTTGTTTACTTAATTTTGCTTTTTTACAAACTTGCGAGATCAACATCAACACATTTGGGAGAACATAGATACTAAAAAGTCTTGAATATTTTGGAGAACTCACTTTATTAATATCCTCAATATTGCCTCCTCCTTGAAGATAACCGTCTAAAAACGCATTGACCAAATTTAAAATAACTTGTTTATTTGTAAAAGGTGGAATGTAATGACCCATGAAATATAAAAATACTGCCAGATCCCAAGTTTTATCTCCACCATGAGAAGCTTGCTCAAAATCTACCAAATAGATTTTTCGATTCAAATCAAGCAAAACATTTTCAGGTTTTGTATCCCCTAATGTCACATTAATAGAGTGTATTTTAGCTAGAATATTTCCAGCTTCATATATTATTGATAGATCTTGTTGAGCTTCAAAATTTGAAGTCGAGTTTAAAATATTTTTAATTAATATGCTTAAATCTATTCCTTCGATATATTCCATAAAAAGTAATCTCTTCTTAAGACTTACATGTAAAATTTTTGGAACTCTAAAACCGTTCTCTCTTAAAAATTCATTAATTGAATAATCATTTGCAAGCCTAGTCTTAGCTAATACTGAAAGATTTCTGGTACCAATAGCCCATAATGATAAAGGAAACCATTTAAAACCAGACCATTCTTTGAATTGTTTCACAAGTATCTTTTTTTCTGTATTTTCAGACAAGGTTCGTATTATGTAAACATCATTTAATATGCCACCAATTGAATCAAATTTAATATCTGCCTTGTTTTCTGAGGGCAGATGTCTTTTTGCAAAGGTTAACATATCTGCACCATTTGCCAATGAGCATATATTATGGTTTATTTGAATGAAAAGATACTCTTGAGGATTAACAATATTTCTATCATGATCTATTCCTTTGAAGTTGTTAAATTTTCTAAAATTAAGTAGAATATTTGTTCTCTGTGAAAATAACTTTAGTAATTGAGAATAAACCGAGAAAAAAGAAGTGAAAATACCTCTGGAAGGTACTTTTCCCAAGTTCTTAATGTATTTTGTAGGATTTTTGTTTTTTTCAATAAATTGTTTTTTAAGAGACACAAAATTATTTGAGAAAAAAAGTTTATTCTCATTTTCAAGTTCTGTTATAGCTTTAATATATCCGCTAAGAATTAAATCAACTTTTTCTTGAGGAGCAGATTTGGTAATTAGATCTGATAGACTGTTATAAAGAGGAGGAAAAATTTTTACACGATCAAGGATTGCTTTGTACATAAAATACTCTGGTTTTATCTTTATATTATATGATAATTTAGGATAATTTTGAACAATATTTTCCAACATTTCTATAATTAATCTTTTTTTTATGCATATTTCTTGCAAAAATAAGAAATTTTTTCCTAAAATAGGAAAATAAGAAAAAACAAGATTGCCTGATAATGATTCACCTAGAAAGCCTCTTTGAGTATCTCTTTCAAATATCCATTGATCAACAGCAAAAACAGTAATATTACTTTGATTAAAAGATCTTACATTAGTTGATATTCTTGGTTGAAAGTCTTTTATTATTAAAACTGCTTCAATTTGTTTTCTTGATTTTTTTCCATTATTTGAAAAATTGTCAATAAGGTATATTGCCTTTATTTTTTTGGAATTGGCGATTTGTTGGCAATATTCTTTAACTTGATTTAGCAATTTTGGTGATATAGTTTCAGAGTTTTGAATCACATTTACACCTTTTCATAATTTAAATAAATGAAAGGGTAAGAAAAAAGATATCGCTAAGCGTTATATTATTTTATGCTATTTTCCAGAAAAAAAATGTTAATATAATAAATTTTTATAAATGGGAGAATAAATCAACTAAATAGTCTCTAAGAAATAAATCATTTTTTTTGGGAGTGTGATCAAAATTTTTGATTTTTTTATGAATTTGCTCGATTATTTTGATTTCAACTAATTTTATTGCAGGACCAAATAATTCTTCTATAACAGTTACAAATTTCTCAATATTTTCATTTAGGTTCTGTTTTGTTATTCCATGGTTTTTTTCTAGGTAATAAAATATATTATTGCAATTTGGTAGAGCGAAAATTGATGCAAAACTTTCTTGAATTATATTTGTAACTTCTAAAGATAAATCTTGTATGTAACATTCTTTTTCTTTTGTTGATTGAAGATCCCAGTTTATTATTATTTTTTCGAGTTGCATCTTTTTCATCTCATTGTATTTGTGTAGTTCTGTTCTTGTGTTTTACTTAGATACAACTTGTATCGCAAGACTCAATATATAACTTATTTTAAGTTCGACATATTGCGAAAATCGACATATGTACTAAAAACAACCTATTTACAACAATCACCTACAAACAAGTTCTTTGAAGTGAAAAAATTTTTTATTCGATTTTTATTATTTTTCTTCAATTGGGCTGTTTTCCAAATAGGTATTAGTAAGTAGCTCTAGATCTTGCCTATTTCTTTCATCACGTCTTGATTGTATATCTAGTCCGATCAGCAAAATGTAAGGGATAGCCAAATAAAGAGAAGCTAAAACAAGATTATTAAAAAACAAGGATAAACCTAAAAAGTTGTCAATTGAGAGATTAGCATAAGTTGCTAAAACATCCACCATTATTATTGATAAGAAGGTTAGAGCCAAACAAAGAAAAAATTGAACTAAAACGCCTCTCTCTTTCCCAAGTATTGCTCCTGGTATTGCAGAAGACAACAAAAAAACCCAGGCGAAGCCATAAATAAAAATAACTAATTCAATTTTAGAGGTTAACCAAGATCCTATTGATGGAATGAATGGAGTTAAATTTGCAATTATTGTTGAAACGGCAGTTCTGGTAAATATTTGGTAGGCTATCATTAACGTCCATGCCACAGATATATAAAGCGGAGCTACCCAAGCGGCTCTGGCCAATTAAATCACTAAAAAAATAAACACAGTATTATATATTAAGTTTTACGATATAAGAATCAACAAGCGAACAAACACAAAATTTTCCTTTGGGAACTTTATAATTACTAAGAAGTATATTATAAAATCTAAAAATTGTTTTGATACTAATAAAAGCCTAAAAATATATTTAACGAATTGGAACTTTCCAATAACTTATTATGCTACCTTTCACCCATTCTCCACCGATATTTTTCACTACTACATTAATATCGTTCCATTCGTTTTTCAAATACTTTACAGGTTTGACTATTAGATAATCACCCTCAATTTGAAAATTCAATAATTCACGTTGTTCAGGGCTGAATTCCTTTTGAAATGCATTAATCTCTTGATTTGAATCAATGATTTTTCCTTCATCAACCTCATATTTTTTTTGAAATTTAGTTATTGACTCCGGTGCTTTTTTCGTAGATTTGTTGAATTCTAGATTAAATTCCGGAATAGGATAGGATTCTTCTAAATCCTCAAAAACATCACTTCTAACTAAAAACGTAGCTTTTCCAGCAAATACGTCGAATGTGATATCTATTAATTCTAAATCATTTGGAAGGTTGCTTATCCAATTACATTGACCAAGCAACATCTCTTTGATTAAGGAGGAGTTTAATTTTAAAATTCTCATCTTCACCTTTGCAAACACCCTTAGATGCTTTTTTAATTTATAATAAATAACTTAAATATATTGTAAAGATTTTTTACAAAGCCTATTAAAAAAGGCAATCTACTGATATTAAGCGACCAATATTAGAAAGGCCAAATAGGATAATAATAAAAGACCCCCTTCGATTCTTGAAATTCCTCCTTTCGTTACAAATCTCCAAAATGCAATTGTGGTTATCAACAAGAATGGGAGAATTTCTAGAAAAACCGAAGGATTAACCTGGAATGGCGAAGCCAAAAGAACCAAACCTAATATGAGGGTTATATTTACAAGATTAGAACCAACAACGCCTCCAATAGCTAGTTGAACTCTACCTCTTCTTACCGCTTCAAGATTTAAAGTGAGTTCAGGAAGAGATGTGCCAATTGATACAAGTTTTGCGCCTACCAAAATTGCAGGAACACCAAAAGCAATAGCTATGTTTGAAGCCGAGTACACAGTAAACTGAGCAGATATTACTACCAAAGCAAAACTCAAAATAAGAATTATAACGGTCTTAGTTTTGTTTATACGTGTATTTTTCCCCATATCGCAATCTAATTCAGGATTTGATTTACCTTCTTTTTGCAAATTACAAGTTTGTTGAATTTCACAGACAGGCTTAGGTTTATTATTTTTCTTTTTCAACAACAAATAAGTGTTTATAATAAAAATAATCAGAAGAATTAAACCTATCAGTTGACTAGGTATCTCGAAAGAGAAATACTGAGTTGCTACCAAGAACAAAGGTATAAGAGATACGATTGAAAGCGTATCAGCTAGGTCCAAAATTATATCGCTACAACAAAGCCTAAGATAACCCAACATACCAAGTAAACCCAAAATGGCACCTATATTGAAGATATTTGATCCTAATATATCACCAATACTAACTGCAGAGTTGCCCCCAGTAACTGAGAAAATCGCAACAAAGAGTTCAGGAGCAGAAGTAAGCACAGCTAGAATAATAGATCCAGCAGCCATATCACTTAATCCAGTTATTTCTGCAATGTCTTCCATTGACTTTACTGCAAAATGACTTGAGGAAGCTAAACCAACAAGCGATCCAATTAGAATTAGGACTTGAAAACCAGTATCTATCATCCTATTCTTTCTTTCAAGTTAATATAATATAAATTGAATGGTAATTTTTTATTTAGTCAGTGTTATTTTAAAAAACTCATTATCAGAGATCTATAGTTTTTGTATTATCCAAAAACACAAATAAGATCAACCTAAGTTGCTCTTAATATCACTATACAATCTTGCTTAATTTTTTTAATTTACATGCTTAAATATATAGACTTAAACTTATTGAAAGGTTTTAAATACTCTAACCCATAAAGAAGGGAAAGAATAGAAGAAATTTGGTGGAGGTGATATATTGAGTACAGAAAATACTCCAGAAAAAGCACCAGGTTGGTTCCGTGCTCTATCTGTTATCCTCGGTATCTTGATTTTGATATTAGCATTTGCGGTAATAGCTTTTCCCGAATTAGGTTTACTTACAATAGTAATATGGATCTCCTTAACATTAATCGTTGCTGGAATAGAACTCTTAGTAGTGGGGGTAGGCTTACCTGATCTGAGTTCAGGAGGTCGTGCTCTAATGGTAATCGGTGGTATTGCAATGTTGGCTCTTGGTTTTATTGCTTGGTTTTATCCAAACCTCACAATTGCTGTACAACTTATCTTATTCGCTGTAGGTTTAATAGTAGGCGGAGCAGCTACTGCAGCAATGGCAGGAATGTCACCAAAAATGCCAAAATTATCAAAAGGAATTGTGATAGTACTTGGCATTTTAGCTGTTGTCTTAGCGATTTCTGTAATAGTATGGCCTGCCTTTGGCGAGACAATATTAGTAATTCTATTGGTAATAGGTCTTTTATTACAAGGAGTACACGCGTTAATAGTTGGATTAATAGGAGAGTAACAATTACAGATATCCTCTCTATTTTCCCTAAAAAAATAGAGTATAAATAATATCTCTACCCTTCCTTTGTTTTTTTATTTTAACCTATTGAAAATAAGAAGAAAATGCAACAAGATAAACAATCAGATACAACTAAAAAAAATTAATTGCTCTTATTTCTGAAAATAAAAAATTTTAAATTATTCTTTATTAGTATGATGGTTTTGCTTTGTAAAATTAGAACCATTTCAATCTATATTTGATTAGATACCATGCAATGATTGCTCCAAAAATTGCAACTCCAAAATCCATAGTTCTGTTGAATAATGTTTCGGCATGTATTCTTAATGAATTTGCTGGATTTATCATAAAAACTGTATATTCAAGCAACTCCCAGAGGAAAGCCACGACTATTACACTAAAGATCACAAATTCTAAAGAGCCTGTCTTTCTCTCAATTTTAGGAAGGCGAATATTATCTAATTTAAAATATGAGTATAATCTTTGGTAGCTATAATTATCAAGAGAGGTTCGATAAGCTAAAAAGGCTGCAGCGCCTATTCCAAATCCTGCTAGAGTGTGCATTACCCAATCGCCTCCGTATATAGTGTAAATAATTGAGCCCCCTACAAGGGCTTGTACAACCAATGGAATACAAGATAATAGTCCGATTCTGTAATTAGCAAAATTATTTTCTAAGCAGAGTTTGAATAAGTTGCCAAAGGTTAATTTTTCAAAATTCTTTTGATTTTGATTAGTTCTTTTAGCTCGACTTAATAAAAAATAAATGGGTCTGCAAACGATAATAAAGGCCCAAACTCCAAATAAAGCCCATACAGGATCGTTTGCTTGTATATTTGTAAATATTGTGGTTATAGCGACTGTCTCAAGAAACAAGACCAACAAAACCCACTTTAGCGACATAATTGGCTTATCACGGTGAATTAGGATTATTCCAAATGGAACAAACGCCGTGAATCCAGGTATTGCTTTTTTTGTCTTGCTCTTCCCATCGATAATCATTGCAAAATTTAAGGATGTTATATGAAAATAAATGTTTGGATTCTGAATTTAAAGACTCCTACCCAAAAAAAGTAAAGTATTTATATCAAATTAATCGAACTCATTCCAAATCTTGTTTGATTGACTTGGAAAGATAAAAGTTTTTAAAGTTAAAAAAAGCCAAATTGAACTGCGATTTTTCTTATCTTATTCTTTCTTTAGGAAAAAATCTTAAAGCCGAGCAATTATACAATATTCAAGACATTAATCTTGTTGAGGTCAAAGAGAGCCTTTTGGATTCGAATAGGGAGTATTTTCGGAGTAATATCCCCTTTACTTA